>NZ_JBAWYV010000004.1:0-72509 GCF_037143375.1 Rhodoferax sp. | reverse complement strand
ACGGTGGGAACAAGCGACAGAGATACGAGGCTCTACAGCGCGCCGTGGAAGCTCTTGAAAAAAGATCGATGCCACCTCGTATGAAATCCATTGAACTTGCACCGCTGTTGCAAATTACTGGAAAGGTTGCGAGATAACGCAATCGCGGTCATTAAATATATGGCAGTTTCGCTAGTTATCGACTAAGCACGGAGAGGATGATTTTTGTGACGTATAGAACCTATCAAGATAAGTATTTCGAAGCCCGCGCGCTTGCTCAATCTGGAGTGTTGAAGGTTCGCTGGACTGATTGGCTCGCCGCGTCACCTGTGCCATTGTCGGATCAGGTCAATTTAACCGATAAGGTCGAGGGGATGCTGCTTGGCTTGGCAGTGGGAGATTCATTGGGCAATTCGTCAGAATCCCTTATGCCCGATGAGCGCAGGAATCGGTACGGATATATTGAGAATTACCTGCCAAACCGCCACGCGAATGGGCAATGCATTGGTTTGCCGTCTGATGACACTCAGATGGCATTCTGGACGCTGGAGCAGTTGATAGCGAATGGGTGCCTTGAGCCGCAATATCTTGGATTGGCGTTTTCCCGGAGAAGAATATTTGGTATTGGTAAATCTGTAAGGAAATTTTTGAGTAAGTTCAAGGCAGGCACGTCATGGAGACATTCGGGAGCCCCGTCTGCAGGCAATGGCGCCTTAATGCGCATTGCGCCAGTGCTGATACCGTATTTGAAAGAACCAAGTTGCAATTTGTGGAGTGATACGCTGCTTGCCGCGCATCTAACTCACGATGATGCACTTTCCAATGTGTCCTGCGTCGCCTTTGTGGATTTGTTGTGGAAGCTCTTGGGAATGTCTACGGCACCTGAGCCAGCTTGGTGGATTACGACGTTTATTGAAACGTGCGAATGCATTGAGTCGGACCAGGACTACCAACCGCGCGCAGGTCATCCGATAGGTTTTTCTGGAACACTGTCGCAGTTGCTAAAGCAGTATGTATTACCCGCAATTGAACAGAAACGTCCCGTACTGGAAGCCTGTTCTGAATGGCATTCCGGCGCGTATTTGCTAGAAACAGTGCCTTCAGCGCTCTATATCCTTGCGCGCCATGGTAGCGACCCCAGGGCGGCGATATTGTCTGCAGTGAACGACACAAAGGATAACGACACTATCGCGGCAATTGTGGGTGCTGCTGTTGGAGCGTTACATGGACTCGCTGCACTCCCAGATGCATGGATTGCACAGCTGTCTGGTAGAACTGAAGCCTCTGACGATGGCCGAGTGTTTGAACTTCTTGCGAGGGCTGGCGCTGAATTTAAGTACGGTGTTTCCGCAGAGGTTCAGTCCCGCGTGCCGAATGACGCTCTGAAGCAGCCACTTATCCAGTCGAGGGATCTGGAGGAGGATGCCCTTAGCCAAGGGCAAAGCATCACGGTACATAGTCCAACCCTTTGGGTAAAGGTATTTGGAATGCTGAATCAATCCTGGGCTGCCATTGACAATTTGCCCGCGGGCGGAGTGCGCATTTGGTTCATGGATGACCATGGCAGAGTGTTTGACAAGCTGGATTACCAACTGCGACGAGAGGCGAGGGATGCCTTGCGTCGAAATGGCTGGGGAGTGGCTGATAAAGATTTCATCGAAATAGCGGGATTTTCAAACTCGAATCATTCCTGGGATGAAGGTGGTCCTAGGCATTACTCATCGGGGCAATACTGGATTTACTAAGTTGTTAGCAGAGCTACCGGTGACGGACTGTCAAGTTGTAGGATTTAAATCTGTGCGGCCTAGGTATCAGCGGCACTGTGACCAGCGTAATAACGATGGTCATGCCGTAAAAGGGACTGAGAGAGCCCTCCAAACAAGACGCTCAAAATACTGTCTATTGGTAAGCTGCTTCCCAGTCCGGACCACCAGCAAAAATGTTTTCAATCGCAAAGCCAAGTTGCGCCCAAATCTGCTTCTTTTGATTGAAATATTTGTAATGCATGTAGTGCTTGCGTATCTTGGGTTCGTCAATTACGTGGTTTTGACAGCGGTCAATCATGTCGGTGTCTTCGCCCAAGGATTGCAACATCGTGGAACCCGTGCGGCGCAGATCGTGTGGAGTCCAATTGCCTTCCACTCCGCCATTTAGCACCAAGCTATTGTCGTTTCGCCTTCCCTTAATTGGTTTTTTCTGTTTCTTGAACATGACTTGACAATCGCCAACGATTTTTGAGATCGACTTCAGGTCTACGTGGTTTTCCCTCTTTGCGTTGGGGAAGCAAAAAGGAGTTGATCCCGTGAGGGTATGCAGCTCCTTAAACTGAGCCAATGCAAAGGAGGAAAGCGCAACCGTCTGGCTCTTTTTTTTCCCCCTGCTTCCCTTGACGTTTTCCTTTGGGACGAACCAGATTCCATCTTTCAGGTCTACATCCTTCCATTGGGTCATCAGCAGTTCGCCAATCCGGCACATTGTTGACAGGCAAATCCACAAAGCGATCTGGTTTTCCTTCTTCAACGGGCGCGAAACCCCATATTTTTTACCGGCTGGGGTGGCCTCATAGGTTGAGGCCATTGTTGTAAAGACACTCCTTAGTTCCCGAATATCGTTGGAAGAAAGTATCCTCTCGCGCGCTGCATTCGGGTCAAAATCTTCTGGCAGAATATTTTTGATTTCGATCAAATCCATCGGATTTCCTTCGGCCAGCAATTTTCGGTATGGCGGGCGCCGTTGAGCCCAATTGAAGAGTTGTACTAGGTCTTTGTACCTCAACACGGTGGATCGGCCAACGTCGCGTGCAGCCATTACGGACAGAACTTCCCGCATGTTCTTTTCCGTTAGAGCTTTCACCGGGATATCTCGCAATTTTGGTAGGACATCTTTTTCAAAAGACCTCGCAATTTCGGCGTTGCTGTTCTTCCTCGTTACTCCGTGATCTATCCAATCGGAGTACATGTCAAGAAATGTCTTGTTTTCATTGCTTGCGATGACCGCTTGCGCATTGATTTCGTCGACCTTCGCCTGATTGGTGATTTTTTGAGCTTTTTTGTGGTCAATTGGGTTGATACCCCCGTCCAGCAAATTTGCAGCCTCCCTGCGTCTTGACCGGATGGTTGCCAAATCATTCTTGGGCCAAGAGCCGCACCCATACCACTTATTCTGTGTTTTCCATTTGAAGGCATAGCGGTACTTGACGGATACGGCACCTTTTAAGCTGACTTGTATGTAGCCGTAGAGCCCCTCTCCGTCATTGATGTGATCTCCAACCCATTCAGCGGGGATGGCTGCCAATCGCTTCGGATCCCATTTCGGAACTGACTTCGAATCCACTTTTTCCGCACGTGAACCATCTGCGCCGGCTACGCCCGTATCATTCTGATTGCTGCTCAGTTTGTTCTTGGCTGTAGGCAATTGGCCGATCGTTCTTTTCATGATTTCCCCGATGGTTGGTTTGAAGGGTAAACCAAGGGGTAAACCACTTTGTGGAAGTCAGTGTATCTTAATGGACGACCTTGTACAATGCGGTTTCATAACATGTTGATTTTATTGAAAATAGTTCGTATAACGTTGTCTTCGGTTGTCCAATGGTGTTTGTGAATACTAAGATGGGGTGCAAGGGGTCGAAGGTTCGAATCCTTTCACACCGACCAAATAATTCAAGGGTTAGCAGGTTAATACTTGCTAACCCTTTTGTTTTTATTCTCGAAATGTCATCTCATTGAGGTCCTTTGATTTCAGTTCCAGATCGTACTTTCGTATCTGGTGATACTCATCATTTTCGTATGATGTCTCAAACCGGTGTCACAATGAATATGACATGTCAGAATTGACATGTTTAGGGCACTCAAAAAATTTTCATGTGAGGTTTAATACTGTCGTGGTCCTTTTTAAAATTGATGTTTTCTCTTGACCTCATTTACATATAAATTTCATGACACGCTATAACGCTCCTTTTGAGATTCATGTTCATGGTCAGTTGTCTTTGCGATCTGATGTCGTTTTTGAGCAGTTACAAGAAGCCCTCAAACCTTTGTGGAAGTATGCTGGCGCTCGCTCATTAGCTGATGCCGCTGTCAGTTCTTACGAAGATGAACCCGGTATTAAATTTGATGAGAAAGAACACTTGTTGCAGATGTGTTGGACCGTATCTGGTGACGATGATTTTCGGCAAGTACTAGATGAAATGTGTATGAATCTCAATGACCTTGCCCAAGCCGGTGCTGCCATTGAGGTAACCTTTTATGATGCTGAGTTTGACGATGAAGACGAAGAATCTGAAGCAGAATCGCGTGATGATTTTGTAATGCTTTTTGTTGGCCCGGATCCGGCTGCCATCATGCAAGTACAACGTGACTTATTAGTACAAGATGTCATCAACATGATGGAGCGGCATTTCGATGGTGCTGAACTTGGTGGGGTTGTTGCTGAAATTGATAAGTTATTCAGTCAAAGATTTGATGATTTAGTAAGTTCGCTGCAACTTGGAAAGCCTCCCCGTGGCTCAGGGGGTGGTCATGGTGGAGTGGGACACGGTGGAGGGCGTAAACCCAAGCATTTGCACTAACTCGGGTGACACTCACTTTTTTCTAAATAAGCTGTTTTGCAAACTGAATTGATACTCACAGATAAATGCTTAAAAAAATAAGTGTCAATCAGCTCGTGCTTGGGATGCATCTCAAGGAATTTTGTGGTTCTTGGATGGAGCATCCATTTTGGCGCACTTCATTCATCTTGACTGATCCAAAAGACATTGATGCAGTGCTAGCCAGTAGTATCAAAGAGGTCTGGATTGATTGCGCTCAAGGCCTGGATGTTGCAGTTGGTGAATTAGCTGTTTCTGAGGCTGAATCCGAGGCTAAAGTTGAGTCGGACTTAAAAGTGGCATCAGAAGGTAATAGACATGTTGCGCCTGTCACTGCTGCAGTTGAAATTGAACGTGCCACCAAAATATGTCTACAAGCTAAGCAAGCTGTAGTCTCCATGTTTGAGGAAGCTCGGATGGGCAACACAGTCGACGTGGGCGGAGCTCGACAATTGGTTGAAGAGATATCAGATTCAGTTGCTCGCAATCCAGGTGCCTTGATTAGTCTAGCGCGGCTAAAAAAAGTGGATGACTACACCTACATGCACTCTGTAGCTGTTTGCGCCATGATGGTCGCATTAGCCAAACAATTAGGGTTTGATGAGACACAAACACGATCAGCTGGTTTAGCAGGGCTTATGCATGATTTGGGTAAGGCGCTTATGCCAATGGATGTATTGAATAAACCTGGAAAACTCACCGATGCAGAGTTTTCTATCATCAAGAGTCATCCAGATGAAGGGTACAAAATGTTGCTGGGTAGCACCAATGTGGATCCCATGGTGCTGGATGTTTGTCTTCATCACCATGAAAAAACAGATGGTTCTGGCTATCCGAAAGGCATGAAGGATGAATCAATAAGTCTGTATGCCAAGATGGGTGCGGTCTGTGATGTTTATGACGCAATCACATCAAACAGACCCTACAAGTCGGGCTGGGACCCCGCTGAGTCATTACGCAAAATGGCAGAGTGGACAAATGGACACTTCGATCCAAGAGTTTTTCAAGCTTTCGTCAAGAGCATGGGGATTTACCCTGTAGGTTCACTTGTTCGTCTAACTTCCGGGCGTATTGGAGTTGTGATGGAGCAGACGGGCAAGTCGTTAACAACGCCAAGTGTGAAAGTCTTTTTCTCGACAAAATCTGATATGCGAATCACGCCGCAGGTAATTGATTTATCACGCCCAGACAATACAGAAAAAATTGCTGGTCGCGAAGACCCCACTAAATGGAATTTCACTGATCTCAATGAACTCTGGTCTGGTTTTTCCAAAGCACCTTGGTGATTTTTTGGTTTAAAAAGCCACTGACAGTTACAAACCTTTAAATATCAGTAACCTTATCTGCGAACTTGTAAAGCGCCGGGGTTGACGATATTGGTTGGAGTGCCTTTGATGAAATTGATGATGTTGTCAAATGCTGCGCCAAAGTACATCTCATAACTGTCTTGCTCTACATATCCAATATGAGGTGTGCAGATACAGTTTTCCAATCTAAGCAATGCATGACCTTGCAGTATGGGTTCGGTCTCGAATACATCCAAGGCCGCCAATCCGGGTCTGCCGCGGTTAAGTGCGCAGATCAATGCATCAGGTTCAATCAATTCGGCACGCGAAGTATTGACCAAAAGGGCCGTTGGCTTCATTCTGGTCAAGTCGTCAAGTTTGACAACGCCGCGGGTTTCATCCTCGAGACGTAGGTGTAGTGACAGGACATCGCATTGACTGAAAAAATCATCTTTGCTAAGTGCTGCTTGAAAGCCATCCAGAATAGCTCTTTCCCTTGATGGTGCCCTACCCCAAACGAGCACATTCATGCCAAAAGCTTTACCGTAACTCGCCACCAGCTGGCCGATCTTTCCATATCCCCAAATGCCGATGGTTTTACCTTTAAGAATGGTTCCCAAACCAAAGTTGGGAGGCATTGAGCTTGACTTCAAGCCAGACTGTTGCCACGCCGCATGCTTTAGGTTCCCAATATACTGAGGAAGGCGACGTGTGGCAGCCATGATCAGAGCCCATGTCAATTCTGCCGGTGCATCGGGTGAGCCGGATCCCTCGGCCACGGCAATACCACGTTCAGTACAGGCCATCACATCTATATGTGGACCAACACGTCCAGTTTGCACTATAAGCTTGAGCTTAGGAAGCTTCTCGATGAGCTGACGCGGTATATGCGTACGTTCGCGGTTCAAAACAATGACGTCTGCATCTTTCAGTCGGACTGATAACTGCCCCAAACCTTTGACTGTATTGGTATAGACCTTGGCTTGGTAGGGCTCAAGTCGGACGGCACAATCAAGTTTTCGAACGGCATCCTGGTAATCATCCAAAATCACTATATTCATAGTGTGACATTGTGCCTTGGCATTTATTCTGAATCAGAAAATACGCAAACTTCCTGCTGTAATCAGTTGTTTCAACAAATTTTTTTAATGCAGCGCTGTTTCCCTTGCAGCAAGGCGATCAAGTTCAGCACATACGTCAGCCATGCGGCCAGAGATTTTCATTCTTCCAACATTAGAGGGAATGTGATCGGCTTCAAGTATTCGAACGACTCTCAAAGGTCTATTGAAAGATGCTCCAGTTAAAGTTTGATGCTCGTGCCTTTGGGTGTTAGCTGATCTGGTTTGAATAGCAAACTCATGATTGATTTCTTGTCTAGCCGATGGTAAAGAGTTCCCTGTGGACGTAGAAGGCATCAACCAGCGCCAAAGACCTTGAATGGGCGCCAATAATTCAGGAATAACAAAAAGTGCGATGCTCATTGGGTACCTTTCTTTTGACGCTTACATCAGCATAGTGTTGCGGATTAATCCAACGGCGAGACCTTCAATTTCAAAGGAATCACCAGGTTCAACAATGATTGTTTGGTAATCAGGGTTTTCTGGGTGAAGCTCAATTACGTTGTTATTTCGGCGAAAACGTTTGACGGTCACCTCATCGCCCAAACGAGCGACTACTATTTGCCCATTTTTTGCATCTTTGGTAGATTGCACCGCAAGAAGGTCACCATCCATGATGCCCACATCACGCATTGACATGCCGCGTACCTTAAGTAAATAGTCAGGCTTATGCTGAAATAGACTGTTTTCTAGGAAATAGGTTTGCTCGATATGTTCTTGGGCGAGAATCGGTGAGCCCGCTGCTACACGACCAATCAGTGGAAGAGAAAATTGGGATGTACCTGATGTCGAAAGTGAATATTGTTTGCTACGTGACTCATTGATCGAGCGGAGATCATCGCTTTTAATACGTATTCCGCGTGAAGTTCCACTTATCAGTTCAATGACACCCTTCCGAGCCAGTGCCTGTAAGTGCTCTTCGGCCGCATTGGCAGATTTGAATCCTAGTTCCGCAGCAATCTCGGCTCTTGTAGGTGGAGCCCCGGTGCGAGATATCGCACTCTTGATGAGGTCCAGAATCTGCTGCTGACGGGCTGTGAGTTTGGGTCTTTCAAGCATGGCAACTCCTTATTGAGTAGGATAATCTTTGCTGTTAGTCTATACACACTGTTTTAATATACAGTAACTGTATTTTTAACCAGTTTTTGAAAGTTAGCAAGTGACTTCTAGCGAAATTAATAAAAAAATTATTGTGTTGGGCACTGGTGGCACGATGGCCGGTCTTGCTGAATCTAATTCAGACAACATTGGGTACAAGGCCGCTCAGGTGGGTGTAGCTCAACTTCTTGAGAAAGTCCCTGGGTTGGCGTTCATAACCGCTAATTTCCTACTGATATCTGAGCAAGTTGCGCAACTAGATAGTAAAGACATGAGTTTTCTGGTTTGGAAAAAACTGGCAGAGCGGGTGAATTTTTTCTTGAGCCAACCCGATGTACAGGGCATTGTTATTACTCATGGAACAGATACTCTTGAAGAAACTGCCTTCTTTTTGCATGCCGTATTGCCCGCGCAGCAACTCGCGCTTAAGCCTGTTGTATTGACCTGCGCGATGCGTCCTGCATCAAGCATGGCACCAGACGGACCCCAAAATATCATTGATGCTGTCGTGGTGGCCCTCACGCCAGGAGCATTTGGGGTCGTGGTGGTATGTGCCGGCACACTTCATGGGGCGGTTGATGTACAAAAGGTACATCCTTATCGATTGGATGCGTTTAGTTCAGGTGATGCAGGACCTTTGGGCTTTGTCGAGGAAGGAGTCGTTCGTTTGGTAAAAAATTGGCCTCTAGCCCCCGTAGAATCTTCAGAAGACACTATAAATAAAATAGCTAAGGTCGATGCATTGCCAAGGGTTGAGATTGTGATGAACTACGCTGGGGTAAGTGGTGCACTTGTTGATGCAATCGTTTCCAAGGATCACTCCTTCGGGAGGGATATTGCGCCGGTGCTTGGATTGGTCGTTGCCACCACAGGCAATGGGACCGTGCATAGCGATTTGGAAGCATCGCTGATCAGCGCCCAAAATGCTGGCATAAAAGTTGTCTTGGCAACACGTTGTTGCCTTGGACGAATTTTGCCAAAATCGAGCGGCCCGTTTCCTGATTCTCAAGGGCTTTCGCCAGTAAAGGCAAGGGTAGCTTTGATGCTGGCGCTACTGAACTAAATCTAATTCAGTAGGGCAGCGATGATTTTTAAACCTCGGGAATCCGGTCGAATGACTTAACCAGCAAGAGCCTCAAATGCTCTGGCCTTGATCTCATCTACGCTACCAGTGCCGCTGATGGCACGGTACTTGGGTGCCGAGACTTGATCGTTTTTGGCCCAATTGGAGTAGTAATCCACCAAGGGGCGAGTTTGAGCGCTGTAGACGTCCAAGCGCTTGATAACAGTTTCTTCCTGGTCGTCGGCACGTTGAATCAGTGCTTCACCCGTGACATCGTCTACGCCGGCCACTTTCGGTGGGTTGAACTTGACATGGTAGGTGCGCCCTGAGGCTGCGTGTGAACGGCGACCGCTCATACGTTCAACGATGGCGTCAAACGGCACATCAATTTCCAACACGTAATCGAGTTTGACGCCAGCAGCTTTCATGGCGTCAGCTTGCGGGATCGTGCGGGGAAAACCATCAAAAAGAAAGCCCTCTGCGCAGTCGGACTGAGTGATGCGTTCTTTCACCAGATTGATGATCAGGTCGTCGCTGACCAAGCCGCCTGCATCCATGACTTTTTTGGCTTCAATTCCCAGGGGGGAACCTGCCTTAACGGCAGCGCGCAACATGTCACCTGTTGAAATTTGAGGAATGCCATATTTTTGGCAGATGAAAGTGGCTTGTGTGCCTTTGCCAGCGCCTGGTGCGCCTAACAGAATGAGTCTCATGGATGTCGTCCTTGGATTTAATGAAAATCGGTAGCAATGCCTAGGCTTTTTTCAGGCCAATCGAAATGCTTAATTTCATTCAAGAATAGCACGGCACAGCTTCTGACTGGCTTACGTTCGGACACTTACGCTACAAAGAGCCGGCGGACCCGTTCCAGGTCTTCAAGTGTGTCCACGCCCGGGCCGGGTGCGTGCTGACAGATGTGAACTGCAATTCGGTGGCCATGCCAAAGAGCTCGTAATTGTTCCAGGGATTCTGAGATTTCGAACGGGGCTTGTGACAGTGTTGGAAATTGGCGTAAAAATCCAACTCGGTAACCGTAGATGCCAATGTGACGCAATGGCGCTGGCTGGGGTAGCGAATCGGGCTTATCTCTTGCGTGCGGGATGGGTGCTCGGCTGAAGTAAAGTGCCAGTCCCTTAGCGTCAAGCACAACTTTGACAACATTAGGGTTGGCAAAGTCAGCCATGGCGTCAATCGCATGGGCTGCCGTGCTCATGCTGGCTTGAGGCTGATCGATGAGTAACTTTGCCACTTGGCTCACTAAGGCTGGGTCCATCAGGGGTTCATCACCTTGTACATTCACCACAATTTCATCGTCAGTAAGCCCCAAAATATGGCAAGCCTCTGCGAGTCGATCACTGCCGGAGGGGTGATCGTTGCGAGTCAGTAGACATTCAATCCCATGGGCCTGGCAAGCAGTCACGATCTCGGTGCTATCGGCTGCAACAACAACTCGCACTTTGCCAGTTAAGGTTCTGAGGGATAAAACGCGCTGAGCGACGCGCACCACCATCGGCGCCCCCCCGATGTCCGCCAGGGGTTTGTTCGGTAACCGGGTCGACCCCAATCGGGCCGGAATGAGAACGGTGAAGCTCAAAGTCCGAGTTCCTCATCGGTCAGCGTGCGCGCCTCGCTCTCAAGCAAAATTGGAATGCCATCGCGCACCGGGTAAGCCAGTCGAGCGCTACGCGAGCTCAGTTCCTGTTTTTCGCGGTTGAATTCAAGCGGTCCTTTGGTGACCGGGCAAACCAGAAGTTCAAGTAATCGTGTGTCCATGGCGGGATGATAGCGTTGCTTTATGGGCTTGCCAGTAAAGGTGACATTAAATTGTCCAGCTTGGCAAAGAAGGCCGGTTCAGGCGTGAATTCAAGTGGTACGGCAAGCGCAGTGGGCAGTTTGTGCCAGAGCTTAACTGCATCTTTTTCAGTACAAATAACGTTGTAGCCCATGTATTCATTGCTTGATGCGCTTTTAAAATCATAGTGATCTGGCAAGGCAATGGTTTGAGCGAGTTGCAGGCCTAGCGCCCTCAACATAGAGAAAAATTCCTCTGGTTTGGCAATGGCTGCAACCGCCATCAGTGGCTTGGCATTAGGGAGTGCCAAAGTCAGATGACTCAATTCAACTTGGCTTCCATCGGCTCGAATCGCTCGTCGTGCCAATGCTCGCTGTGCTTTGAAGCCGCTAAAAGCAGGCTGAGCGCCGGTATGCAGCACCAGATTAGCTGATCGGGGCCAGGCCTCTCGCAAGGGCCCGGCAGGGAGTAAAAAACCATTGCCGACGCCACGGTCATCAAATACACAAATCTCCAAATCGCGGTGCAGGCTTAAATGTTGCAAGCCATCGTCGCAAAGGACGACTTGGGTTTCGGGATAAGCAGTCAATAAGGCAGATCCCGCCTCAAAACGACTGGATGCCACAAAAACAGGGGCTGAAGTCGCTCGTTTGATCAAGGCCGGTTCGTCACCAACATCTTGAATGGCACTTTCAAGAAAAACCTCGCGGCAGTCTGTGGCCATTCGACCATAGCCTCTTGAAATGACGCCAACCTGTATGCCAGAGGAATGGAGGTGCTTCACAATGGCCATGACAACTGGCGTTTTACCGGAACCGCCCACCACTACATTCCCGATAACAATCACTGGAACCGGGAGTTTTTGCGTTTTATAGAGTCCAACTTTGTAAAGTCCACGCCTCAGGGCTGCCAGAAGCCCAAAAATAAGAGAGACGGGCCACAAAAGCCAAGCAAGTAAGCCTAGTCGGGTCCAAGCTTGCACTAACGTACGTTGCAACGCAAGCAATAGCGTTGCTTTTGTTGTCATGTGTTTACCTGGCCCCAGCTTGGGTTGAAGATTGGGTGGCAAAGGTGATTTGTGTCAGGCCAGAACGCCTCGCGGCTTCCATGACCGTGACCACTGACTGGTGCTTGGCGCTGGCATCTGCATTGATGATGACTACCGATTCCTTACCCGCTTTGGCGCCATCAAGTAGCGCCGCTGCCAGTGTTTCAATACTTCGGTCCGCCACGGGCACTTTATTGACCGAATATGCGCCTTCACTGGTCACTGTGACCAGCACTTCTTTGGGGTAATCGCGCTGCACATCGGCATCGGCCACGGGCAAGGTGAGTTGCAGTTCGGTGAATTTGCTGTAGGTGGTGGAGAGCATCAAAAAAATCAGCACCACCAGCAGAACGTCAATGAACGGAATCAGGTTGATCTCGGGCTCTTCACGCACACGGTGTCGGAATTTCATGCTTATTTCCTCAGGCTGTTGAGGTGATGCACCAAGCGTTCAGAGGCGAGCTCAAGCGTCAGCAGGTACTCGTCAACACGGGCCCGAAAATAGCGCCAGAAAATCAGGGAAGGAATCGCCACAATAAGGCCAAAAGCGGTGTTGTACAGTGCGATCGAAATGCCATGCGCCAGTTGTGCCGGATTGCCGCCCGTTGCGCTACCTGCAGAGGTTTGTGAACCAAAAATCTCAATCATGCCAATCACGGTTCCAAACAGGCCCATGAGTGGCGCTGCCGACGCAATGGTGGCAAGCGCGCTCAAGTACCGTTCGAGGCGGTGCGCAACGAGGCGGCCAGCGCCTTCCATAGAGGAGCGCAATTCTTCTTCGCTGCAGCGTGGATTGGTGTTCAGCGCTCTAAAACCACTGGCAAGCACCTCGCCCAAAGCCGAGTTTTGTTCCAGTTGACTGACGACATCAGGACCCGGCACCGAAGTGCGAGATACATTGAGCACATCATCTAATAATTTGGGAGGTGCAATTTTGCTGGTCTTAAGACTGATAAAACGCTCAATAACAAGCGCCAACGCCAGAATTGAACAGGCAACCAGGGGCCAGATGGGCCATCCTGCGGCTTGTATGATTGAAAACAAATTAGGTCTCCTGGGTGTAAAAAATGCTTACTAATTATCACCCACGCACAGTCGACCTTGCTTTCCTCAGTATGCGAGGGCTCGATATTGTGTGAGGAAATGTTCAAGTTATCTTTGCCCATAATTTAAAAGTGCCACACGGCCGCATCAGCATTAAGTTGTGACAGATTGCTTGCCAATGAGGCAATGAAATATCGAATGAAATCAAACGCTTATGAAATAGTAATTGTTGGGAAATTTCGCCACATCCAAATTCATTGACGCGTCCAGCCCGTGGCGTTTCCAATTTTTCACATGAAGAAACATTAGTATTAAACGATGCCTGAAATCCAATCTACAGTGTTTGTGCCCAGAGTTTGGCAAGTAGGCGCGCTTTGCCGTGCGATTGCGGATACCTTGGAAGCCCGGTTTAACCCGGTTGCAGTGCGCGGAGAAATCACCGGATTTTCCAGAGCCTCCAGCGGTCATTGCTATTTTTCCTTGAAGGATGAAAGCGGACAGATTCGCTGCGCCATGTTTAGACGTGCTGCCACCTTGTTGGATTTTTCCCCCCGTGATGGCGAGCTGGTTGAAGTTCGCGGGCGACTCGGCGTGTACGAGGCCCGCGGTGATCTCCAGTTAATTGTTGAAAGCATGAGTCGTGCCGGGCAGGGCGCGTTGTTTGAGCAGTTTCTCAAGCTCAAAGTCAAGCTAGAGTCTGAAGGCTTGTTCGATGCGGCACGAAAGCGGCCTTTGCCGGTGATGCCGCGTGCCATTGGTCTGGTAACTTCCCTGGGAGCCGCGGCCCTGCATGATGTGATGACTGCCTTGCAACGACGCGTACCGCATATCCCCGTGGTGGTCGCGCCAGCCTTGGTACAAGGCAGCAATGCGCCAGGCGAGATCATTCAATCGCTATTAAATTTATATCAGCTCACGCAAGTAGGACGGGGGCTAGAGCCTGAAAAGGCTAATAAATCAAGAAAGAAAACTGCGCCTGTTGAAGTGGTCATCGATGTGATTTTGCTAGTTCGTGGCGGGGGGGCGATGGAAGACCTATGGGCTTTCAATGACGAACAGTTGGCCCGAACGCTGGCGCAAAGCCCAGTGCCCATCGTCAGTGGCGTAGGTCACGAAACTGACTTCACCATTGCCGATTTCGTCGCTGACCTGAGGGCCCCGACGCCCACCGCTGCCGCCGAGTTGGTAGCGCAACCACGCGATAGTTGGCTGAGTTCAATAGACGCTTCGGCGCGGCGCCTGCAGGATGCTGCGTTTAGGCAAGTTGACCAGCATAGCCAGCGGCTTGATCTGACGATCGCTCGCATGGGGCGACCTTCAGTGCTGGTAGGCCGGCAACGAATGCGCTTGGCTTCTACGGCGCAACGTCTTCAGTTTGCATCGCTTCAGTTTTTGAAGGAGAAAAATCAGCAGTTACAAGCGATTCAGTCCAGCATGCCCGAGTCGCTGGCGCGCGGTGTGCAGCAGAAGCAAGTCAGGCTGGACCGGGCGGGATTGCGCTTGGGCTTACTGGACCCCACACTGGTCCTGCAGCGGGGCTATGCCTGGTTGAGCAACCCGGAAGGTCAGACCATCACCAGCGTTAAGCAAACCCAAATCGGTCAGCCCCTTCGAGCCACCCTTGCTGATGGGCAGGTTGATTTGATCGTGTCACATTGACCTTGCGCAAAGTTTCTACAATCAGCAATTTTTATCAACTAACCCACGAGGTCATCATGGAACATACCCTGCCAGCTCTGCCTTTCGCGATTGACGCCTTGGCTCCCAGCTATTCACGAGAAACCCTGGAATATCACCACGGCAAGCACCACAACGCCTATGTGGTCAATCTCAACAACCTGCAAAAAGGCACTGATTTCGAGAACATGTCCCTGGAGGACATCATCAAGAAGTCCAGCGGTGGTATCTACAACAATTCAGCCCAGATCTGGAATCACACGTTCTTTTGGAATTGCATGAAGCCCAATGGTGGTGGCGAGCCTACTGGTGCCCTGGGTGCAGCGATTAATGCGAAATGGGGAACTTATGCCGCATTCAGAGAAGCCTTTGTGAAATCTGCAGTGGGTAACTTTGGCTCAGGCTGGACCTGGTTGGTCAAAAAGGCTGATGGATCTGTCGATATCGTCAACATGGGTGCTGCGGGCACTCCGCTGACGACTGCTGATAAGGCGCTGCTGACTGTCGATGTGTGGGAACACGCTTATTACATCGACTATCGCAACCTGCGTCAAAAGTTTGTCGAAACTTATCTGGATAAGTTGGTGAACTGGGGATTTGCTGAAGCAAACTTCGCTTAAGTAGTTCTGCTCGTGAAAAAGCCACCTTCAAGGTGGCTTTTTCACATGGAATGCACTGATAGGCTAGGAGAAACGTGCGAACCTAGCTATGAAAATTGAAGCGTTACTTACTGTTAAATGATTCTCCACCCAGCTTGAATCCGGCCTTTATTCCCTTTTTCTCAAACCAACCCTGGTTCATTTCCAGCACAAAACGAACAGGTTTAGTTGAGCAGTGCGCATCAGTCGTTTGCGGCTTCATATCGGCTAGATTGACGATAGTCCCGTCATCTGCAACAAATGCAGCTGTCAGCGGCAGCAAGGTGTTTTTCATCCAAAAACACTGTTGGGAGGCTTGCTCAAAAATGAAGAGCATGCCTTCAGAAGTAGGCATTTCTTTGCGGTGCATGAGACCGGTAGCCCTTTGCTCAGGAGTGGCAGCCACCTGGGTGTCGATGAGGTGCATACCTGCAGAGAGTTTGATTCGCTGCAAATCCAGTTGCGGTGAATTCTGTGCAAAACAAACGTTGACCAGAGAGATGGTCAATCCAAAAAGCCCGATTGAGATTTTATTCATTCTGCTATTTTCATTTACATACAAATGATTCAGACGAAAAAAATGCCCGCGTTAGCGGGCATTTAAGCTTAAATGGTCAAGAATTTCTTCTTGACTACCTAATTACTTAGCTGCGGAAGCAGCAGCTTTCTTGGCAGGAGCCTTGTCAGCAGCAGGTGCTTTCTTAGCAGCGGCTTTTTCAGCAGCAGCGGCTTTCTTAGCAGCGGCTTTTTCAGCAGCAGCGGCCTTCTTGGCTGCTTTTGCGTCGACTTTGGCTTCGGTCTTGGCAGCAGGTGCAGCAGCAGAAGCGGCAGCAGCAGGTGCAGCAACAGCAGCTTTAGCAGCAGGAGCGGCAGCAGCAACTGGAGCAGCAGCTTTGGCTGGTGCAGCAGCAGGTGCGTCAGCGGCGAATGCGCCAGCAGCAAAAAGACCAGCAACCAAAGCGGCGAGAAGTTTGTTCATTTTTCAGTTTCCTTGAGATAACGTTATTTCAAAAATTTCCTCCCAATCTCTGGAAGGTCTAGTCGTAACGGGGTTGGTTTGACATCGGTTGACAGAAAATCAAATTTATTTGAGACTAGAATTCAAAAATTGTTGAATAAAACTGTCTTTTCATTGGGAAAACGTTCAGGTTTTTCTTCAAAAAAGCGTTAGCCAAACTAATCAACGGAGACTCCAACCCATGTATCAACACATCAAAGTGCCTTCTGAAGGCCAAAAAATCACCGTCAATGCTGACATGACTTTAAATGTGCCTGATCAGCCGATCATCCCGTTTATTGAAGGTGATGGTACTGGCTTGGACATTACACCGGTGATGATTAAAGTTGTTGATGCAGCGGTGGCAAAGGCTTACGGCGGCAATAAGAAGATCCATTGGATGGAAGTCTATGCCGGTGAGAAATCTACCAATGTGTACGGTCCTGATGTGTGGTTGCCAGCAGAAACCCTTCAGGCGTTGCGCGACTACGTGGTGTCTATTAAGGGCCCTCTGACAACGCCCGTGGGGGGCGGTATCCGTTCATTGAACGTTGCCATGCGTCAAGAGCTTGATTTGTATGTCTGCTTGCGCCCCATTCAATATTTTGACGGTGTGCCCAGTCCCGTGAAAGAACCCCATAAAACCAATATGGTGATATTCCGTGAGAATTCGGAAGACATTTATGCCGGTATTGAGTTTGAAGCTGAATCAGATAAGGCCAAGAAAATCATCAAGTTTCTTCAAGAAGAGATGGGCGTAACCAAAATTCGCTTTCCTGATACGTCTGGTATCGGTGTCAAGCCGGTGTCACGTGAAGGAACAGAGCGGCTGGTTCGCAAGGCGCTGCAATATACGATTGACAATGACAAGCCAAGCCTGACGATAGTTCACAAAGGCAACATCATGAAGTACACCGAGGGTGCTTTCCGTGATTGGGCCTACGCTTTGGCTCAAAAAGAATTTGGTGCTGAATTGATCGATGGCGGACCTTGGTGCAAATTTAAAAATCCAAAAACCGGAAAAGATATTGTGGTTAAAGACAGCATTGCCGATGCTTTCTTACAGCAAATTCTTTTGCGCCCCGCAGAATACAGCGTCATTGCAACCTTGAACTTGAACGGCGACTACGTTTCGGACGCCTTGGCGGCACAGGTTGGCGGTATTGGCATTGCACCTGGCGCGAATCTGAGTGACACCATTGCCTGCTTTGAGGCAACTCACGGTACGGCCCCCAAGTACGCGGGTAAAGACTATGTCAATCCGGGGTCCGAAATTCTCTCGGCTGAGATGATGTTGCGCCACATGGGTTGGACCGAAGCGGCTGACCTCATCATCAGTTCAATGAAAAAATCTATCAACAGCAAAAAAGTTACTTATGACTTTGCCCGTTTGATGGATGGCGCGACCCAAGTCAGTTGCTCAGGATTCGGGCAGGTCATGATCGACCACATGTAATCGCGTACAAAGGCCGCTAAAGGCCTAAAACAAAAAAGCCCCAAGTGATTGATTTACTTGGGGCTTTTTGTTTATTCATGCGGATGCTACCCGCGACGCAAATCCCGCGTAAACGGAAACTCCCGGCTACCCGCCACGTTGATGGTGGCTGGCGGCACATTCATTATCCCAGGCGTGTGGCCCATCGCGACAAAGCGTGACATCCGACGGCTTTCGGCCTCGTAGGCATTGACCGGGAAAGTGTCGGGGTTCAAACCGCCCGGGTGCGCGACGTGGTACTCGCAACCGCCGAGTGAGCGTTTCATCCAGGTGTCCACAATGTCAAAGGTGAGGGGCGTATGAATGCCAATGCTAGGGTGCAGCGCCGACGGTGGGTTCCAGGCTTTGTACCGTACACCCGCCACAAATTCACCGGTGGTGCCGGTCGATTGCATTGGCAGCGCCTGCCCATTGCAGGTGATCACGTAGCGGCTTTCGTTCATGCCGGTGACGCGCACTTCCATGCGCTCCAGCGAAGAGTCCACATAGCGGGCGGTGCCGCCCGGTGCGCCTTCTTCGCCCATCACATGCCAAGGCTCCAGCGCATTGCGCAGCGTCAGCTCAATGCTGGCGGACTGGATGGATCCCACAATGGGGAAACGGAACTCGTAGTGCGGCGCAAACCAGCTGCTATCGAAAGCGTAACCCGAATCGCGCATCTCTTGCATGACGTCATCAAAATCCTGCTTGATGAACGAGGGCAGCATGAAACGGTCGTGCAACTCGGTGCCCCAGCGCGAGGCCGGTGCCTTGTAAGGCGTTTTCCAGAAACGTGCCACAAAGGCCCGCAACAAAAGCTGCTGCACGATGCTCATGCGTGGGTGCGGTGGCATCTCAAAAGCGCGCAACTCCAGCAAGCCCAGACGTCCGGTCGCCGAATCGGGCGAATACATCTTGTCGATGGAAAACTCGCTGCGGTGGGTGTTGCCCGTGGCGTCAATCAAAATGTTGCGCAAGGTGCGGTCGACCAACCACGGCGGCATGCTGTGGCCGTGCAGCTCCCGATTTTTGTATATTTGCTCGATGGCGATTTCAAGCTCATACAGCTGGTCATTGCGGGCTTCGTCCACACGCGGGGCCTGGCTGGTGGGGCCGACAAACATGCCGCTGAACAAATAGCTGAGCGAAGGGTGGTTGTGCCAATACAGCAGCAGGCTGGCCAACAATTCTGGCTTGCGCAAGAACGGACTGTCGGACGGCGTCGCTCCACCCATCACAAAGTGATTGCCACCGCCGGTGCCGGTGTGGCGGCCGTCTTTCATGAATTTTTCAGCAGACAGGCGTGACTCAAAGGCGACGTTGTACAAAAACTCGGTGTTCTTGACCAGATCACCCCAGTTGGTGACCGGGTGAATGTTGACCTCGATGACACCCGGATCGGGCGTGACTTGCAGCAGTTTCAGGCGCGGATCACGCGGAGGAGGGTAGCCTTCGAGCACCAGTTGCATGCCCAGTTCTTGGGCTGTGGCTTCGACGGCGGCCAACAGATCAAGGTATTCCTCCAGCCTTTCGAGCGGTGGCATGAAGATGTAGAGTACGCCCGATTTTTCACCAACCGCTTCAGCCTTGGGGCCACTGGCGCGGCGTGGGTCACGCACTTCAACACAGATGGCGGTGCGAGTCACCCAACCGGCGGATTCTTGCGCCTTGGGAGCGGCGGCGAAACTGGCTGGCTCGGCTTGCGTTGCGCTTTGGGCGCTGGCTGACAAGGGCGCAGCCGTGCCGATCGTGGTCGAGGTTTGAAACTTGCGCGTTGCCTCAGTCGCAGGCCCGGTGCCCGACAGGTAAGGCGCTGCGGTAGAGGCTGCTGCTGCCGCGGCCACACTGGCGGTGGCGGTTGGCACATAACGCGTTGCAATGGCTTCGTGCGCCGGCAATTCTTCGCGGGGGGCCGAAGGGTCTTGCGCCAGCATGTAAGGGTAATCGGCCTTGCTAACCCAAGGCTGGGAGTCCAGCGGCAGGCGCAGGCCCATCGGTGAGTCGCCCGGCATCAGGTACAGGCGTTCATCGCGCAGGAACCACGAGCCCGTGGTCCATTCAGGTTTGCCATTGCTGGACTTTTCAGTCACTTTAATGGGCAACACGTAACCAATGACCGAGTCCAGTTTTTGCTCGAACACGCGGCGCAGTCGGGCGCGCTCCATTTCGTCGTCGAGCTTGGAGTTGAACGGATCGACATTAACCGGCAGACGACGCTCGCGCCACAGGTAATAAAACACGTCCTCGTGCGCGCTTTGCATGAATTTGTCAGTGATGCCCAGGCGCGCGGCCAGGGTCATGGTGAAAAGACAGGCGTCATCCGACGTGTAGTGCGTGGGCGTGCGTTCATCGGTGAACAGGGCCGGGTTGGCCCACACCGGTTGGCCGTCAGCGCGCCAATAAATATTCAACGCCCAGCGTGGCAATTGCTCACCGGGATACCACTTGCCCTGACCAAAATGCAGAAAGCCGCCATCGCCATATTCGGCGCGAAGTTTTTGCACCAATTCGGTGGCAAATCCCCGTTTTGTGGGCCCGAGTGCGTCGATGTTCCATTCTGGTGCGTCGCGGTCATCCACCGCTACAAAAGTGGGCTCGCCGCCCATCGTCAGGCGGACATCACCCGCCTTCAACTCTTTGTCAACGGCGCTACCGAGTGCCATCACTTCAGCCCATTGCTCTTCGGAGTAGGGCTTGGTGACACGGGGTGACTCGTAAATACGCGTCACGGCCATGTGGTGCTCAAACTCGACCTCGCACTTGTCCATGCCGCCTTCTATCGGCGCTGCACCGGAGGGCTGCGGTGTGCAGGCCAGTGGAATATGGCCTTCGCCCGCCAGCAAACCAGAGGTGGCGTCCAGCCCGACCCAGCCGGCGCCGGGTAGGTAAACCTCGCACCAGGCGTGCAGATCGGTGAAGTCGACTTCGGTGCCGCTGGGGCCGTCGAGCGATTTCACATCGGGCTTGAGCTGAATCAGATAACCCGACACAAAGCGTGCAGCCAAGCCGCAATTGCGCAGCAGTTGCACCAGCAACCAGGCTGAATCGCGGCAAGAGCCAGAGCCTAAAGTGAGCGTTTCGTCTGGCGTTTGCACGCCGGGTTCCATGCGAATCGTGTAGCTGATGGCCTTGTGCACCATCTGGTTCACATCCACCAGAAAATCGATGCTGCGGCGCTTTTTGAGATCAATGCGCGCCAAGCAGTCCTTCATATTTTCAGTCAGCTCTTCGGTGGCTAAGTAGGGCGCCAGCTCTTGCTTGAGCAGGCTTTCGTACTTGAAGGGGTATTGTTCGGCGCTGGGCTCCAGGAAGAAGTCAAACGGGTTGTACACCGCCATCTCGACCACCAAATCGACCGTGACCTTGAATTCGCGGGTCTTTTTCTCAAAAACCAATCGGCCCTGGTAATTGGCAAACGGGTCTTGCTGCCAGTTGATGTAATGGTCTTCAGGCTCAATTGTCAGCGAGTAAGAAATGATCTTGCTACGGCAATGCGGTGCAGGGCGCAATCGGATCACCTGAGGGCCAAGATTGACCAGGCGGTCGTATTTATAGTGGGTAACGTGGGTCAGCGCAGCGTGAATTGACATAAGTTGTCTCGTTGATGTGGCGAGGAAAAAACCCCGCCGTGTTCAAGTAAAAGCAATGTTAGTGCCACATTGTTGCGGTGGCAGTCAAAGCGGACGTATGAGCGCGTTGGATTCATCGAATCCGGTAAGCGAAATGGCAACTGACACACGATGTGGTCAGTGTTGGGAGTGAATCGAGTGTTTTTTCACGGTCGCCTGTGGCGGCAATCAGCGCAAAAGCACTGGCAGCTTTGTGCCCATCCATGGCGATGGCGTGCATGGCAGGTGGCATGTGTGGCCCCGGTCGGGCCTCAAAAGGTAGTTTTCTGTTTTTACCCATGGCCGTGTTGCCCAGTTCTTGCTCGGCCAAAACGCCTGCTTCTGCAAGTTTCCCGCTAACGGTCAAGCTGATAATTTCGTTGAGGGTGAGTAAATTGGCGCGCATTTGATCGCGTAAGCTCTCGGCCGCCGCCGCTGGTAGCGGTGCCAACTGACGCACATCTTCAGCCTCAACGGCGCTACAAACCAGCACAGCCAAGCACAACGTCAATTTTTTTTTCATCATAATTTCCTTGGTAACGAACTATAAGTGGCCGAAGGTTGAATTTTGATGACGTAACGCTGATTTCAGTCAGTTTTTACGGATCAGGGAAATTCCACTGACGTGAGCCGAGTTGGCAGGTGACTCTATGCACTGAAGTGTTGCGTGTACGATTAAAACCGTCACCCTCAACCAGAAACACACTCGCCATGCCTCACCACCGTAATCCGCGTGCCTTGCTGACACCCGCCATGCACCATGTGCTTGACCGCATGGCGCGTGCTGGTCAGGTGCCGTTGCACGCCCTGTTGCCTACGCAAGCGCGTTTGGCTTATGAGGCCGGTGCAGGCATGCTCGACGTCCCTGCTGTCAAGTTGGCGCGTATTGAGAGTTTTACTCTTCCGGCGCGTGATGGTTTTGAAATCCCCGTGCGGCTTTACGCCCCCTCGCCTGACAAACTGCCCGTGCTTATTTATTTTCATGGGGGTGGATTCACCATCGGCAGCCTCGCCACGCACGATGTGCTGTGCCGCAGTTTGAGTCACTTGAGTGGCTGTGCAGTACTGTCGGTGAACTACCGACTGGCGCCCGAATATCAATTTCCGGTGGCCCAAGACGATGCCTGGGATGCGGTTCAATGGGTCGCAAATCAAGGGGATGTCTTGGGACTGGACACCCGTCGACTGGCGGTGGGGGGCGATAGCGCGGGGGGAACACTGGCTTGCGCTTGTGCCATACAGGCCCGTGATGCTGGCTTGACCTTGGCCCTGCAACTGCTCTTCTACCCCGGTTGCGCGGCACATCAAGACACGCTTTCTCATAAAAAATTCGCCCACGGGTTTCTCATTGAAGAAGACCTGATTAACTATTTCTTCAATCACTACTTGCGCTCGGCTGCCGACCGCGAGGACTGGCGTTTTTCACCCTTGACAGCGCCTGATCTGGACGGCTTGGCCCCCGCGTGGTTCGGGTTGGCTGAATGTGATCCGCTGGTGGATGAAGGTGTTTTGTATGCCGATAAATTACGCGCGTCAGGTGTGGCGGTCGATTTGGAAATTTACCGGGGCGTGGTGCACGGTTTTATCATGATGGGCCGCGCCATCCCAGAAGCCCACCGGGCCCACGCGGATGCCGCGCGGGCGCTAAAAACAGCTTTTTCGGTTTAAATATCTGCCAGCAATGGGTATGGCGCGGGTGCGATGATCAATGCTGGCCCAGTAGCACTGCCATGATGCAACTCACCGGCTTCTGCGGCGCTAACCTGAAGCACCACGATAGCGTCAAACCCGCTCAAACCTGAATCAGCTGGGACTGCCGCAGACTGAGCCACGGTGCCGCAAGGCTGAGTGGCATCGTTTGCCTGAAATATTTCATCGCCTGCCTGAAGGGGTAGGTCTGAATGTACGAGGTAAGCACGTCGTTTCAAGGTGCCGCGAAACTGGCTTCGCGCCACGACTTCCTGGCCGGGGTAGCAGCCTTTTTTGAAGTTCACGCCGCCCACCGATTCGTAGTTGAGCATTTGGGGGACGAACGCTTCAACGATGGGTGCCGTGATCATGGCAATGCCGCTTCTCACCTCGCCCCATTGCCAATCTTGCGTGCTCAGTGCCACACCTTGAGGTGATGCTTCATTTGCGGGTGTCAGGTAAAGCGCCCGCTGGACGCCATCGGCCGGGTAAAGAAAAACCAGGTTTGCAGGCCCTGAATCGACCTTGGCCCAGGTGCTACCTGCGCTGGTAGCTACTAAATCAATAGCGTCACCCGCCAAGCCAAATAAAGCGTAGTCGTCGCTGGCATCGCTCAATTTGGCCTTGGCGCGCATCACGAACATGGCCAAACGCTTCAGGGTGGTGTTCAAAATATCGCGACTACACACCAGCAAAATTTCAGTGTGACTCCGTTTGAAACCCACAAAACTGGCCTGCATCCGGCCCTTGGCTGAGCAAAAAGCTGCCAGACGTGCCTCTGACAAACCCAACAAGGAAAAATCCTGGGTCAACTGGCCATGTAAAAACTTGGCCGCCTCTTCACCCTCGATGCGAATGACACCGAGATGAGTGAGTGGAGCCACACCATTTAATTTGTTTTTCATGCGGTGAATTATCATCGCCCATCAATTTCTTGGAAGGCTGTAGGGCTGTGCGTCGACTCCTGACTTTATTTCTAATTTTTGCGGCACTGGCCGGTGGTGCAGCGGTCTGGTGGCTGAACCAAACCCTGGTTCTCAATGCCGACTCCGTCGACCTTTCTATCGAGCCTGGAACCTCTGTGCGAGGTGTGGCGCTAGCTGCCAACGAGGCCGGCGTTCAGGTCAACCCGTCTCTTCTCTATTGGTGGTTTCGCATGTCTGGGGACGCGCGCCTGATCAAGGCGGGAAGCTACGAAATTACAGCCGACGCCACGCCGCGTAGCCTTCTGAGAAAACTCGTTCGGGGCGAAGAGTCCTTGCGTGCAGTGACCCTGGTCGAGGGGTGGAACTTTAGCCAGGTTCGCGCTGCACTCTCAAAAGCAGAGCAGCTTAGGCAAGATACACGGGGGCTAGAGGCTGATTCGATCATGAATTCTTTAGGCCGGCCAGGTCTGCATCCTGAAGGGCGCTTCTACCCTGACACCTATACCTATGCCAAAGGCAGCAGCGATCTGGCGGTACTTAAGCGTGCCCTGCGGGCCATGGACAAAAGACTGGACGAGGTCTGGCGCCAACGCCAGCCCAACACGATTTTAAAAACACCCGAGCAAGCCCTGATCCTGGCCAGCATCATCGAGAAGGAAACCGGTCGTACCAGTGACCGCGCCATGATTTCCGGCGTGTTCACCAACCGCTTGCGCATTGGCATGATGCTGCAAACCGACCCCACCGTCATTTATGGGTTGGGAGAAGATTTTGACGGCAACCTGCGGCGTCGCCATCTGCAAGCCGACACGCCCTGGAATACTTACACCCGCGGCGGTTTGCCACCCACGCCCATCGCCATGCCCGGCAAGGCTTCTTTGTTGGCGGCGGTGCAACCGGCCCCAACCAAGGCCCTGTATTTTGTGTCGCGCGGTGACGGCACCAGCCAGTTCAGCGCGAGCCTCGAAGAGCACAATCGGGCCGTCAATAAATTTCAGCGGGGACAGTGAAGGCGTATGAAAAAAGGTGGACTTTTTATCAGTTTTGAAGGCATCGATGGTGCTGGAAAATCAACCCACATTGACGGGTTGACGCAAGCGTTTAGGGCGCAGGGCAGGGCCGTCACACTCACCCGTGAGCCTGGCGGTACGCCATTGGCTGAAAAAATCCGAGCCATGGTCTTGAACGACCCGATGGATGCCATGACCGAGGCTTTGCTCGTCTTTGCCGCTCGCCGGGACCATTTGCAACAAGTGATCGAGCCCGCACTCATGCGTGGCGATGTGGTGCTGTGTGATCGTTTTACCGATGCCACCTTTGCCTACCAGGGGGGTGGTCGGGGGTTTGATCTTGAAACGCTATTAATTATGGAGCGCTGGGTGCAGACGAAACGGGGGCTAGAGGGTGATTTCATTAGAAACCCTGATCTGACCGTCTGGTTTGACCTGGCGCCGGAAATTGCGGCCCAGCGTCTGGCGGGCGCCCGAATCCCCGATAAATTCGAGGCCCAGCCGCTTGAGTTTTTCAGGCGCGTGTCAGAAGGCTACCGTCAGCGCATGAACGCGTCGCCCGGTCGTTTCGCCCGGATTGATGCCGACCAGGCGCGAGAAGCCGTTTGGCTTGACGTATTAAAATCAGTGATTGCCCGGAGCTGGCTGGTATGAGCGGCAACGCTTTAGCGCCCTGGATTGCAGTTCAGGCCAAACAATTATTGGCGCAACGCGGCCACGCCTGGCTACTGGCCGGGCCTTCTGGCTTGGGTCAATACAGTCTTGCTTTGGCCCTGGTTCGGGCCTGGTTGTGCGAACACCCCAACGAACAGGGTGCCTGTGACCAATGTGGCAGTTGCCATGCCATTGACGTACGCACCCATGCCGATTTGTGTGTGCTCATGCCTGAAACCGTCATGATTGAGCTGGGTTGGCCCCTGAGCGAAAAAGCCCAATCCGACATTGATGACAAAAAACGCAAGGCCAGCAAGGAGATTCGGGTGGATGCCATGCGCGATGCTGTGGAGTTTTCGCAGCGCACCAGTGCGCGGGGTCGTGGCAAGGCGGTGCTGGTGTTCCCAGCCGAACGCATGAACAATGTGACCGCCAATGCGCTGCTCAAGACCCTGGAGGAACCGCCAGGCGATGTGAAGTTTGTGCTGGCGAGTGAGGCGGCCCACCAACTCTTGCCCACTATTCGCAGCCGCTGTTTGGGGCACAGCATGGTCTGGCCCGACACTGTGACATCTTTAAAGTGGATTGAAGGGCAAGGCATAGCCTCCGCGCAAGCCAGCGTGATGCTGCGTGCCGCAGGAGGGCGTCCCGAGGATGCGCTGCTTTTTTCGCAATCTGGGCGCGACCCGCAGTCCTGGGTCAAGTTGCCTAAAGCCGTTGCGCGCGGCGATGTGAGCATCTTCAAAGATTGGTCACCAGCGCAAGCGGTTGATGCCCTGCACAAGCTGTGTCACGACGTCCTGGCTGTCAAAACCGGTGCGGCGCCACGTTTTTTTGAAGTTACGGACCTTCCTGCAGGCAGTTCTTTGTCTGCACTGACGACGTGGTCAAAAGCACTGGCCGCCACCACCCGCACGGTTGAACATCCTTTTAACGCGGGTTTGATGTTGGAGGCGCTTGTGAGTCAAGCCCAAAACGCCCTAAACTCAAGGCACTAGATTCTGCACATGAGCACCACCACACCCTCTACACCACGCCCCAGCGTCATTCAATTGGCGATCAAGGAAAAGTCGGCCCTCTACGCGGCTTACATCCCCCTGTTTTCAGAGGGCGGCGTTTTTATACCCACGGCGCGTGAATACAAGCTCGGTGACGATGTCTATGTGTTGTTGTCCCTGCCAGAAGACCCTCAGCGTTACCCGGTTGCGGGCAAGGTGGCTTGGGTGACCCCCGCCAAAGCGTCTAATAACCGGACCCAAGGTATCGGAATACTGTTTCCAAAAGACGAAAAATCGCGTGTTCTGAAACACAAAATTGAAGAGATATTGGGCGGCCATCTGGCCTCAGACCGAGCAACGCAAACGATCTAATCGATCTAACGGGTCTACTCAACCTATCGATGCAGAGTCAGTTTCTGCATGTCAGCTATTGTTAATTCATTATGTTTACCGATTCTCACTGCCACTTGAATTTTCCCGAATTGGTTTCTCAGCTTCCGGCTATTCGGCAAGCGATGAGCGAGGCGCAGGTTGATCGTGCCTTGTGTATCGCCACGACGCTGGAAGAGTTTCCAGCCGTTCACGCGTTGGCTACTGAATATGATAATTTTTGGGCAACCGTCGGCGTTCACCCAGACAACGAAAATGTCAAAGAACCCAGCCTTCAGGATCTATTAACTTTGGGTCAGCTGCCTCGGGTCGTCGCTATCGGTGAAACGGGTCTGGATTACTACCGCTTGGGTGAGCGCACGGTGGCTGACATGGCGTGGCAGCGCGAACGATTCATGACTCACATTCGCGCGGCCCGTCGGTTGGACAAACCCCTCGTCATTCACACCCGTTCGGCCTCGAATGATACTTTGGCGATTCTTCGCGAAGCGGGTGAAGATGGCTCCGCAGGATCTGCCGGCGGTGTGTTTCACTGTTTTACGGAGACCGCCGAGGTGGCGCGCGCCGCCTTGGACATGGGTTTCTACATCTCCTTTTCAGGCATTTTGACGTTCAAAAATGCGCAAGATTTGCGCGATGTGGCGGCATTCGTACCCCTCGACCGTATGCTGATCGAAACTGACAGCCCTTATCTGGCGCCCGTTCCTTATCGCGGAAAAACCAATAATCCCTCGTACGTTCCTTACGTTGCGGCTTGTATTGCTGAACTTAGAAAATGCACGTTGGAACAAATAGCCCAAACAACCAGCCATAACTTTGAGGTGCTCTTCAACGGGGTTTTGCAGTGAAGGTATTTGTGGTTTTAAATTTAATTAATAACTTTAAGAATTTCTTTTATCTTATTGTTTTAATTGGGTTTTCTGCGTCTCACGCAGGGTCGTTTGATGACTTCTTCATGGCGATTAAACGAGACGATGCGGGAGTCGTCAGCGCCTTGTTAAACCGCGGTTTTGATCCGAATACGCTTAATCCAGACGGTGAACATGGACTGATACTGGCGCTTCGCGAGCCGTCTTTGAAGGTGATCGCTGTCCTGATCAACTGGCCGAAAACCAACGTTGAAGCTCGAACGCTTCAAGACGAAAGCCCGCTGATGTTGGCTTCATTGCAGGGGTTGACTGATGTTTGCGAACAGCTCATTGTCAAAGATGCAGACGTTAACAAGCCTGGCTGGTCGCCGCTTCACTACGCCGCCACCAATGGTCACCTGTCCGTCATGACCTTGTTGCTCGACAACCATGCTTATATTGATGCCGCTTCACCCAACGGAACCACGCCGCTCATGATGGCCGCTCAATACGGAACGCCTTCGGCGGTCAAGTTGTTGCTTGAAGCCGGGGCTGATCCCACGTTAAAAAATGATTTGGGTTTGTCGGCCCTTGATTTTGCTCAACGCCCGAGTCGTCCGGATGTCATCGAGATCATTGCGTCTTTCATACGCAGCCGGCAATCCAACGGTAGCTGGTAACTTTAATATGCATTTATTCAGTGCTCTTCGCCTTAAGTTTTGGCAAATCTCCCTTCTTTTCCTTCTCGTTCTGGGAGGTTGCAGCACTGTGCCGTCGGTCAATCGGGGTTCTGTTTCGATTGATTCTTCTTCAGTCCCGTCGCGTCTGTCGCAAGGGCAGGCGAACGACATCACCATCTATGCGGTGGGCCTGGTCGGAACCCCGTATCGCTACGGCGGCAACACGCCAGACGCCGGCTTTGACTGCAGTGGCCTGATTGGCTACGTCTATCAGACGAGGGCCGGGGTTGCGCCTCCTCGAACCGTCGCCATGTTGCAAGATTGGGGTCGACCGGTATCTGGTGACAACATTCGCACGGGCGACCTGGTTCTCTTTGCGCAAGGCGACGTGCCCACCCATGCGGGTATTTATGTTGGAGATGGCCGTTTTGTGCACGCGCCATCTACGGGCGGTGAAGTCAGGCTTGACCGTTTGAATTCAAAATATTGGTCTTCCCAGCAGGTGGCCTTTCGTCGGCCATGAATTCGGTTGAAGCTGGCGCAGTGGGCCTTTGGATTCGCTCGATTCAGACCGTGGTCAATCCCCGGTAAAGCATATAGGCGGCCAGCAGATAAAGAATACTGGCGAAAACACGCTTCAGCGGTTTAACCGGAAGCTTGTGCGCTGCTTTGGCGCCCCAAGGTGCTGTTAACACGCTGCAACATGCAATCACACCCAGTGCGGGCAACCAGATGTAGCCAAAAGAATGGGGCGGCAGGTTTTGCAAGCCTTGACCACTGATGACGTAACCCACCACATTGGCCAGAGCAATAGGAAAACCCAGCGCAGCCGAGGTGGCTACTGCGTTGTGGATGGGGACATTACACCAGGCCATGAACGGCACACTCACAAAACCCCCGCCAGCTCCCACCAAGCCCGACAGGAAACCAATCACACCACCGGCGCCCACCAGTCCGACGGTCTCTGGTACTTGACGAGTGGGTGCGGGTTTTTTGTCCAGGAACATCTGGGTCGCCGAGAAACTCACAAAAGCAGCAAAAAAAAGGGCCAACCATGCACCCTTGAGAAGTGCAAAAACCCCCAGGCTGGCAATAACGCCCCCCAGCACAATACCTGGCGCCAGACCTTTGACGAGATCCCATCGCACGGCACCGCGCTTGTGGTGTGCACGCACGCTGGACAGTGAGGTGAAGAGGATGGTAGCCATGGAGGTTGCAATCGCCATCTTGACGGCCAGGTCAGGACTTAAGCCGCGGCCCGACAAGATGATTGTGATGAATGGCACCATCATCATGCCGCCGCCAACGCCCAACAGGCCAGCCAGAAAGCCAGTCGTTAAGCCTAAAAGGGCAAGTTCAACGATCAACTGGGGTTCAAGAATCATGGGGGGTATATAAAAGGGAAGGTGTCTGCAGTGGCACCAGACCGGCATCCTGAACCGGGGTTCAGGTGGGCGAGGTCAGCTGATCATTGGGTCCATCTAACGCGAGATGGTCACGCCTGACCAGCGATGTTCCAAGCCCGGGCTCTAAGAGCATTGGTACAAGAAATATAAAGCCCAGCGAACACTGCAGACACTGAATATTGTAGAGCTGGAATGCGCCAGGATGGACAAAAATCGTGGTTTAAAACAAACGCCCGTCCTCACCCAGAGCAACATTCAGGCGACCCAGAAGAGCGGAGAGTGTGGGGTCATTGCCCTCAGCTTGATCACCCAGCAAGCTGCCTTGCATCATGGCGGGCGGTGTTGCCCGCTCTGGCACTATCGGTTTGACAGTATCGTGATCTGCCAAATCAAAGGCCAGGTTGAGCGCTGCCAGAACAGCGATGCGGTCACGGGCGCGAACTTTTCCGCCATCGCGGATTTTGCACATAGCGGTATCCACACGTTCGACGGCTTCCAGCAAGCGGGAGTCGCCCCCTTCAGGGCAACCCAGCAAATAGCTTTGGCCCATGATCTGCACTTCAAGTTGTTTCATGAGGCACCATTTTGAAGAGGGGTGGCAATTGATTCGGGGAGCCGCTCAAGGAGTGCATCGACCCGTGCGCGGGCAGCGCCGAGCCGGGATTTGAGTGAATCGCGTTCTTGGGTGAGGGATTCGACCTGAGCGCCGAGCAGTGCATTAGTGCGCTGCAGCTCTTCGTAACGGACGAGCAAACGCTCAACACGCTCGGCAATCTGGTCGATTTGAGATGGGTTCGACATAGCCGCCTATTGTAGGGTTTGGATCAGCTTGAGGTTGTAGAATCCTCCCGTTGGTGCTCGCGGCGTGGTTCACACGGCGCAGTTCAACGGGAAGCAGGAGGGAGAAGCTGTTAACAGCCAACCTAACCTGCGCTGCCCCCGCAACGGTAAGTGGACGAATCCTTTGATTCCGCTTCCATCACGGCCACTGAGCGTTCTGAACATGCGCTTGGGAAGGCGATGGAGGTTGCTTCCACCAGCCCGGATACCGGCCAACACGGTGGTTGCACGCTTGCGTGCTGCCGTGACGCTCATGCACTGTCGGGGACGACGGTGAGGGTATTTATTGTTGATTCTTCGAATTTATGAAAACTTGTATTTCCTGCACACGCTTGTCCGTGATGACATTGGCTTTGGCCGCTGCATTTCCCGCTTTGGCGCAAACCCAAACGACACCAGTCCTGAAGGAGGTCGTGGTGACTGCGACGCGATTTGCTGAGCCTGCTGCATCGCTTCCATTTGGCGTCAGCGTTATTACGGCTGAAGAGATTCAGGCCTCGGGTGTTACTTCGGTCAATGAGGCAGTGATGAAGTTGCTGGGGGTTCCGGGGCGTCTGGATACTTCTGGTGGTAATAACTACACGCTGGATCTGCGGGGGTTTGGCATCACTGCTGACAGTAATCAGGTCGTCATTGTGGATGGTTTGCGTCTGAATGAGGGCGATCAATCGACCGCGGGGCTGTCGTCCATCCCCATTGATTCCGTCGAGCGGATTGAGGTTTTGCGTGGAACCGGCTCGGTGCTGTATGGCGAGGGCGCGACAGGCGGTGTCATTGTGGTGACGACCAGGGCGGGCTTAGGTGTGAAGCGCGTTAACTCGGCTCAACTGTATGCGGCCACCGGCAGCAACGGTTTGCAGGATGTTCGGGCGAATGTGGTGCTCGCCTCGGGTGGCTTCTCTATGGACATAGCTGCGGATGACCGCCGTAGTGATGGACACCGGGAAAATTTTGCTTCTGTTTCCAATGGCTTGAATGTTTCCGGGCAGTGGAGTAACGACTGGCTTCGCTTGGGTGCTCGGGCCGGCCAGAACTCGCTGGATAGTCGTCTTCCGGGTGCATTGACGGCGGCGGATTACGTTGCTGATCCTCGCAAGGCTAGCACCATAAGTGACTATGGCTCAATCAAGAAAGATAATTCTGGAGTTTTTGCCGAGGCCAGCGTGGGCGATTGGCAATTGGCCGCTGATGCGAACCAGCGTTCAAAGAAAAATATTGCGTTTATGTTGGGGTGGGGTGGGCTTCAAGGTTACAACGTGGAAGCGTCAAACTACAGCTTGCGAGCCCGCCACGAGGTGAAAATGGGCACGACTACCGCTAACGCCTTCGTGATCGGATACGACCAAAATAATTGGGATAGTGTCGTGACCCATACCACCTCACCCTATAAGTTGATTGGTACTTTGGCATCTGCCGATGCCACCGCTGTTTATTTTAAAGATGATCTAACTTTTCTCGCGACCGGAACCCGTTTGAGTGTTGGCTGGCGTTCGGAAGAAGTGAAAAAAGCAGAGGGATCATCGGGTACAAATTTGAATCCAACTCAGAGCGCGTGGGAGTTGGGTGTAAGTCAGTCTGTTCTGAATGATATGTTGCTTTACGGGCGGTTAGGCAGCAGTTATAGATTACCTAATGTGGATGATTTGGCTTCATTTTCATCAACCGTAACCATAAAAACCCAAACCTCACGCGATTTAGAGCTTGGTGCACGCTGGAAACTGCCAAGTGGTCAAGTTGAACTGCGCTGGTACCGAAATGACCTCAACAACGAAATTGGTTTTGACCCCATTGCCTACGTCAACATTAACTTTGACCCAACCCAAAGGCAAGGGCTGGAACTAGAGGTCAAGCAGGCCCTCAACGCGTCAGTAAACATGCGATTTAACGCGGCAATGCGCGAGGCAAAGTTTACGGGTGGCGTCTATGCCGGCAACGAAATGGCGCTGGTTCCCAAACAAACATTGGCCGTCAGAGCTGATTGGCATCCGCTGCCCGGCCATACCTTGGATGGGGGTGTGAATTGGGTCGCCGAGCAAAGCGCTGATTTCGCCAACGTTTGCAAAATGCCGAGTTACACCACAGTGGACTTGCGTTATGCCTACCAATTTCGCAATGCCGAGTTCGCCTTTGGTGTTGCGAATTTGTTGGATGAAAAATATTACACCCAAGCTTATTGGTGTGATGCAGGTGCTACGACGTCCATCTACCCCGAAGCCGGCCGTGCCTTCACCGCCTCCCTTCGCGTGAAGTTCTAAGCGCTCATCAGCTTCACCACAAGGAAAAATCATGTCTGACGATGCCCTGTTTCTAGCGGAACTTACTCCCCAACGCATCGTCTGCATGACCGAGGAAACCACCGAGTGGCTTTACCTGCTCGGTGAAGAAAGCCGCATTGTCGGCATCTCCGGTTACACCGTGCGACCAGCGCGGGCGCGGGCTGAAAAACCCCGCGTCAGCGCCTTCACCAGCGCCAAGATCGACAAAATCCTCGAACTCAAACCCGATTGCGTGTTCGGTTTTTCCGACATGCAGGCCGACATTGCCGCCGCCCTGATCCGTCAGGGCGTGCAGGTGACAGTGTTCAACCAGCGTAGCGTGGCCGAGATTTTTGCCATGCTGTACCAAGTGGCGGCGATGGTGGGGCAGGGTGCGCAAGGGTTGGAGAAGATTGCGCTCATGCAGCAGCAATTAGCAGCCATCAAAACACAAGCCGCCAGCCTGCCGCGTCGCCCCAAAATTTTCTTTGAAGAATGGGACGTGCCCCACATCAGCGCCATTAAATGGGTGTCCGAACTGATGGGTATTGCCGGGGGCGATGACTGCTTTCCTGAACTGGCAAGCCAGTCATTAGGCAAAAACCGCATCATTGCCGATGGCGATGAGATCGTCCGGCGCAACCCCGACATCATCATCGGATCGTGGTGTGGGAAGAAATTCCGGCCCGAAAAAGTGGCGGGCCGTCCCGGTTGGGAAAACGTCAATGCCGTTAAAAACAAACAACTGTTCGAGATCAAATCGGCCGACATCCTGCAACCCGGCCCCGCCTCGTTGACCGATGGTGTGGCGCAACTGCACCGCATCGTGATGGACTGGAGTCGCCTCCATGTTTGAACCTCGCCTAACGCTAGCCCGCAGCGAATTCATCCTGGGCGGTCAAAAAAGTGGCAAATCTCGCCGCGCAGAAATGCTGGCGCGCGACTGGCTGGCACAGTCCACCAGCCACCGCGCCGTGCTGATCGCCACCGCCCAGCCGTGGGATGACGAGATGCAGCAGCGCATTGCCCGCCACCAGACCGACCGGGCCGTGCGCGTGCCCGGCATGACCACCGTTGAAGAGCCGCTGGCGCTGGCTGAAAAAATCACCGAACTCAGCCGCCCCAACACACTGCTGGTGGTTGATTGCCTCACGCTGTGGCTGACGAATCAGATGATGCCAATGGCGTCATCCCTCACCCCAGCACTCGCCCAAGAGGATCTAGGGACTGTAGAGGCGGCTTCTGATCAAGAATTTTTAAGAAATCAGCCTCTAGCCCCCGTACATCATGCGCAAGCAGCTATTTTATTAATAGCAATCTCCAGCGCGCCCGGCCCAGTGATTCTGGTCGGTAACGAGATTGGCCTGGGCGTGATCCCGATGGGCTCCGAGGTGCGCGCCTTTGTCGATGCGCTGGGCACGCTCAACCAGCAAGTGGCCGGTGCCTGCCAGCGCGTCACCTTGATGGCGGCCGGTTTGCCACTGACTTTGAAAGAAACGCCATGGCAATGAATCAACCCAGTCGTTTTTTTGCGCTCTTTAGTCATCTCGGACGCGGGGCGGTAGTGGGTTTTGCGCAGGTCAAGGAGGAGCCCGCAACGCGGGCGGGGGACACGAAGCAGAACCCACTGCCGCCCCGCGTCCTGGCAGCACTGTCTTTGACCTTAGCGTTCACGCTTTCTGGTACCTCCCACGCCCTGCAAGTCACCGACGACCGGGGCCTGGTTGTTACTTTCGATAAAACCCCCATGCGCATCGTCAGCCTGTTGCCCTCGCTGACCGAGACCGTGTGCGAGCTGGGCCAATGCCAGCGCCTGGTCGGTGTTGATCGCTATTCAAACTTCCCGGCAAGCTTGCAAAAACTGCCGCAAGTGGGGGGCGGTCTGGACCCCAATATCGAAGCCATCGTGGCGCTCAAACCCGACGTGGTACTGATGGCTATTTCTTCGCGCGCTGGCGAACGCTTGCAGTCCCTGGGCATCAAGGTCGTGGCGCTGGAACCCAAAACCCATGCCGATGTGAAGCGCGTATTGGAAACAATCGGTCAGCTGTTGCAAGTGCCCGATGCCCAGCGCGTCTGGCGTGTGATTGATGCCGGCGTGCTGGCCGCAGCGCAGTCGCTGCCTGCCAAAGTCAAAAATACGCGAGTTTATTTTGAGGTCAACCGCGCGCCCTATGCCGCCGGTGAAGCCTCTTTTATTGGCGAAACACTGACGCGTCTCGGCGCTAAAAACATCGTGCCTGCCAGCCTCGGCCCGTTTCCCAAACTCAACCCCGAGTACGTCGTGCGCGCCAACCCCGATGTGATCATGGTCGGCGACCGCAACTACGCAGGCATGGAAGGACGCCCCGGCTGGCCCGGCATTCGCGCCATCAAGGAGCGTCGGGTGTGCGTATTTACCGTCGAGCAGTCTGATGTGGTGGTGCGCCCCGGGCCCCGCATGGCTGAAGGCGCCCGCATCATGGCCCAATGTTTAGGGGATAAATCGCAGTGACCGATATTTGCCGTCAGCAACGTATCGCCTCTTTGTTGGGGCTGGGCTTGTTGTTGGCAAGCGTTGCTTTGCTGTTGATCGGTGCCAGTGTCGGCAGCACCGGTTTTGAGAGTGTGCTTAAAGCCTGGTCAGACCCTGTAGCGATGCAAATCGTGTGGGACATTCGCCTGCCACGCACGCTGGGCGCCTGGACCGCAGGCGCGCTGCTTGGCCTGGCTGGCGCCGTGGCGCAAGGCTTGTTTCGCAATCCGCTGGCCGACCCGTATTTGCTGGGCAGCGCATCGGGCGCTTCGTTGGGCGTGTCGCTGGCGCTGGTGTTTTTTGGCGTGTCGCCGTTTGCCACCCAATGGCTGGTGCGCTTGGGGCTGACCGGGGCGGCGTTTGCCGGGGCGGTCGGTGCGGTGCTGCTGACGCTGCTGTTGGCCAAAGGCGTGCAACACACCTTGCGCCTGCTGCTGGCCGGGGTGATTGTGGGCGTGGTGCTGGGTGCTTTTGCCTCGCTCACGATGCTGATGGTGCCCGAAGTGACGCAGGCCATGCAGGCTTTTATGCTGGGTAGCACCGGCTTTGTGGGCTGGACTGCTTGCGCGCTGATGGCCGTAGTTTGGATGGTCTGCATGGTGGTGGCCTGGATGCTCAGCCATGCGCTGGATGGTCTCTCGTTGGGCGAAGCTACGGCCGCCAGTTTGGGCTTGCCGCTGGCGCAAATGCGCGTGGCGCTGGTCGCGGTAATGGCCTTGGCTACCGGTACGGCGGTGGCGCAGACCGGCTTGGTTGCCTTTGTGGGCTTGGCCGCGCCTCATCTGGTGCGCTCGGTGTGCAAAACCACCCATGGCCGCCTGATTTTTCTGTCCAGCCTGATGGGTGCCGTCTTGCTGATGGCCGCCGACATGCTGGCGCGTTGGCTGATCGCGCCTCAAGAGTTGCCGGTGGGCGTGCTCACGGCGGTACTGGGTGGCGGCTATTTGCTGTGGCTGATGCACCGTAGCACCCGTGCATCTTCTGGGGCTGCGCTGTGAAAAATACTATAAATTCAATAGCTATCCAGGCAGACGCCATAAGGGCTAGCCTCGGAAATGTTCAAGTTTTACATGGGATTGACCTCGCGTTGCAGAGTGGCTGCTGGACCAGCATCGTGGGGCCCAACGGCGCGGGGAAGTCAACCCTGCTCAAAGCTTTGGCCGGGCTGCTGCCCCACACCGGCACGGTCACGCTCTTGGGCCAGTCGTTGGCCAAAATGCCGGGCCGCATGCGGGCCCAGCAACTCGCCTGGCTGGGTCAAAACGAAAACTCAGGCGAAGATTTGACGGTCTGGGATGTCGCCATGCTGGGCCGATTGCCGCATCAACCCTGGTTGGCCGCCCCGAGTGTTGCTGATCAAGTCGCTGTCGAACAAGCATTGCGTGCCACCCAAGCCTGGGAGTGGCGTGGCCGAACGCTGGGCCAACTCTCCGGCGGTGAGCGACAGCGCGTGTTGCTGGCCCGCGCTTTGGCGGTGCAGGCGCAGGTGTTGCTGATGGACGAACCGCTGGCCAACCTTGACCCGCCGCACCAGGCCGACTGGCTGGTGGTAGTGCGCGATTTGATTGCGCAAGGAAAGACGGTGGTGAGCGTGCTGCATGAAATCTCGTTTGCGCTGCACGCCGACCAAATGGTCATCATGGCAAAAGGGAGCGTGACGCACCAAGGTGCCTGCGCCGACCTCGCCACCCATCGCGCCCTTGAAGATGTGTTTGACAAACGCATCACCATTCACGCCCTAGCTGAACAGTGGGTCGCTCTGCCTAATTAATGGGGGTCAGAACCTCATTAATTTCAAACTTTAGATTTTTCAAAACAATCGTGATCTGACCCCCATTAAAACTATGCACATCGAAACAGCTCCGACTGAGAAGCCCTACGAAAAAGCCGAAGGCGAACGCCGTGGCATCGTCATCGTCAACACCGGTGACGGCAAAGGCAAAAGCACGGCCGCCTTTGGTCTGGCCTTGCGGGCGCACGGGCGCGGCAAAGCGGTCAAGATTTTCCAGTTCATGAAAGTGCCCAGCGCCCGCTTTGGCGAGCACCGCATGTTCGAACAGTTGGGCATCCCGATTGAAGGTCTGGGCGACGGTTTTAGCTGGAAGAGCCAGGATCTGGAGCATTCCGCGCAGCTGGCCCGCGACGGCTGGCAAAAAGCCAAGACGGCCATCCTGAGCGGCGACTACTTCATGGTGACGCTGGATGAAATTACCTATCCCTTGATTTACGGATGGATGCCGATTGACGACGTGCTGGAGACCCTTAAAACCCGCCCCAGCCATGTACATGTGGTGCTGACTGGCCGCCGTTGCCCGCCGGAGATCATTGAGTTGGCCGACACCGTGACCGAGATGCAAATGGTGAAACACGCGTTCAAGGCGGGGATTCCGGCACAGCGTGGCATTGAGGATTGAGCATGACCTACAGCGTCAAAGAGATTTTTTACACCCTGCAAGGTGAAGGCCAGCACGCCGGGCGCCCGGCCGTGTTTTGCCGCTTTGCCGGTTGCAATTTATGGAACGGCGTTGAAGCCAGTCGGGCCAGTGCCGTTTGCCAGTTTTGCGATACCGATTTTGTCGGGACGGACGGCGTTGGTGGCGGCAAGTTCAACGACGCACCAACCTTGGCGGACCGCATTAACCAGCTATGGCCCGTGTCTTACCCGGATCACAAATATGTGGTGTTCACCGGCGGCGAGCCTTTGCTGCAATTCGATGTCGCGTTGATTGTCGCCCTGCACCAAGTGGGTTTTGAGATTGCCATCGAAACCAATGGCACCTTGCCGGTGCCCGAAGGAGTGGATTGGGTGTGCGTCAGCCCCAAAATGGGCGCCGAGTTGGTGGTGCTTCAGGGCAACGAAATCAAGGTGGTGATTCCGCAGATGGGGCAACCATTGTCCGAGTACGAAGCCCTCGCGTTTGAGCACCATTTTGTTCAGGCGATGGATGGCCCGTTGCAAAAAGAGAACTTGCAACTCGCCATTGCCTACTGCAAAGCGCATCCGCTGTGGAAGCTCAGTCTGCAGACGCATAAACTGCTTCAAATCCCTTAACTTCGCCCAGAAGCCCTGAACATGCTCACCATCACCCGAAAAATGGAATTCGATGCCGGTCACCGGATTCCTGACCACAACAGCCAATGCCGCAACCTGCATGGCCACCGCTACACCTTGCTCATCACCCTCACAGGAGAGGTGGTTGAAAAAGCCGGTGAATCCGACAACGGCATGATCATGGATTTTGGCGATATCAAGGCGCTGGCGAATCAGTATCTGGTCAACCTGTGGGACCACGCCTTTATCGTCTATCAGGGCGATACCCAGGTGCGCGAATTTCTGGACAGCATGCCGGACCACAAAACGGTCGTCATCGACCGCGTGCCGACGGTCGAAAACCTGGCCAAGATTGCCTTCGATACTCTAAAGGGCGTTTACCAGGATCGTTATGGCCGCCACCTGTCGCTGACCAAAATCACACTGTATGAAACCCCCAATTGCTGGGCTGAGATCGATGGTTAAGGCGAAGCCGTTGACGGTCAACTTTGTCTGCAATCTGCTAATTCAGACCTGATTTCTCCGATGTTTTTTACCTTCATTCCGCTCACCAGTACCGGCTTGGAGGCGTTTGTTTTTTCTGCGGCGTTGCTACTTGCCTTGGTGATCGACCACTTTTTAGGCGAGCCCGCATCGCGGTTTCACCCGGTGGTGTGGATCGGTAACTACCTTGCTTGGGCCGGGCGCAAGTTGCAGCGCGTGGCGCGGCAGGAGCTGTTGTTTACACCGCAGGCTGGCGCTGATCAAGCGCAAGACCTTAAGGCTTTCTGGCTTGCAGCCCTTACGTGGTCTGCGGGAGTAGCTATATTTAGCATAGCATCTTACTTGTTTCAAATCGGGTTGATGTGGTTGCCCTTGGTGCTTGGACCCTGGGCCGGTGGCGTGCTCGCGGCGCTGTTGCTGGGCGTGGCGCTTAAGCCGATGTTGGCCTGGGCGATGTTGCGCAGCGAGGTGCTGTCGGTTGAAGCCGCATTGAACCCCGCGCAAGGTGGTTCGCTGGCAGCGGGGCGTGAGCGCCTAAGCTGGCTGGTGAGTCGTGAGGTAACTCATTTGACTGAAACCCAGGTGCGCGAAAGCGCGATTGAGACACTGGCCGAGAACCTGAACGACTCGGTCGTCGCGCCGATTTTCTGGTTCGTTCTGCTGGGCCTGCCGGGTGCCGCGCTCTACCGGCTTGCCAACACCGCCGACGCCATGTGGGGTTACCGGGGTGTTTACAAGGGCCAAAACTGGGAGTGGGCGGGCAAGTGGGCGGCGTGGGCCGACGACGTGCTGAGCTGGATTCCGGCGCGCATCACCGCTTGGCTGCTGGCCTTGGTGTTCTGGCTGCAGACGCTGGCCAGTGCACGCCCGCAACTGATCGACGCCATCAGCCCCGATCAAAATGCGCCGGATTCAAACCCTTTTATGGCACGACTGCGCGACGAGGCACGCCGCACCGCGTCCCCCAACAGTGGTTGGCCGATGGCTGCGATGGCGCTGGCGCTGGGTGTGAGCCTGCAAAAACCGGGCGTCTATGTGCTCAACGCCGCCGGCCGAGCGCCGCTGGCGCAAGACACGCAGCAGGCCACCGTTTATGCATCAAAAGTGCTTGTAGCCCTCGTATTCATTGCGCAAGCAGCTATTTACTCAATAGCGTATGGAGTGAGCCGATGAACCCGCGCATTCACGGTGGCCCGGACGCTTTGGGCGTGCCAAGGTTTGATTTTTCGACCAACAGCAACGCCTGCGGCCCGTGCCCCAGCGCCTTGGCCGCCGTGCAGCAAGCCGATGCCACGCGCTACCCCGATGCCAGTTACACCCATCTGCGCGCGCAGTTGGCGCAGTTTCACGGGGTTGAGGCTGGGCGCGTGGTCCTGGCAGGCAGCGCCAGCGAGTTCATTTTCCGCATCACCGCGTATGTTGCGCAGCGGCTTAATGGCCAGACCGGACAGGACCAAACTGGCGAGTTGTCGGGCAGGGGCCAGATCCAAGGCCGCGTGTGCCTTCCGCCTCACAGCTACGGCGACTACGCTCAAGCCGCGCAAGCCTGGGGCTTGGCCGTGACGCGGCAAGCTGACAGCGCGCAATTGGTTTGGGCCTGCGAACCCTCCAGCCCGTTGGGTGGGGCGCACGCTTTGTGGCCAGCCGAACTAATCAACGCTTACCAAAGCGAAGTTCAAAGTGGAGATTCAAATTCAGCTTCGCAACCCGAAACTAACCGCTCTGAGCGCTTCAAAGGGGCTGGTCAAACACCGCTGGTACTCGACCGCGCCTACGAAACCCTACGTCTGAGCGGTCAGCCCAGCCTGACGGACGACAAACTTTCTCAAGTCTGGCAACTATGGACACCCAACAAAGCGCTGGGCCTTACCGGCGTGCGCGCTGCCTATGTGATTGCGCCGCTTGGCGCCGAAGAAACGGTCACCGCACTGGAGCGCTTGTGCCCGTCCTGGCCAGTCGGCGCTCATGGCGTGGCGATGCTGCAAGCCTGGGTGCAGCCTGAAGTGCATGCCTGGCTGGCCAGTAGTTTGCTGACCTTGAGAGCCTGGAAAACCCGCCAGATCACCCTGTTGCAAAACCTGGGCTGGCACTGTCTGCCCAGCGACGCCAATTTTTTCTGTGCGCGTCCAGCGCCGGGTTGTGACCTGTCAACTCTTCGCGCCAAAGGTATCAATCTGCGCGACACCACCTCGTTTGGCTTGCCTGGCCATGTGCGGCTCGGCGTGTTGCCGCCACAGGCGCAGGATGCGCTGGAATTTGAGTTGCAAAAGTGCGATGTGCCGGCCATTGAGGCTGCACAAAATCAACCAGAATTTAGTGTTCCGTTTAAAGCCAGCAGAACCACTGAGTTGGCCTGAAAAGTTAAAAAATGACAGATCCCCTAAAACCCCTTGCCAAATGCGTGATGGTGCTCGGCACCACCAGCGGTGCTGGCAAAAGCTGGCTGACCACCGCGCTGTGTCGCCACTACGCTCGTCAGGGCCTCAAAGTAGTCCCTTTCAAAGCGCAAAACATGAGCAACAACGCCCGCGTCGTGGCTGGCACTGTCTCCGCAGGCGCTGGTGTTGACGTGAGTTTGGCCAGTGCCGGTGGCGAAATCGGCAGCGCCCAGTACTTTCAGTCGCTCGCGGCCCGCGCCGTGCCCGAGGTGCGCATGAACCCGCTGCTGCTCAAGCCCGAGCGCGACACCCACAGTCAAGTCGTGATGATGGGGCAGGTTGATGAAGCGCTGACCGCCATGCCGTGGCGCGGGCGCAGCCTGAAGGTCTGGCCGCAGATTGCAGCAGCGCTTGACGAACTGATAGCCGAGAACGACGTGGTGGTGATTGAAGGCGCGGGTTCCCCAGCCGAGATCAACCTCTCAAGCAGCGACATCGTCAATATGCGAGTGGCGCTGCACAGCAACGCGGCTTGCCTACTGGTGACCGACATCGACCGCGGTGGCGCGTTTGCCCATCTGTACGGCACTTGGGCGCTGCTGCCGGAAAACGAGCGAACGCTGATCAAAGGCTTTGTGCTGAACAAGTTTCGCGGCGACGCCAGCCTGTTGGCCCCCGCGCCGCAGATGCTGCAAGACCTCACCGGCATTCCCACGGTGGCCACGCTGCCGATGTGGTGGCAGCACGGTTTGCCGGAAGAAGACGGGGTATTTGATGACCGCAGCACAGCCAAGGGTGCCGTGACAAAAACGGTGGCCGTCATCGCCTACCCGCGCATCAGCAATCTGGATGAGTTTCAACCGCTCAAGAACATTCCTGGTATTCGCCTGCAGTGGGTGCGCTCGCCCTCGGAGTTGGTGGGTCTGGTGCCGACCGACTGGATCATCCTGCCGGGCTCCAAAAACACCAGTGGCGACCTGGCCTGGTTGCGCGAGCAGGGACTGGACGCGGCCATTGCCAAGCATGCAGGGCAGGGCGGTGCGGTGCTGGGTATTTGCGGCGGCCTGCAACTGCTGGGCGAGGCGCTGATTGACCCGCACGGTATTGATGGCAATGCGCCCGGCTTGGGCTTGTTGCCCTTGGTCACCGTGTTTGAAACTGAAAAAACCGTGCGTCACACCCAGGCGGTGTTTGATGTCAGCATTGCCCTGCATGACAAGCTGTTTAAAACCGATGACGTGCATGGCGAAATCCAAATCAAAGTGTCGACGCCGTGGGCCACCTTGGCGGGTGTGCAAGTAACCGGCTACGAGATTCACCACGGCCAAACGGCGCAGCACCCTGCCATGGCCAAAGCCGGTGACGTGGCGCGCATCGTCATGCCCGGTGGCCTGGCCTGGCAGAACGCCTCAGGCAACGTGCTGGGCCTGTATTTGCACGGTCTGTTTGAAGATGCCGCCGCTTTGCAAGCCTTGTTTGGGGACAGCATGCAAGGCCCGGTACCGACGCTGGACGTCGTTTTTGATGGCCTGGCCGACTTCATTGAACAACATTTTGAAGCCGGTGTTTTAGCCGGTTTGATTGCCTGATTTTTTACTGAACCAACTCGAAGAACCCTTATGAACACGACTTTGCCGACCCTGGCTGACATCCGCGCACCCGCCCTCACGCAAGCCCTGCAACACAAGCTCAACAACAAAACCAAGCCGTTGGGCTCACTCGGTCGGCTTGAAGCGCTGGCGCTGCAGTTGGGTGAAATCCTGGGCACTGAATCACCGGTGATGGACCAGCCCCAAATGGTGGTGTTTGCCGGTGACCACGGTCTGACTGCCCGAGGTGTCTCCGCGTTTCCAAGCGATGTGAGCTGGCAGATGGTGGAGAACTTTTTGGCTGGAGGCGCAGCGGTGAGCGTGCTGGCACGCCAGAACGGCATCAGCCTGACTGTGGTTGACTGCGGCGTGAATCATGACTTTTTGGCCGGTCTGCCTGCAGGCACCCAGCGCCCCGGCTTGCTGGTGCGCAAGGTGGCCGGTGGTGAAAAGGGCACGGCCGATTCGTCGGCGCAAGCCGCCATGACCGCCGCCCAATGCCAGCAAGCGCTGCAAAACGGACGCGACATCGTCAAGGGTTTGCCGGGCAACGCGCTGTTGCTGGGTGAAATGGGCATCGGCAATACCTCGGCGGCATCCTTGCTGCTGGCCCGTTTGACCGGTCTGGACATTGAGGTGTGCACCGGCGCCGGTACCGGTCTGGACGCGCCTGCGGTAGTGCGTAAAACAGCGGTGCTGCGCGAAGTGCTGGCCTTTCATCCACAGGCAACCGCGCCGCTTGAAGCGCTGGCCGCTTTGGGGGGCTATGAGATTGCCACCATGGTCGGTGCGGTGATGCAAGCCGCTACCGAGCGCCGCGTGGTGGTGGTCGACGGCTTTATTGCCACCTCGGCAGTGCTGGTTGCGCATGCGCTGCAACCGCTGGTGTTGCAGTCATGCGTGTTTGCGCACCGCTCGGGGGAACGCGGCCATGAGTTCATGTTGCAGTACCTCGGCGTGCAAGCACTGCTCGATCTGGGCTTGCGTCTGGGCGAAGGCTCGGGTGCGGCGCTGGCGTGGCCGCTGTTGCAATCGGCCTGCACCATCCTGCGTGAGATGGCCAGTTTTGAGTCGGCCGGTGTCTCTGAAAAATCGGAGACTACGCCGGTTACTGCGGCCTGATTTCTAATCTGATTTGGTTGCGGCTGACTCCCTCCGCAGGAGGCTTCCTCAATCTAGCGCCTGGGCTTTATCCGCTACCAACAGCACCGGCGGTGAAGTGATATGCGAGACAGGGAAGAAATGGTTTCGCCCTCCCAGCGTTGGCCACACCGGCACACCCTCCCATGTGACGCTCAGGGTGTGGAAAGTGAGCTCGCCAAGCTGCTCAGGTTTTGCGCGTCGGTAAGCCACGGCGCAGCCTGGGCATAGACCTGCGCGTTCAACACATCGTTCATGCCCGCGACAACCAGCGCCACGACGGCGGACCACAGCGCACTCTGCAGCCTAGTTGTGCGCGAATCGAGCTGTGCATGCTCTTGCATATCGCGCGTCGTGTAAAACAACACTCGTTTAGCCAGGTACTCGCGTAGCAACGTGCGTACTGCGGCGGCCTTAACCTGGTTCAACAGATCGGCGCGAACGAACTCGGTGCCAATTGCGCTGGTCGTAGCGGCTCACGGCCATCGAGAAGCTGAAGCCAATGAAGAGGCTGAGCAGCGAGAGCACTAATACGATCAGCGGGGCGTTCAACATCGACATAGACGTAGTCGCTGGTTTATGGAACGCTGAAGACTTCTCAGCCTGCATTGGGAGCAACAGCGGCAGGGTCGCACGGAAAGTCCAATCGTACGCGCCACCATCAGTGCTGGTCGCGTAATAGCGCGGGCCGCCGCTGAACTCGATCGGCTGGCCGTCATGATTGCCTCTACGTAGGCGAAGAAACAAAAGTATTTACATCTATGCCATTCCTCGATTGAGAATTCGCATTAGTTTCATCCTTTAAAAAACTCGCGGCCCATTGCATTTGATAACTCGTGCTCCAGGAAGCCGCTGGTCGTGTGACCCTCAGACTCAGATTGTTGCGGTTAGCTGTTATTGCGGACGGCGAGTCAATCCTTGCATTTCGACCAAAAAATGTGTTTCGTCTGGGGGGAACTGGCGCAAGTGCTGGGTAAAATTGAACTTCGGGTTTGTTGGGTCCTATAGTTCAAAACTTCCTAATTGGAGGTTGCGGCTAGAAGGCATCTGAATATTCCGGTCGATCGGTGGTCGCTGACCAATGTTACGGTTCAGCATTACGTCTTCGACCTCACGCCAGACATGTTGAAAATTATCTATGCTTTGTGTATGTGCAAGGCCTAGTCTGTACTGACCTTCAGTCGATAACCGCCACATATTTTCGGACTAAGAATTTACCTTGACATCATGAACATTCAGCGCAAATGGAAGGAACACAGTGTCTGGCAAGCACTGGTGGGGTTGGTTATGGTTGCCGTGCTGCCGTTGCTAATCTTTGGTGGCGGCGTTGCCTGGATGATCGTTGACCAAAAGAAGTTGGCCATTGCTGATAACTTGAAGAGCACCACCAGTGCACTGAGAGTGGCTGTTGACCACGAATTGCTAGGTCAGATGAAGCAAGTCGAAATTCTGGCGACAGACGCCAGCCTCGACGCCGATAACTTGGCCGCTTTCATAATGAATGCCAAGCGAGTGATCGCAACCAACGGCAAATGGTTTACGGTGTCTCTGATCGATCCAAGATCGCATGCCATTGTCGCCACTACTGCTACACCGGTTGCGGGGGCGTTGGCCAGTGTTGCATCAAATGCAGTGGATGATGTTTTTAAGACGCGCAAGTCCATGATTGTTGGCGCGTTCACTTCTGGCGTCGTCACAAAGAAGCCGTTCTCCCTTCTCATGGCACCCGTCTTTCGCAACGATCAAGTTCGATTTGTGTTATCTGTCGCGATGGATCCCAATGCAATCAATAGTTTGTTTGCGGAACAGAATCTACCTTCGACATGGACGGGTGCAATCATTGACAGTCGTCTGGTATTAGCTGGCCGCTCACGTGACCCGGAACGCTATGTGGGTGTTCCTGCTACGCCCTCTCTGGCGAAACCGATTTCTGCTTCACAAAGCGGACTCTTCACCGCCATCAATCAAGAGGGAAACACCGTCTACACCGTATTCGACCGCTCAGTAGTGACCGGATGGTCGATGGTCATCGGTATTCCCGCAAAAGAAGTGGAAGAGCCGATTCAACTTGTCTTAAAGCAACTTATTCTGGCTGCTACAGCTCTGCTTGCTTTTGCGTTGGGTTTGGCATGGCTGGTTGGACTTGAGATCGTTCGAAGGCAGCAGGCTGAATCACAACTTAACAAAGATATTGAAGAAAAATCTGCACAGCTCGAGACAATCTTCGCTTTGAGTCCGGATGGTTTTGTATCTTTTAATGCAAGCCATTGCGTAAATTATGTAAGCCCGGCGTTCTCACGGCTTAGTGGATTTTCAATAAAGTCCGTTTTGGGGCTGAATGAATTTGATTTCTCAGAGAAGTTGGCAAGCGCATGCATTCCGACGCGGCGATTCAGTGGGATCGCATCCATGATGACGAAGCAGGTCGAGGACCAAGGTCGTGATCATCATTTTAAAAACACTATTGTCGTTGCCGCTCCCGGCAATAAGGTTCTCCGCATCGCATTACGGAAAGGTACTTCTGATTCGGTCTCACAAATTTTGCACATTCGTAATGTCACTCATGAAACTGAAGTTGAGAATCTTAAGAATGAGTTCTTGGCCACCGCAGCCCATGAATTGCGCACGCCAATGGCTAGCATTTTGGGGTTTTCCGAGGTGCTCCTCAATAGTGATTTCGACGAGGATGAACGACACGAAATGACGTCCATCATTCACAGGCAGTCAGTGCTAATCGCCAAGATCATTAACGATCTTCTCGACCTCGCCAGAATTGAGGCAAGAAGGGGTGATGACTTCATTCTGGAAACTGCAAACATTCATGACCTTGTCACGAAAACAATCAAAGACTTCAAAGTTCCCGAGCATCGCGACTTTCCTATAGTGGTTGCCGCATCCGAGTCACTCAATATCAACGTTGATTGTGGAAAATTTCAGCAGGCGTTAACCAACATAATTTCGAACGCCTATAAGTACTCCCCCGAAGGCGGCAATGTCATCATTAATTTCAGAATAAAAACCGAGAAAGACAGGCAGTTTGTTGGCGTAACCGTCATTGATCAGGGTATCGGCATGACAGCTGCTCAGCTAGAGCGAGTGTTCGAACGATTCTATCGTGCGGATACTTCGGGCAAAATTCCCGGAACGGGATTGGGCATGAATATTGTCCAAGAGATAATCGAAATTCACCATGGTCGTGTTGACGTTCACAGTACGATGGGCAAGGGGACGACGGTTACGGTTTGGCTGCCAAGAGCAATTTAGTCGAAACGATTGAGTGGACTAAATACTGCCGTTCTAGCCAGTCGCCTGTGTACCGGGTTTTGATTTTTCTCCATGCAGATGTTCAATTTTGAAGGCCTTCTGAAAAAATGATGGGATTCAAAAGATGAAAACCGGCTTCGCAAGATCTGCATGAAACTGCTATTGAATGTGCGAGATAAAAAGCTCCTAAGCTTGAACAACCAATTTAGTTTGAAGGTTGACCAACCCAAGTGGCAATCAGGTCAACAACCTCTTTTTCCTTTCCTATGTAGCCGTGATAGTGCATTGGTTCACATGGGTCGCCCGTTGGATCGGCGCCGCCGCTAATTAAAATGGTCTTTTTGATGGGTGAATTTTTCAGGCCATCTGCAATGTTCTTAGCCTCATACGGTGTGCATACCTTGCAAGCATCTTGTTCGTGATGCACAACCAGCACCGGAACCACTATTTTGCTCAATTCTTGGGTTGGCACCGCACCCTTGATTCGATAGGCGGTGATAGACGATGTGAGAACGATCCCTGCGATGTTCTGACCACCGTCATGGATCGCAGCAGCGGTGGCTGAAATGGTGCCCATACTGGTTCCAATCAACCAAATCGGCACGGGACTTTTTAACTTGATGGCTCGAAAAATTGCTTGGTTATCCAGATTATGGTTTTCACCAATGCGGGTGACTCCATCAAGGGTGGGTACATCCGTAGCCCTGCCGACCAAAACAAGGTTGAAAGGGTGGGCTGCAAAAAGTTTTGCAGATCGAATTAGAAAATTCGAACTGCTGGGCCAGCCGTCATCGCCAATTTTTCCGTACCCGCCACCACCACCGGAATACAGCACCAAAGTCGCAACAGCCTTTTCATTCCAGATTGTGTAAATTGGAAGAACAGCACCACGAGTCTCAATCTTGACGACATGACCTTGAAGCACTTCATTGGCCCTAGTAAAGTTGCTGAAGCTGGTCATAGCCAGAAAATAGACAATTAGAAATAATCTGTACTTCATGCTCATTTATTTCTCCAACGTTAAATTGTTGGTCATGGAATTTGATCCGTGACTCCATGGACAAAGTACCACTATCCTAATCCGACGTCACACGCTAGCTGATCAAAAGCAGGCTGGATTCTCCAATTGCAAGCCCAGTCCACTGGCCCGCTGAGATTGCCGAACGATGGCTTGTTGCAGCAGACCCGCTTGTCCCTCAATCAGCGTGAAACGCTCCCGCGCACGGGTGATGCCGGTGTAAATAAGTTCACGCGTCAAGATCTTGGCACCACCCGGTGGCAGCACCAAGGCCGTATGCAAAAACTCGGAGCCCTGGCACTTGTGAACCGTCATGGCAAAAGCAGTTTCCACATAAGCCAGACGGCTCACCCCGACGGAGCGCAAGCTGTCGCCATCGAGGAAGTAGACGCGCAGGGCGGTGGCGCCCCGGGTGCCTGGCAGTGCCACCCCCACATCGCCATTAAAAACCCCGAGTTCCGGGTCGTTGCGGGTGACCATGACCGGTCGCCCCACAAACCATTCACCCTTTGGATTTAAAAGTCCCGCACTCGTCAAGGCCTTCTGGATCGACTGGTTCAAACTGCGGGTGCCCCAATCTCCGTCATGGACCGCGCACAGCAGACGAAAACGATCAAAAGCTACCAACACAGTTTTGACCCAGGTGTCGTGACTGCTGGTGTCTTGCAGCGCTTGGACAGGGCGTTCGCTGATGAGGCGCAAATAATCCGCAAAACAGGCAGTCGCACCAGGGCGACCACGGACCGCCAAGTTCAAGACCGTCTCGACGCTCGGATGGTGGGTCGCCTGCAATACCGCCGTCGTATCGTGCGTGATCAATGACTGGGCCAATTCGCTGTTACCACCATTGATCGCCAGCGCCAGTTGTCCGATCAACCCGCCAAAGCGGCGACTCTTGCGCAGCATGACGGTTTGCTGCGCCAACGGGGTGGTTTGGGTGCTGGGAGCGAGAAACTCATTCGGCAGGACTTGGCCGGTCACCGCCAGCGCATAACGGGCTGTCTCCAGGTCGTAATGCCCGTTACCGGCATCCCGACAAAGATCACCCAGCACGGCACCAGCTTCCACAGAGGCCAGCTGATCTTTGTCACCCAGCAAGATCAGCTTGGCGCCAGGCGGCATGGCTTGCAGCAAGGCCGACATCATCTCCAGATGAATCATTGATGCCTCATCCACGATCAGGATGTCCACATCGAGCAAGTGGTTGGCATTGAAACGAAACTGACGGGTGTCGGGGCGGGCACCCAACAAGGAGTGCAGGGTTCTTGCGGCGCCAATGCGTTTGGTAAACGTTTCCAGATCAAGGTCCTGACCCAGACGCTTGCTCAACTCCTGCAAGGACGCATCAATCGACTGACGCAGTCGGGCTGCGGCCTTGCCGGTTGGAGCTGCCAGCGCGACGCGCAACCGCTGAGGCTCTTTATCCGTGGCCAACAGCAAGGCGAGCAGTCGGGCTGCGGTGTACGTCTTGCCCGTGCCTGGGCCACCGGTGATGACGGTGAGGCTGGCGCGCAAAGCCACCGCACAGGCCAGCTTTTGCCAATCCACCTCTTTTGGCGCAGACACGTCAGTGGCGGTTGGATCAAACAAACGGTCTAGCCATTGGCGTGCCAAGGCTTCATCTATGGTCTGGCTCGCCGCCGTTCGGTGCAAGACCTCGCTGGCCACCTGACATTCATGCAGCCAGTAACGGCGCAAATACAGCAAAGGTTCGGTTGTGGTGCCCCCCAGCACCAGAGGTTGGCCACGATCCGCTTGGGCTTGCACTGCATCCTCGCCTTGGACCAAAGTAACCGAGCGCACCAGGGGACTCTCAAGCAAGGCGGCCAGCCAGTCTGACAAGCTGGTGGGCAAGGTTTGCCACAAGGCTTTCAGATCATCTTGGGCCGCCGCGGGCCAGGCCAGCACTTCATCGGGTTGTGTCACCAGCAGGCGCAGGGGCAGACAGGTGTGGCCACGCCCCTCCATTTGTGCCAAGACGGCGGAACTCACCAGTAAGACGGGCGAGGCTGCAGGATCGAGTTCGTGCATAAAAGCGGCCAGTGCGCTGTCCAGGCGGCGCAACCAGCCCTTGTCGGCCCAACTGTGCAGGGTGCTCAACGGATTGACCGGCAATTTAGCCGCGTGGTCAGGGGCGGCGATCAAGGTGGCGGTCATGGCAAGGCTCGGGTCATGGGTTATCGTGTAGCTGTTCATGCTGGCAAGGCCTCTTCGCCCAACATGGCATCAAGGGCATCGAGCAAGGGTAGGCAGGCGGGAATCAGATAAACCCCGTTTTGCGGCCCCTTGATGCCGCGCAGGAACAGGTACACCGCTCCTCCCAGATGGTCCTCGGGGCGGTAACTGCGCCCGAGTCGCTGCTTTAACAAGCGATGCAGGGCCAACAGATAAATGGCCGCCTGGACGTCATAGCGGTGCTTGGCCATGGCATGGGCCAGCGTGTCATGGTCATAAGCTGCATCGTCTTCGCCCAGATGATTTGACTTGTAGTCCAGCACCCAGTATTTGCCTTGGTGTTCAAACACCAGGTCGGCAAAACCCATCAACATGCCATGCAACTGGCGCTCTACCAAGCCAGGCCGTTCCACCCCCGGCAACAGGTGAAGCCGACACTGGGCATCGATTTCTTTGGCCTCCATATGTTTTGCCGGCAGCCAGAATTCCATCTCCGGCAAGACATCAACCAGATCGGCCAGTGCGGTGTTCGGGCCCGGCAGCGTGGTCTGCACTACATCAGTGAGCCAGGACACAACCTCTTGCGCCTGCGCGCCACGTCCGGCGCGTTCACAGCGGCGTTGCAAACGCGTGGCCAGCGGTTCGCTCCCAGCCAAGGTGAAATTTTCAGTCGCCAGCCATTCAAGTTGATTGTGCAGAAAATTGCCGGCTTCAGCGCCGCGCGCAAACTTGTGCCATGCCGCAGGGTTGGCAAGTTTCGCCGCACGTTCAAGGGCTTGCTGAACGTCAGCACTAAATTCCAACTCATCGTCCGCCGGTCTGGGCGTTTGGAGCGGTGACAAGGCTGATGCCGCCCAGGTTGGGGTCAGATCCCTGGCCAGGCGAGAAAAGCTGCCGATCGTCCAATGGCGCTCGAAGTCAGCTTGGTAAGGGGGATGGCTATGTAACGCGACCTCTGCCTGGCTGCGACTCAATGCGGTGCAGGGGGTAGAGAGTGCGGCCGGTTGCAGCACCACCGCAGGGCAGTTGGAGGCAAATTTTTCCAAAGGAATAAGCCAGTCGGCGGCCGATATCGGGTCGGTGCCACCGAGCAAATAACCGGCGGCACTGTGGTGGGAGATGCAGGCCTCACTGTTGCCGGTTTTAAGCGCTGAAAAACCCACCCACAAGGCATGGCGGGCGCGGGTCAGTGCCACGTACAGCAGACGCAGGTCTTCGCGCAGGCGGTCTTTGTCTGCAAGTGCCAGTTCATCTTTACTGAACTGCAGCAGCAGTTCGCGCTGACCTGCCGCGTTGGCGAGGTTGACGAAACTGGTCGTTCTGTTGTCTTTGGCTCTGTAGCTGGTGGCGTAGGGCAAACATACCAGGGGATATTCCAAGCCCTTGCTCTTGTGAATGGTGATGACCTTGACCAGATCGGCATCGCTTTCGAGTCGCACGACCTGGTCATCGCTCTGGGAACTCCCTTCGCTCATTTCATTGAGCAACCAGCGAATCAGGGATTGCTCGCCGTCGAGGGTTCTGCTCGCTGTTTGCAGCAACTCCGCCAGATGCAAAAAATTGGTCAGTTTGCGCTCGCCATCGGGGGCAGCGAGCCAGCGTGATGCCAACCCCAGCTGATGCAAGGTTTGGCGCAGCATGGCCAACACACCCTGCATTTGCCAGACAGTACGCAATTGGCGCAATTGTTCGCTGCGCGCATCAAAGGCGTCGTCGTTGTTGGCCAGCCAGCCCAATTCATCCAGGCTCAAACCCACAGTGCGAGTGGCAAGACCGGCTCGCACCAGTCGCACATCCTGCGGCGTGGCGACTGCGCGCAACCAATGCACCAGGTCCTGTGCCTCGTTACTGTCAAAGACAGAGTCTTTGTCGGACAGGTACACCGAGGCTATTCGACGACGTTCGAGTTCGCGCCTTACGGCAGCCGCTTCCTTGCCGGTGCGCACCAGGATGGCAATATCTGCCGGGCGTAGCGGCTTGAAGCTGGCCGCTTCGCCGTTGACACCGGCGGTAGCAAAACCAGCTTGGCTGTCGTTGAGCCAGGCTGAGATTTGCTCCGCGCAGCGAGCGGCAAACAGCTTGCGCATGCCGTCCGAATTGCGAATTTCGAGGTCATGCACCAGCGTCATGGCGGGCACCGGCCCCCGAGCATTGACCAGTTGTTCTGTGCGGCCGTGGGCCTGCACCTTGACGAAGGGCAATGGGTTGTCGTCACTCTGGCGGTACATGAAGGCGCCTTCGCTGCGTGCGTCATCGGCTTGGGCAAACCAGTGGTTCACGACCTCGATCAAGGTCTGGGTCGAGCGGTAATTGGTCTCCAGCATGTAATGACGCCCTGCGGTGGCCCGGCGTGCTTGCAAGTAGCTGTAGATGTCCGCGCCACGAAAGCCATAGATTGACTGTTTTGGGTCGCCGATCAGCAGCAACGCACTGTGGGGATCATTGGATTCGGTCTGGTAGATATGGTCAAAAATTTGGTACTGCAGAGGCGAGGTGTCTTGAAACTCATCAATCAGGATGACCGGATACTGGGCCAGAATGCGCTCACGCAAGCGCGTGCCATTTTCTCCAGCCAGTGCGGTGTTTAGCCGGTGCAGCATGTCCGCAAAACCGAAGCTGGCACTTTGGCGTTTGAGTTGCAACAGCCGTTGGGCGACCGTAGCCGCAGCATGCAGTCTTACGGCCACGCTGATCTCTGGTAGCTTCTCGAGTGCGGTTTGAAGTTCAAGAAATTCAGAGAACTCAGACGGCAAATGCAAGTACGCGGCCCCGGCAAGGCGCACCTTTTCCATGCCACTGGGTGTTAAGCGTTCCCAGGCCGTTTTCCCCATTTTTTGTTGCGGGGTTTCCGCGATATCGCTTTCAGCCCAATCTTTAAGCGCGCCCAACCAGGTTTCGAAATCTGCTTTTCTAAGCGTTTTCCAACCATGATCCTTGGCTGGCAATTGGCTGTTGAGCCAGTCCTGCATGGTTTGAGCCCGCACCGCCCAACCGACTTTGAGTTGGTTCAGGGCGACAGCACGCTGCGCAGTGGCTTCGGTCAGCACCTCTCCCAGTGTCCCCTGCCCAGCCTGTGCCGGGATGTCCTGGCTCATCAGGTCGCGCAGGTCAGCACTGAGTTTGTCGACGCCACTCCAAATGGTCAGCACTTGGGCCAGCGGCTCTGGAGTCAGGGGGTAGCAGGCCTGGCGCCAGTAATCGTGGGTGGCTTCGATGCGCATCGTTTCTTCATCCGCCACCAGTTCTTCGTCAAACAAACAACCGCTGTCAAAGGCGTGCTCTTTCAGCATGCGTTGGCACCAGGCATCAATGGTGTGCACTGAGGCGTCGTCCATGCTTTCAGCCGCCATGGCCAAGGCAAAAGCGGCGCGGTTGCGTTCTGTTCCTGGTGCGTAGTCGGCCATCAAGCTGATCAGGAAGGTGTCGCCCGGGTCAGGTAGTTTTTCGTCCCGAAAACATTGCGCCGCAATAAGCAATCGCTCGCGAATCCGGTCTGACAGTTCCCGCGTGGCGGCCCGGGTGAATGTCATCACCAGAATCTCGGAGGGCCTTAGTGGGCGCACGAATCCATGTGCGCCGCCATGACCGAGCACCAGACGCAAGTACAAGGCCGCGATGGTCCATGTTTTGCCGGTGCCGGCACTGGCTTCTATCAGGCGGCTACCCCAGAGGTCAAAGGTGGCTGCGTTCAGCACCTGGCTGGCGGGCTCGCTCATGGGAAGGGTCATGGACGCTTGTTCCTGTTGAATCTGAAAAGTCATCATGCGGCACGCTCATCAAACACGGGCTCGGTGCTGTGAAAGCGGGCCGTTACGTGCGCAGTCGCCCATAACAAGAGCGGCGCATAAACTTGCTGCGCCAACGCCTCGAAGCGGCCATCCGAAGTCAGGGCCTCAAAGTCCGCGAACATGCGGGCCAGGCAGGGCTCGTTCGACTCACCACTGATCATGTAGCCGCCATCGTATTGCGATGCGGCATCTTTCTCCGCCAACCAGGCCAGTGCCGTTTTGGGTGGTAAGGGGAGGGCTGCGTTCATGCCTTCTCGCCAAATAGACAGCAGTAGGCTCAAGGTCTCCTGCGCTTCGTCCTGAGGCATGGGCGAGATGTCCAGCACGCCATCGCGCCCGACCAGAACGCCGTGAGCGCAGATGCCACTGGCCGAAATTGCCAGGCTGCGCACCCACGGGCCGAGCAGTTTGTCGCGGCGGGCCGCTGGCTTCTTGGCTTTCTCCAGCAGCTTGCCGGGGTCGAGTTGCAGCCAGGCGGTGGTCATGCCCGTTTCTGAACCGGGCACCGGGTCCCTCAGGCACTCGCCCAGGCTCAAGTGGTCGATCCAGTCTTCCAGCACCACATCGCCCGTTTGCAATCGAACCGATTGCCGATCAGCCGGGTACGGAAAGCGGGCCTGCGCGGTATGCCAAGCCTGTAGCATCGTGCTCAGGGTTTCTTGCAACGTTTGTTGCTTAAGTTCTCCCAGCCCTTTCAGCGGCAACTCACCGGCAATTCTGAGTTGGTTCAGGGCGTGCGTGACACTGTCTTGCTCCTGTGCATCATGGGTCTGTGCCGTGGTCAGCAGAGCCTGGATCAGCCCGTATTCATCAAGGGCGTTAACTGCGAAACATTCTTCGTCAGCATTCTCTTCCTGGTCTTCTTCAAAAGTCACCAGCAAGCGCTGTCGAAAGAAGGCTTTCACCGGATTACGCAGAAAGCGGGTCAACTGGATCAGCGTTAGCGGGATATTGGCGTCCGGCACAAAGGCGGGTAGCGGTGCGATGGCTTTGGGGTCGTCATTTTGCTGTGCAGCATCGGCAGTTTCCGACTCCTGGTGCTCATGCGCCGCCCGCCACTCCCGGGCATAGGTCACCAAAGGGCTCCCGGTTTCAAAATACCGCCGGCTAAACGGTTGCAGGGGATGGTGGGTGGTCCGGTCTGACACCACGTTCTGGCCCCAGCCCGCATTCAAGTAATCCCGCAATTGCGACACCAATACTGAGGGCGGTTGTTCGCTGTTGTCGCGCACACTGCGCCCGCACCAGCTGACATAAAACAGTCGGCGCGCTGACAGCAAAGCCTCCAGCATCAATTGGCGGTCATCATCACGGCGCGAGCGGTCTCCCGGGCGCGAGGTGCCGGGCAAGCCCATCAGGTCGAAGTCGCTGCGCATGCTGCGCCGGGGGTACTCGCCATCGTTCATGCCCAGCAAGCAAACCACTTCAAACGGAATGGCGCGCATCGGCATCAAGGTGCAAAAAGTAACACCACCGGCCTGAAAACGCTGGTTCAGCTTGGGAACTTCCATCGCCTCCATCCAGGCTGAGCGGGCCACAATCAGTGGCACCTCTTGCGCAAAACTGGCTTGCTCGCAGGCCAGTTGCCAAGCCACCAGCCCGTCTTCAAGCGCGCTGAGCGCCTGCTTGTCTGTCTCTGATTCGGCCTTGACCATCTCAGCCAGTAAATTCCGGCCTCGTTCCGCCCAGATCGCGGGGGTCGCCGGTGTGCTGGACACGCTCCACCAATTCACCAGCGCCTGCAACAGATGGGCCAGCGAGCCGGCCAATTCCGCTTCGAGGCCACCGACTTCGGCATAAGGTTCAATATCGTTGAAGTTGCCCAGGGGTTCGTCCACCGCCACCATGCCACTGGCATAACCCAGCAACATGCGGCGCAGACCAAACCAGGCACTGTTTTGATCGCCACAGGCCAATAAACCCAAATCAGCGCGATGCTCTACGTTTAAGCCCCAGCGAATGCCGGCCCCCACCATCCATTGGGTGAGCTTCGGCAGGGACCCCTGATCAATGCCAAAACGGGCCGCTATGGCGTTCACTTCCAGTAGATCAACCAGTTCGCTCATGCAGCAACGCTGTTGCGGCAGTCGCAGCAACCAGTCCAGCGCGCCAATCAACGGGCTACTGGTTTTGGCGCTCATGTCGGCAATGTCAAACGGAATGAAACGAGCATCACCGCGTTTGTACTGGCCAAAGACCGCCCGGATGGCGGGCGCCATTTGCTCAATATCGGGCACCATCACAATCACATCACGCGGGTTCAGGGCCACCTCCTTGGCGGGCTCGGCCAACAATTGCAGCAGTTGGTCGTGCAGAATTTCGAGTTCCCTCACTTTGCTGTGAGCGCTGTGAAAGACGATGGAGTGGTCAGTTGCGGCCAATGGCGTTGCAATGTGGTCCGCTAACGGCACCAAGTCACGGATGCGGTTTTGCACCTGCTTGAGCAGGGGCGTTTGTTCGTCGTCCTCGGTCTCATCAAACAAATCAATGCGGGCCAGCTCGAACTTGAGGCGACTTTGCTCGGCATCGTCAAAGACATCGAGCTGACGGATGAAATCGCGCCCCTGGCGGCCCCAGGCCGCCAGTAGCGGATGGGAATGGGCATGCATATCTTCCAGTGGCAGGGTGGAGAGCTCCCGACCCTGGCGCAAGGGTTGGCGCCTGCGCACTGATTGCAGCAACTCACGGCCATCCATGATGTCGCCCCAATAAAAGCGGCACGGGTTGGGGATCGCCAACATGACCTGGCTGTGCGGCGCCAAGGCCGCCAACGCCTGCAAGGTGCTCCAGGGGATCTGGCTCATGCCGAACACAATCACCCGTTGCGCCACTTTGCTGGCCAACGGTTCCCCCGATTCCAGGCGCGCCAAGACCCGCTGATGCAATTGGGGCCGGATGCATTGCTGCTGTTGCGCGTCCAATGTCTGCAGCACTGCGCGCCACAACTGCGGCTGCCAGCGCTGCTCGGGTGGCAATTCAGTGATGGCGCCATTCGCCAATATCAGGTGATCTTTACCTTGGGCCCAGGCATCGAGCCAATCGGCACGGTAGTTTTGGTACTGGTCAAACAGATCGGCCAGTTTGGCAGCCAGTTGCAGCATGCGGTCGGGCTCGTCTGCTTGGAGAAAACCCGCTACGGGGGCAAAGTCAGGCTCCGTCATCAAGGCCGGCAGCAACTGCATCAGGCGCCAGATCATTGGAACCTTGTCCAAGGGGGAGTCTTTGGGGACCGCATTGCGGCCCAACACCTGCCGGTAGGTGCGCCACAGAAAACGCGAGGGCAACTCAACCCGGGTGGCGGCACAGACGCCACCGATGCGCGCCAGCTCCATCTTGATCCATTCGGCCATGCCGTTGCTTTGCACCAGAATGACTTCTTCTTCAAGCGGATTCAGGGGGTGCCGGCGGAACCAGTTGATCACGACCTCAGCCAGGTCTTCGGCGCGGTTGCTGTGAAAGGCAATGAAGCCTGGCTGTAAAACGAGAGGGGCGATGGAGTTCATGAAAGCAGGCGAAGCGCCGGGCAATAGGGTGTTTTCGTCAAGGATATATTGACTGAATCTAATCCCTCATCATGCCGTATTGACGGTTCATTCAACCCGAAATGACTCAAAGAGCGCAATTCGGATTTTTTACTGGCTATTTTTTAGAATGTATCTGCAGCAAAGCTGCGCAATCGCGCAAAGCGAAAGATTGAGAGGCAAGTGCCACTTCTAGTAATTCGGATGAGTAAGCGGCGTCGTTATGAAAACGTGCCAAGTCAATCCAGCGACCTTGACCTGTCATGAGCCATTTGAAATCGACTTCGGCCAGCAACGCAACGCATGCATCGGCTCGGGTTACTTCAGTAAACATAGAGAATGTCCTGTTACGAAAACACAAACGGCACCCTGAGGTGCCGTTTGAAAGTCATGACCCAAAGGTCATCAGCACTTAAGCCTTTTTAGTGGCTTTCTTGACAGCGTCAACGGTTTGAGTCGTTGCAGCGGCAAAGTTGGACTTGGCTGTTTCCACTGCTTTAGCGGCTTGAGCTTGTGCGGACTCAATGGCGTTTTGACCAGCAGTCATCGCATTTTTGAAGGCTGCAACAGCAGACTCGCTACCTGCAGGCGCATTCTTGGTCAAGTTTTCAACCACGCCGCTGAAAGCTTTTTTGGCTTCTGCGGTTTTGGCTTCAACAGCTTTTGTCAATTCAGCGCTGCTGTCAGTCACGATGGACTTGACTTGTTCTGCGTAAGCAGCAGATTTGTCAGCCAAAGGCTTGACCATAGCAGTTTGAAGAGCAATCACTTCTTGAGCATCTTTGGCGCCCAGAACAGCTTTCACATGGCTCATGGACTCGGCCACGGCAGTTTTGGAAGCGGCCATGTTGAGTTCGACCAGTTTTTCCACGCCAGCAAATGCCTGGCTGGTGATGCTTTCCAGTGCTTGCAGGTTGGCTTTGTTGGTTTCGATAAATTGTGCAGCGGTAGTGTTCATTTTGTAATCCGTTAATTGATGGGTTGAATCTGGTGCTTGCTCTAAAAAGCCCTGAAAGCTATTTATGTTGCAGTGCAGCATGAATGAATTGTAAAGGCGATACTTGGTTAAAAGTAGAAATATGTTGCACTGCAACAATCATTAGGGGTGCTGGCCTAACTCACCCGGGGAATTCAATACAAGCGGTCATGGCGTAGCGTCAAACCCTCTGGGCGGCAAGCACGCGGTTCGACACTTCAACCCAAACGCTGTCACCGTTTGCAGGCTTCACTTGGAGAACGGCATTGCGAGGCAGGCCGCTGACGTGGCGCGTCACGACGTCCAAACCCCAGCCATGGGTTACAACCAGTACCCGAACTCCGCGGTGACGCGAACCAATTTCTGTACACGCCGCTATCAAACGATCAGAAAATTCCTCCATGGATTCACCGCCCACAAACTCGGCTGCGGGGTTGCGTCGCAGAATCTGTTCGAGCAACGCTGGATTCAGTTCTGCTAATTCGCTTTTCGGAATGCCCTGGATAGCACCGAAATGTCTTTCTTTCAGACCTTCATGACAACAGGGCGGCGGGAGCCCCAAAACCCTGGCCACTATTTCTGCTGTTTCTTGTGCGCGAAGCAAGGGGCTCGACCAAACTGCCGAAAAACCCGTATTGATTCGATTTTGAGCCAACTCGTGTGCTTGTTTGCGTCCTTGCTCGTTGAGCGGAACATCAAGCCAGCCTTGCAAAATGCCACGCTTGTTCCAGTCGGTTTCGCCGTGACGCGTAAGGCAAAGTTGAGCGGTGTTCATTTAATCAGTCAGTTCACAGCAATCCTAACCACTTAAGTGCTTAATGCAATCTGATCAGGCCGTGCAAGGGTGGTGCAGTAGATAATTATTCTTTGCGCAAATTTTTACTTGACGGACTGAGTAACATGAAAATTATTAAGACCCTATTTGCTGCTGTCTTGCTTTCAGCAGTGGCTTCACTATCGTTCGCCCAAGCTTCCGCAGCAGCCTCATCTCCCCCGGGTTCCAACGCTTCAGCCAAAGCGAAACATCAAAAATCTAAGCAAGCGACGAAAAAGAACACTAAAGCACGTCATCCAGCCAAAAAATCAGGGAAAGCAGCCTCTTCTAGTAAGTCAAATTCAAAAGGACCCGGCTTGGAAGCTTATTGATATTTTGATGACATCCCTGTTAACCATGAAAAGTGATCGAGAAAGTGCAGTAGGACGGTTTACCAAAATTTCCAAAAGCTTTTTTTTGCCACGATTTTCTGACGTGGTGCCTCTGCGTTGGACGCTTTGCTATCGATTCCCATGGCTTCAAGGCTGTCCGAATGGCTTAAGCCCTTACCGCGCAAGTAGGCGTATTGATATTCAGGAGGCATCTTGAATTTCAGTTTAAAGCCATCTTCCAAATGTTCCTCAACCAACTTCTGGAACTTTCCCCACTCCGGGATGTGGTCATTGTTTTTGGCTATTTGCTTGCGCACAAAGGCTGTAGCTTGTTCAATAATTTTGTTATCCACGGTTCAATCACTTTTTGGGTTGCGGTGTTTACCAAGAAAAAGTTTTAAGTTTGGTAGAACGTTGGCCTTATTCTGACCAATTTTGCATATTTACCAAGATAAAGGTTTGCGACTTTATCAAAAAAATGCTGCTTTCAAAAACGTGATGTTGGGACTGACTCCAAATTTCAGGGTGTTGGTGATGGCTTGCTTTATTTTGGCGTCCTGACGCACAAACGAAGCCACCATGCCGTGGTTGTCGGCCAGGAGCGAGTGCTCCAGGTTTCCTAATGTTTCTCGACTGACAAAAAACCGATGCGCCACGCCCTGAATATCCACTGTGAATGAAATACCGTCGCCGATTTCGGTGTCAATTCGGGTATTTTCAATGGCAAGTTGGGTCATGAACGTCCTTTTTATGAAAAAAAATACTATCAATAAAATAGCTGCTCACGCATATTACACGGGGGCTAGAAGGTCTTTTTAATCAAATTAGCGGCCTGTTTTACCAGCGCCGGGCCTTTGTAGATCAGACCGGTGTATATCTGCACCACATCGGCACCGGCCTTGATTTTGCTCACGGCATCCTGCGCGCTCAAAACGCCGCCTACCCCGATGATGGGATAGTCTTTGCCTAAGGCACTGCGCAATTGCGCAATGATTCGGTTGCTCATTTCCAGCACGGGTGCCCCCGACAAGCCGCCAGTCTCTTCGGCGTGGGCCAAGCCCTTGACGGCATCGCGACTCAGGGTGGTGTTGGTGGCCACCACGCCGTCCATGCCGTGGCGTTTGAGCGTGGCGGCAATCACCGCCACTTGCGCTTCATCCAGATCAGGGGCGATTTTGACGAACAACGGGGTGCGTTTGCCATGGCGAGCGGCCAGCACTTCACGGCGTTGCGCAATGGCGCCCAGCAAACCATCCAGTGCTTCGTCGCTTTGCAGGGCGCGCAGGTTTTTGGTGTTAGGGCTGGAGATATTGATCGTCACGTAGTCGGCATAAGGGTAGACGCCATCGAGACAAATCAGGTAGTCGTCGGTGGCATTCTCAATAGGCGTGGCCGCGTTCTTGCCGATGTTGAGACCCAGCAGCATCGGCATTTTTTTACCTTCGCCCGCATTTTGGCGTTGTTGGTACAAGGTGGAGCGCTTGACGTTGGCAATGAAAGCTTCCAACCCCTCGTTGTTGAACCCCAGTCGGTTGATGAGCGCGTTGGCCTTGGGCAAACGAAACATGCGCGGCTTGGGGTTGCCGGGCTGGGCCAGGGGTGTGACGGTGCCGACTTCAATAAAACCAAAACCCATGGCGCCCAAGCCATCGATGCACTTGGCATTTTTATCGAGCCCGGCGGCCAGGCCCACCCGGTTGGGAAACGTGAGTCCGGCCAACTGAATTGGATCATCGACCCGGCCTTCGCAATAAGCCAGTTGCAAAGGCGTGCCTTGGGCGCGCGCCAAGGCGTGCATGGTGAATTCGTGGGCCGTTTCGGCATCCATGCTGAATATAAAAGGACGGGCGAGGGCGTAGGGGATGAGAGACATGGATAATTCCTGAAATTTCTTGTAACTCACCCCATTTTCTCAGATGACCAACCTCACACCCTCCAACACCCCTGTGCTTACTCAAGATGAACTCAAAACCCTGGTCGGTCAAGCGGCGCTGCAGTATGTGGTGCCGGGCGAAATAGTCGGTGTTGGCACGGGTTCTACCGTGAACAAATTCATTGACGCGCTGGCCTCCATGAAGGATCAGATCAAGGGCGCTGTTTCCAGCTCAGTGGCCAGCACCGAACGTTTGAAGGCGCTGGGCATTCCGGTGTTTGACTCCAATGAGGTGGCGGAGTTGTCGGTTTACATCGATGGCGCTGACGAGATTGATGGCCAGGGCAACATGGTCAAGGGCGGGGGTGCGGCGCTCACACGCGAAAAAATCGTAGCGGCGCAGTCCAAGGTGTTTGTCTGTATTGCCGATGAGTCCAAGCTGGTTGAAACTCTGGGCCAGTTTCCGCTACCGGTTGAGGTGATTCCGATGGCCGCCAAACGCGTGATGCAGCAGTTTGCTGCCATGGGCGGTAAAGCGCACATTCGCTTGAAGGAAGGCCAACCGCTGGTAACCGACAACGGCCAGATCATTGTGGATGTGCTGGGCTTGAAAATTACCGACCCGCTGGCGTTTGAGTCACAGGTGAGTCAGTGGCCGGGTGTGGTGACCGTGGGAGTGTTTGCCCATCAAAAAGCCAAGGTGTGTTTGCTGGGCACCGCCACCGGCGTTAAAACGCTGACTTTCTGAACGCGCCAGCGTTACTTGCCGATAGATTAAAAAGTAATGCCCGCCGGGTTGGATCGGGTGTCCACGGGGGGGCTGCTCGGCATGGGCGCCCGCTGGTTTTCTTCGGCTTTGGCGGGGGGGGCTGGTTTTTGAAGCACCACCAATGGCGTTGCGACCGCGTTGCGGAAACTGGCCGGTAACAGCGAGGTTTTTGGGTAACCTGCGGCATCCAGAAACTGCGTCCACTCGGAATCCGAGAAGCCCTTGATCTGCTGGCCACCAATCGTCAAAAACGGCAAGGAGCTCTCGCCACTAATGCGCTGCAAGGCTTCAGCATCCTCTGCTGTATTGACTGTTTTCTCGGTAAACGGGACGCCCCGGCTACTGAGCAAAGCACGGCCAGAACCACAAGGGGCGCAGTTGTTGGCGGTGTAAAGCGTCACTGGGTACTTGCTGGCCACCTGGCGTAACTCAAACGGCAGCGCCGCGCCGCCATTAACCAGGGGTTTACCACCGGGACCGGTGGCGGTTGCGTTGTCAGAAGGGGCTGGCGCTTTGTCGGAATACGTGACTTTTCCATCGGGCCCGACCAAACGGTATACCGTCTGGGCCTGTACCTGGCCTGCCAGCAGCAGTGCCGCACTGCCCAGCAGGGCACAAGCGGCGAGAATATTTAGGCTGGGTTTGAACATGATTCTTGTCATGGAATTCTCCGTTACGTTTGTTCGGCCATGCCCTGATGGCGTAGCAAGGCGTCCAGATTGGGCTCGCGCCCACGAAACGCCTTGAAGGACTCCATCGCCGGACGGCTGCCACCGGCTTCCAGAATGGCCTCCCTGTATTTTCTACCGGTCTGCGCATTTGGCAAGCCATCAAGCCCCGCCGTTTCTTCAAATGCGGCGTAGGCGTCGGCGCTCAGCACCTCGGCCCACTTGTAACTGTAATAGCCCGCCGCATAGCCGCCGGCAAAAATATGGCTGAAGGTATGGGCCGTGCGGCTCCAGGCCGGTGGCTGCAATACCGATATCTCGGCACGGACTTTTGCCAGCAGCGGCATCAGGTCAAGCGCCGGGTCATGGGCCGTGTGCAGCAGCATGTCAAACAAGGAAAACTCGATTTGGCGCAGGGTTTGCATGCCACTCTGGAAGTTTTTGGCCGCCAGCATTTTGTCAAACAGGGTGCGCGGCAAGGGTTCCCCGGTGTCGACATGGGCGGTCATGTCCTTGAGAACATCCCACTCCCAGCAGAAGTTTTCCATGAACTGGCTGGGCAACTCCACCGCATCCCACTCCACGCCGCTGATGCCGGAGACATCGCGCTCGTTCACTTGCGTCAGCAGGTGGTGCAGACCGTGTCCACATTCGTGAAACAGGGTGGTGACATCGTCGTGCGTGAGCAGCGCGGGCTTGCCGTCCACGCCATCGGCAAAGTTACACACCAGATGGGCGACCGGCGTTTGCAGTTGATGCGTGTCCGGGCGCAGCCAGCGTGCGCGCACATCGTCCATCCAGGCGCCGCCGCGCTTGCCCTTGCGGGCTGCCGGGTCCAGGTAAAACTGCCCCACCAGTTGGCCGGCCCGTTCCAGTCGGTACAACGCAACATTCGGGTGCCAGACCGGTGCCTTGTCTTCTTTGATCGCCACGTCAAACATGGATTCAACAATCTTGAAGAGGCCTGCCAGCACCTTGGGGGCTGTGAAGTACTGCTTGACTTCCTGTTCGCTGAAGGCGTAGCGTGCTTCCTTGAGTTTCTCGCTGACAAAAGGCCAGTCCCACGCTTGTGGGTCGGCCAGGGCCAGCTGTTGCGCCGCAAACTCGCGAAGGTCGGCCAGGTCTTTTTCGGCGTAAGGCCGGGCCTTGGTGGCGAGGTCGCGCAAAAAGGCAATGACGTGGGCGGGCGACTCGGCCATTTTTGGCACCACCGAGAGTTCACCAAAATTTTGGTAGCCCAAGAGCTTAGATTCTTCAAGGCGCAAGGCCAGTATTTCGGCAATCAGGGTTGAGTTGTCGAACTTTTGGGCCTCGACGTCGGCCTGGTCCGAAGCGCGGGTGACGTAAGCCCGGTACAGTTTTTCGCGCAGGGCGCTGCTTTTGGCAAACTGCATGACCGGCAAGTAGCAAGGCATCTTGAGCGTGAGCTTGTAGCCTTCCTTGTCATCGGCCTTGGCCGCTGCCAGGGCCGTTTGTTTCACATCGTCCGGCACGCCATCCAATTCTGATTCTTGGGCGAAATAAGCAAAGGCATCGGTGGCATCCAGTGCGTTTTCGCTGAACTTCTGGCTGAGTTCGGCCTGACGCTCCTGAATGGCCGCAAATCGCTCTTTGTCTGCACCGACCAAATCGGCACCCCCCAGCACAAAGTTGCGCATGGCGTTCTTATGCGCCTGACGTTGCTCGGTGTTGAGTGTTGCCGGGTCAATCGCCTTGTACTTGGCGTACAGGCGTTCATCGGCACCCAGGCGGGTGAAGAATTCGGTGATTTTGGGCAGGGCTTCGTTATAAGCCGCGCGCAACTCAGGCGTGTCGGCCACGCTGTTCAAGTGGCTGACCGCACCCCAGGCGCGCCCGAGCTTTTCGGTGGCTACATCCAGCACGCTGGCAATATTTTCCCAACGGGCCACGAACTCAGGCTTTGTGACAACCTCCAGCGCGGTACTGGCATCGGCCAGCAGCAGGTCAATGGCGGGCCCCACATGGTCTGGTGTGATCTGGTCAAAGAGCGGCAAGTCGTCAAAAGATAGCAGAGGATTATTCATGTGTCCGGATTCGTTGGGGCTGGGTTGTCAAAATCAGTTTCTCTACTTGGCGGCGCGTTCCGCCGCTTCAAGGGTGTTGACCAACAACATGGTAATAGTCATGGGGCCAACCCCACCCGGTACGGGGGTGATATGGCTGGCCACTTGCTTGACGCCGGCAAAATCCACGTCACCACACAGCTTGCCCTCAGCGTTGCGGTTCATGCCCACGTCAATGACGATGGCACCGGGCTTGACCATGTCGGCGGTCAATACATTTTGCTTACCCACGGCGGCCACCACCACGTCAGCCTGACGCGTGTGAAAACCGATATCAGCGGTGGCGCTGTGGCAGACCGTGACCGTGGCATTGGCTTGCAGTAGCAAGAGCGCCATCGGTTTGCCCACGGTGTTGCTGCGGCCAATGACGACAGCGTGCTTGCCGCGCAAATCAATGCCGGTGCTCTCGATGAGTTTCATGCAACCGTAAGGCGTGCAGGGCCGAAAGCCGGGTTGACCGGTCATCAATTCACCTGCGCTCAAGGTGGCGTAGCCGTCCACGTCCTTGCTGGTGGAAATAGCCTCAATCACCTTGTGCGGGTTGATGTGCTTGGGCAAGGGCATTTGCACCAGAATGCCGTGAATCGTGGGGTCGACATTGAGGGCGGCGATTCGGGTCAGCAGATCAGCTTCAGACAGCGTGGCCTCAAATTTCTCAAACACCGAATGCACGCCGGTGTCCAGGCAACCCTTGACCTTGTTGCGCACATAGACCGCGCTGGCCGGGTCTTCGCCCACCAGAATTACCGCCAGGCCGGGCGTGACGCCGCGGGCTTTGAGCGCGATAACGCGGGTGGCGATGTCAGCGCGAAGTTGCGCCGAGAGCGCCACGCCATCAATGATCTGAGCGGTTTGGGGTAGTGTCATGATTTCAGTTCTATAAATAAAAAAGCCCGCTAGTCCATATGGGGCGGGCGTGAGTAGCTATGAAAATATGAGTCATTGCAGGACAGACCAATCATTAAGCAGTAATTTTGCTCTGTCCTTAACTGATTCAGGTCAGGTTTTGGCGGCGGTTTGCCCCAACGCGATTTTCAGCAGGTCTGCCACCGTGTTGGCGTTGAGTTTCTCCATGATGTTGGCGCGGTGCGCTTCCACGGTTTTGATGCTGATGCCGAGGTCGTCGGCAATCTGCTTGTTCAAGCGTCCGGCAACGATGCGCTCCAGCACCTGAGACTCACGAAGCGTCAGGCGGGCCATCAGGGCGCCCCGACTGGCTTGACTTTGGTGTTCGGCAAACGAGTCTTTGGCCTGGTCGAGCATGCGCTCCACCAGCGACACCAATTGGTCTTCCTTGAAGGGCTTCTGGATGAAATCCATGGCGCCTTTTTTCATGGTGTCCACCGCCATGGGCACGTCGCCGTGGCCGGTGATGAACACAATCGGCAGTGGCGAGTGGATCTCGATCAGGCGGCTTTGAAGCTCCAACCCGGTCATGCCGCCCATGCGGATGTCCACAATCAAACAGGCCACTTCACGGGCGTCATAACGGCTTAAAAAAGACTCTGCCGACTCGAAACATCGAACCCGGTAGTCTTTGCCCTCCAGTAACCATTGAAGCGAATCACGGACCGCTTCGTCATCATCCACCACGTAAACCGTGCCTTTTTTGGGTATCAAACTCATGTTTACTCTGGCGTCCTTGGTTGTAGTTCGACGGGTTGTGCTGCCAACGGCAATATTTCTGTCACTGGGATCCAGAAGGAGAAACAGCACCCCGTCAATTCGGCGCCATTGTAGAGGTTCTCCGCTTTCATCCGACCCATGTGCGACTCAACGATCGAGCGGCACAAGCTCAAGCCAATGCCCATGCCATCGGCCTTGGTTGAATAAAAAGCTTCGTACAAACGTGCCAAAACTTCAGGCGCCAGCCCCGGGCCGGTGTCCGTGACGGTGAATTCAATCACCGGCTTGTCATCCACCAGCTTGGGCACCACCCGCAACTTGACGTTGCGCAGGGCGGTCGGTCGTTGGGCCGAGTCAATGGATTCAGCGGCATTTTTGAGCAGATTGACCAGCACCTGCTCAATCAAAATGGGGTCCACCATCAAGGCCGCCATGCGGGGCGCTGCGTAGTAAGTGAGGCGCACATTGCGTCGGCGCAGTTCGATCTCGGCGAGTTCAACCGCTTCATCCACCATGTTGCTGATTTCAGACAGGGTGCGGTTGGGCTCGCTGCGTTTGACGAAAGAGCGGATGCGCTGAATGATCTGGCCGGCCCGGTGCGCTTGCTTGGCGGTTTTTTCCAGCGCCCCTAACAAGTCTTCTTCAGTGATTTGTTTGGATTTGATGCGCGACACCATGCCGTTGCAGTAGTTGTTGATGGCGGTCAGCGGTTGGTTCAGCTCATGCGCCACGCTCGACGCCATTTCGCCCATGGTGATCAGACGGCTGGCTGTTTGAGCGCGCTCGGTTTGGGCCGCCGATTGTTTTTCTGCCACTCGTCGGGCCGTGATGTCACTGGCAATGACCATCTGGGCCAATCGGCCATCGACCCAGCTCAGGTAGCGGGTGCGTACCTCCAGCCATTTGCCCAGGGGTTCCAGATAGACCTCGGCGCTTTCGGCCTCGGATTCGGCCAGCGCGTTGGCGGGGAGCCCTGCATAGGCATCCACGTTGTCAAGCGGCTCGTCGCTGTGTGCGGGTGCCGGTACCCCCGCTTGGGCGGCCAGTTGCAGATGCCCACCTGCCTGCGTGCCAAACCAGAGCCGGTAGAGCTTGTTGGCAAAAAGCAGCTCGTCGCTGCCCAGGGGGGCAACCGAAATGGACGCATCCAGCGCTTCCAGCACCGTGGTGAATCGTTCGTGCGAGGCGGACAATTGCTCACGAATCCGATTGGGCTCGGTGATGTCGGTCATGGAGGTCATCCATCCCGTGTGCAGGCCACGGGCATCGATCAAAGGAGAGACGTAGAGCCGGGCGTCAAACAGTGTGCCGTCTTGTCGCTTGACGCGCATTTGAATGCCCCCCGCGAGGGTCTTGCCCGAGAGTTCCTCCTCCAGTCGGGAGGTCAACAGATCGCGGTCGTCCTGCGGCCAGTAGGGGAACGGCGCCACGCGTCCCACCAGATCGTTCTCGCTCCAACCGGTCATCTGACAAAAAGCGGCGTTCACATAGGTAATGCGACCCTGCAAGTCAAGCGCCCGCATGCCCGTGAGCATGGAGTTTTCCATGGCCCGACGAAATACCGTTTCTGACTCAAGCGCGTGCTGTGTTTGCAGGCGCCGCCGGCTGTGGCGCCAGTTGGCAATCAACATCCACGCCGTCATGGTGCTCAGCACCACCACAAGCCAGAAAAGTGCGCTACCGATCACGCCCAACGACGTGCGGTAGGCCTGCCCCTGGATTACCAGACCATTGCCCACCGGCGACACGGGTACCTGGTAAATGTTGGCGGCTCTGTCCCAAGGCAGCAGGTTGCGTTTGCGTGTCGGAATGCTGGTGCCTGCCAGCAGACCCTGATTGGCATCATGAAATGAAATGGCGTACCGGGCGGAAACCTCTGCCGGAACCCCGTAGCGAAACAAACCATCGACCGAGTACTCGGCGAGCAATACCCCTGAAAAACCGGCACGGTCAATCAAGGGGATGTGCAACTGCAGGGTGGCGGGCGTGTCTGCTGCGGCCATGCTTTGCGAGTAAATGGGTTGCTGCAATTCTCGCGTGAGGCTGTAATTGCTTTCCGTTTCATCGAGTTTGAGTGTGCTGCCGACGGTGCGGATCTGGTTGGGCGAGAGGCTGGCAGAGCCGTAGTTGGCCTTGATCCTCTTGCGCTCATCGATCCAGGTCAGGCCCTGCATTTCGGGGTACTGGTTGATCATGGCCTCGGCCCGACTCTGAAACTCATCCACATCGAGTTCGTGGTTGATTATTTCGCGGGCAATGAGCATCAGTTGCTCTTGACGCTCCAGCAGGCGCAGGCGCAAACGCTGATGGGTGTACTCCACATCGCGCTGAACGGCTTCATGTTCGCGGTCAATTTCTTCGAGTCGCAAATAGCCGAACGCTGCCACGATGGCGGCCAAAAACAAGAGCACGGCGGCCAGCGGCGCCAGCGCTGCAAAACGATCCTGGCTGTGTGGCGACAACCGGTGCCACCAATTTTTGAGGCTTGCAGCGGGGTGCAAATCTTTGAGACGCAAGGCGTTGATCAGGCGGTTAAAAAACATGGTTCCTAGTGTAGGTGACACTGGATTTGGGCTGTGAAGCAAGGCTTGTCAATTGTGCTGACAGGCATCAGTCAGGAATGTTGAATTAATTTTGCATTATGAAATCAAAAAGCATAGTTTGAAATTTACTAAAAATATGCGAAAATTAATTCACGATGCAATGTGTTGAATCACACTAATATTCGTGAGTTAAAAAAACCCAGGAGACAACATGTCAGTAGATCCCAAGAACATCACCGGCTCGCTCCCGCAGGACGCGGACAGTCAGGAAACCCGTGAATGGATGGACGCTCTGTCCGCCGTCATTCAAAGTGAGGGCCCTGAGCGCGCTCACTATTTGTTGGAGCAATTGCTGGGCCATGCGCGTCAAAGCAGCATCGACATGCCGTTTTCAGCCAACACCGCCTATATCAACACCATCCCTACTGACAGCGAAGTACGTTGCCCAGGCAACATCGAAATTGAAGAGCGCCTGCGCGCCTACATGCGCTGGAACGCGATGGCCATGGTGGTCAAGGCCAACCGCCACCACCCCGTTGATGGCGGTGACCTCGGTGGTCACATTGGTTCCTTTGCCTCACTGGCCCACATGTTTGGCGCCGGCTTCAATCATTTCTGGCACGCCGAGAATGAAAACCACGGCGGCGATTGCCTCTACATCCAAGGCCATGTATCGCCCGGCGTCTATGCCCGCGCTTACCTTGAAGGCCGCCTGACCGAAGACCAGTTGCTCAATTTCCGCCAGGAGGTGGATGGCAAGGGTCTGTCGAGCTACCCGCATCCCAAGCTGATGCCCAATTTCTGGCAATTCCCAACGGTTTCGATGGGCCTTGGCCCGCTGATGGCGATCTATCAAGCTCGTTTCCTCAAGTACCTGCATGCCCGTGGCATTGCTGACACGTCCAACCGCAAGGTCTGGGTGTTCTGCGGCGACGGCGAAATGGACGAAGTTGAATCCCGCGGCGCCATCGGCCTGGCTGCCCGTGAAAATCTGGACAACCTGATTTTTGTCATCAACTGCAACTTGCAGCGTCTCGATGGCCCGGTGCGCGGCAACGGAAAAATTGTGCAGGAACTCGAGAGCGAGTTCCGTGGCGGCGGCTGGAACGTTATCAAACTGCTGTGGGGCAGCGAGTGGGATCCACTCTTGGCGCGTGACAAAGACGGCGCACTCAAGAAATTGATGATGGACACGCTGGACGGTGATTACCAGTCCTTCAAAGCCAATGACGGCGCTTATGTGCGCAAACATTTCTTTGGCCGTGACCCACGCACGCTTGAAATGGTCGCCCACATGAGCGACGACGAAATTTGGGCGCTGCGCCGTGGCGGCCATGACCCGAAAAAGGTCTACGCCGCTTACCACTCCGCCGTGAACCACACCGGCCAACCCAGTGTGCTGCTGATCAAGACCGTCAAGGGCTTTGGCATGGGCAAGAGCGGTGAAGGCAAGAATAACGTTCACCAGACCAAGAAACTCACCGATGACGACATCAAGATCTTCCGTGACCGTTTCAACATCCCGATTCCTGACAGCCAGATTGCTGACATTCCGTTCTACAAACCGGCGGATGACACCCCTGAAATGCAGTATCTGCACGAGCAGCGCAAGGCACTGGGTGGCTACTTGCCCCACCGCCGCGTCACGGCCGACGAGCAATTTACCGTGCCGTCGCTGGAAACCTTCAAGTCGGTAATTGAACCCACCGCGGAAGGCCGCGAAATTTCGACCACCCAAGCCTATGTACGCTTCTTGACCACGCTCTTGCGTGACCAAGCGCTCGGCCCCCGCGTAGTGCCAATATTGGTAGACGAAGCCCGTACTTTTGGTATGGAAGGCCTGTTCCGCCAGATCGGCATCTACAACCCGGCCGGTCAAAACTACACCCCGGTTGATAAAGACCAGGTTATGTACTACCGCGAAGACAAAGCGGGCCAGATTCTGCAAGAAGGCATTAACGAAGCAGGCGGCATGGCCAGCTGGATTGCGGCGGCCACGTCGTACTCCACCAACAACCGCATCATGGTGCCGTTCTACGTGTACTACTCCATGTTCGGCTTCCAGCGCATTGGCGATCTGGCTTGGGCCGCTGGCGACATGCAGGCACGCGGCTTCTTGCTGGGCGGCACCTCCGGGCGCACCACGCTCAATGGCGAAGGCCTGCAGCACGAAGACGGCCACAGCCACATTCTGGCGGGCACCATTCCGAACTGCATCAGCTACGACCCGACCTTTGCACACGAAGTTGGCGTCATCCTGCACGAAGGCATGAAGCGCATGGTGGAGCGCCAAGAGAATGTGTATTACTACATCACGCTCTTGAACGAAAACTACCCCATGCCCGGTCTCACCGTGGGCACCGAAGCGCAAATCATCAAGGGCATGTACCTGTGCAAGCCTGCCACCGATGCAGCCAACACCATGCGGGTGCAGTTGCTCGGCTCCGGCACCATCCTGCGCGAATCGATTGCGGCGCAAGCCTTGCTGGAACAAGACTGGGGCATCGCCGCCGACGTCTGGAGCTGCCCAAGCTTTAACGAACTGACTCGCGACGGTCAGGACGCTGAGCGCTACAACCTGCTGCACCCTGCTGATGAGCAACGTGTGCCGTTCGTTGGCCAACAACTGGCAGGCTCGACCGGCCCGGTGGTGGCTTCGACCGACTACATGAAGGCTTATGCCGAGCAGATTCGCTCCTTCATTCCGAAGGGCCGCACCTACAAAGTGCTGGGCACCGACGGTTTTGGCCGCAGCGATTTCCGCAGCAAACTGCGCGAGCACTTCGAGATCAACCGCC
>NZ_JBAWYV010000003.1:0-73405 GCF_037143375.1 Rhodoferax sp. | reverse complement strand
TTGTCGCCCAAACCGCACCGGGCCAGTTTCGAGGTGTCGCACTACATGCAGAAGAACGGCTGGCGCATCATTCCCATCAACCCGGTGGCAGCGGCCAGTGGCACGCCGATCCTGGGCGAAAAAGTCTACGCCACGCTGCTTGAGGCCGCGCAGCACGAGAAAATCGAACTGGTTGATGTGTTTCGCAATGCCGAGGACGTGCCGCCCGTGGTGGCAGACGCCATCGCCATCGGCGCGCCAGCAGTCTGGTTACAACTGGGCATTAAAAATGACGCGGCCATAGCGCTTGCCCAGGCCGCCGGTCTGCACACCGTGCAAAATAAATGCCTGCTGATAGAGCACGCCGCCAACGCGTAACGGGCAGTCGGCCCAAACCGGCTTTAAGTTTGGCTTAATTTTCCTCATTTAAAGTTCCGGGCTTCGTCAAGTCGAATGCGGCGCCATGACACACTCTTCATGCAAATGGCACTTTTTACACACACAAAGGAGCTCACCTTGAAACTCTCACTGAACAAAACAAACTTGTTGGCCTGCTTGATGCTGGCGCTGCCCCTGTGCGCGAGTGCCGCGAATCCGATCCAGGAAAGCTACCGCGCCCAAGCCAAATTAGACAACCCAGCCTTCAAGGATTTCTCCGTGGCGGCCGGGCAAAAGCTCTACAGCACCAAAGGCGCCGAATTCTCATGCGCGTCATGCCACACCGACTCCCCGATGAATGCGGGCAAGCACGCCAAGACCAACAAAGACATCTTGCCGCTGGCCCCTGCCGCCAACGCCAAGCGCTTCACGGATGCCGCCAACGTCGAAAAGTGGTTCAAGCGCAACTGCAATGACGTGCTGGCCCGCGCCTGCACCGCCCAGGAAAAAGGTGACTTCATGGCCTACGTGCTGTCGGTCAAATAAGGCCTTGTCATGAAAATTATTTCAACGATTCTGGTCACCTTGCTGGCCGTGGTGTCCCTCAGCGCCCAAGCCAAATATGACGGCGAAGACCGGGGCAAGCCGGTGCAACCGGCCCAGGTCAACGCCAAGTTTCAACAGGAATGCGCCGGTTGCCACATGGCCTTCCCCCCCGGCTTGTTGCCTGCGGCCTCGTGGCGCAAGATGATGACCGGGCTGGAAAAGCACTTTGGCGTCGATGCCTCTCTGACACCGGCTGAAGTCACCGAAATCACCGACTTTTTGGTGAAAAACGCCTCCAACCGCTGGACCGCTACCACGTCGCCGTTGCGCATCACCGAGTCGGCCTGGTTCAAGTCCAAACACAACGAACGCGAGATTGCACCGGCCGTCTGGAAACGTGCCTCAATCAAGAGCGCGTCCAACTGCATGGCCTGCCACGCCGGTGCCGACAAAGGCAACTTTGACGAACACAGCATCAAGATCCCCAAGTAAGACATCCAACACCTGAGAGTCCCGCCCATGCAACGCACCCTGATCTGGGACATTCCGACCCGCCTGTTTCACTGGACCCTGGCTTTGAGCTTTGCCGCGGCTTGGCTCACCAGTGAATTGGATCCCTGGCTGGCGGTTCATGTGTTTCTGGGTTACCTGATGCTGGGGCTGGTAGGCTTTCGGGTGCTGTGGGGCGTGGTGGGTTCGCCCTACGCCCGCTTCAGTTCGTTTTGGTACGGACCCAAAGCCGCCTATAACTATTTCCGCGAGATCCTCGCCGGCAAAGCCGCCCGCCATGTGGGCCATAACCCGGCAGGCAGCCTGGCAATCTATTTGCTGCTCATATTGACTGTGGTGGTTGGCGTCACCGGTTACTTCACGATCGGCGGAGAAGAACAACACGGCGTGGTGTCCGGCCTGCTGAGCATGGCTCAGGGTCGAGTGGCCAAACAACTGCATGAACTCGCGGCCACCTTGATGCTGCTGATCGTGTTCGGACACATCGCCGGTGTCGTGATTGAAAGTTATCTGCACAAGGAAAACCTCGCACGCTCGATGGTGACCGGCACCAAGCTGGCCGATGCCGCAACGCCCACCACAAAGCCTCGCGCCGGTGTCGCCGGGGTGATGCTGGTGCTGGGCGTTTTGTTTGCAGGCTGGTGGTTTTCCTATGCCTTGCAGGCGCCCGTTGAGAAGAAAATGGGGCAAGCCGAGAGCGTGGCCCGAACACCTGAGGTGGCTTTCGTCGGCCCCAAACTGGCCGACAACGCCCAATGGCGCGACGAGTGCGGCAGCTGCCACCTCGCGTTTCACCCGTCCCTCTTGCCCGCGCGCTCGTGGACGCGCCTCATGAATGAGCAGGCACAACACTTCGGTGCCGACCTTGGCTTTGATGCACCGACCAGCGCTGCCTTGCTGGCGTTCATGACCGCCAACTCCGCCGACCTGAAACTAACCGAACCCGCTTTCAAGATTGGGGCTTCCCTCAAACCAGGTGAATCACCGCTGCGCATCACCGAGACACCGTACTGGGTCAGAAAACACAGCGAGATCACGGCGGCTGAATGGAAACAGCCGCTCGTCAAGAGCAAAGCCAATTGCGCCGCCTGCCATCTGGACGCTGATGCTGGCACGTTTGAAGATGCGGCCATGCAAATGCCCAAGAGCCAAGCAGCGGCCAAAGCTAAACCTTAAATCGTTACTTCGAATCAGCATCACCGCCGCGCCCCTTTATCCATTCTATTTTTGGCTGGCCTTGATTTCATTGACCCGCCTGATGCTGCGACAATTAGCCCATGAACACATCCGCCACTACCAGCGCCTACGCGCCACTGCAAAACGACACTTTCATCCGCGCTTGCCTGCGCCAGTCCACGGACCACACCCCGGTCTGGCTGATGCGCCAGGCTGGCCGCTATTTACCGGAATACCGCGCCACCCGCGCGCAAGCGGGCAGCTTCATGGGCCTGGCCACCAACACCGACTACGCGACCGAAGTCACGCTGCAGCCGCTGGAGCGCTACCCGTTGGACGCCGCCATTTTGTTCAGCGACATCCTGACCATCCCTGACGCGATGGGCCTGGGCTTGTCGTTTGCCTTGGGCGAAGGCCCCAAGTTTGCGCACAACGTGCGTGACGAAGCGGCCGTCGCCAAGCTGGCTGTGCCCGACATGAACAAGCTGCGGTACGTGTTTGACGCCGTCACCTCGATCCGCAAAGCGCTCAATGGCCGCGTGCCTTTGATCGGTTTCTCGGGCAGCCCCTGGACGCTGGCTTGCTACATGGTGGAAGGCGCGGGCTCCGACGACTACCGCCAGGTCAAAACCATGATGTACAGCCGCCCTGACCTGATGCACAAGATGCTGCAGATCAACGCCGACGCGGTGGCCCTGTACCTCAACACCCAAATTGAAGCCGGCGCACAAGCAGCGATGATTTTTGACAGCTGGGGCGGTGTGCTGGCCGATGGCGCATTCCAGGAATTCAGCATGGCCTACACCGAGCGCGTGCTGTCGCAACTGAAAAAAGAACACAACGGCGTGCGCATTCCTAGCATCGTCTTCACCAAGGGTGGCGGCATGTGGCTCAAGGAAATGGGCAAGCTCGACTGCGATGTGCTGGGTCTGGACTGGACCGTCAATCTGGCCAAGGCGCGCGCGCTGGTCGGCGAAACCAAGGCACTGCAAGGCAACATCGACCCCAACGTGTTGTTTGCCAACCCGTCGCAGATCGAAGCTGAAGTGGTCAAGGTGCTCAACAGCTTTGGCACACCCCACACCGGCAGCGGCACAGGCCCGACGCACATCTTTAATCTGGGCCATGGCATCAGCCAGCACACCCCGCCCGAGAATGTCGCGGTATTGGTCAAAGCAGTGCATGAGCATTCGCGCAAGATGCGCATGTAATTGTTCTGACATAAAAACCCCTAGCATCTTTTGAGGGGTTATTTAGGGGTCGCGCTGAGACTTATGCACAAAAACCTTGATGTACCTCACCGACCCATTGCCCCCTTGAAGATTTCGCTATAAAACAAATAGCAATCGTAAGTCATTGATTTATAACGATTTTTAAAATTGCCTTTTTTGTGGGCATTTCAATGAAACCCTTGAAATACGTGGGTTTGAAGGCCACAAAGGCAATCTATCAACAAAGTTATCCACAGAAAACTTGGATGCCTGCCAAATCGTTTATGAATCAAGCACTTAAGGCGGTTTTCGCAAGTTCACTTCAAATAGGCTTGCCAACTCGGGGTTTTGCATGAGTAGCCAGATCCCGGTTTTGGTGCATACGCCGGTCCATAGTCAGGTGGCCGGCCCTCTGACTTATTTGAGTGAGCAGGCACTTCCGGCCGGCACCTTGGTGCGTGTGCCACTCGGCAAGCGCGATCTGCTGGGCGTGGTGTGGGATCGCGCTGATGCGTTCCCCAGCGCCACGCTCAACCCTGAAAAACTGCGTCCGATCACAGCCACGCTGGACGGCATTGCACCCCTGAGCCCGGCCTGGCGCCAGCTGGTCAGCTTTGCAGCCCGCTATTACCAGCGCTCGCTGGGCGAAGTGGCACTGGCCGCCTTGCCACCCCAGTTACGCGACATCAACACCTTGCAACTGGCGCGCAAACTCAAGAAACACGCCAAAGTGGCAGAGTCAGCGCCAACGGACACCTCAGACGCTATCACTACAGTAGCGCTCACCGCAGAGCAGACGGGGGCTATCGCTCGATTTGAGGCTGAAGCCGGGCCTTTCCTGCTGTTTGGCGCCACCGGCAGCGGCAAGACCGAGGTCTATTTGCACAGCGTGCAACACATGCTGGCCCGTGACCCAACGGCGCAGGCGATGGTGATGGTGCCCGAGATCAACCTGACGCCGCAGCTGGAAGCACGTTTCATGGCCCGCTTCGGCCCGCTGTATGGCGAGATTGCCGTGGTCTCGATGCACAGCGGCATGACGCCAGCGCAGCGCCTGAAAAGCTGGTTGGCCGCCCACAACGGCACGGCGCGCATTGTGCTGGGCACCCGCATGGCGGTGTTTGCCTCGCTACCGAATCTCAAGCTCATCATCGTCGACGAAGAGCACGACCCCAGCTACAAGCAGCAGGAAGGCGCCCGTTACTCGGCCCGTGATCTGGCGATTTACCGGGGCCGGCTTGAGGGCGCCAAGGTGTTGCTAGGTTCCGCCACGCCCTCGCTGGAAAGCTGGCACCACAGTCGGCCAGCCGCCGAGGGGGGTCGCTATGTGCGATTGGAGATGCCGAGCCGCGTGGGCGACAACGCCGCCCTGCCACTGGTGCGCCGGGTGGACATGAACCACCAGCCCAAGAAATGCGTATTTGCCCCGCCGCTGCTCAAAGCCATCGAGGAACGCATCGGTCGCGGCGAGCAAAGCATGGTGTTTTTGAACCGGCGCGGCTACTCGCCGGTGCTGCACTGCGGAGACTGCGACTGGAAAAGCGAGTGCCCCCACTGCAGCGCATTCCGGGTGTTTCACAAAATTGACCGCACGTTGCGCTGCCACCACTGCGGCTTTGCCGAGCGCGTGCCCCGCGCCTGCCCCGCCTGCGGCAACCCCGACATCGCGCCGATGGGTCGCGGCACCGAGCGGCTTGAAGAACACCTGGCCGAGTTGCTGGCGCACGTTCGACGCCCCAACTCCGTGAGTGAGCAATGGCCCGAAGGTGAGCCGGTGCGCATTGCCCGCATTGACGCCGACACCACCAAGCTCAAGGGCGAGCTGGAGTCACAACTGGCACGCGTGCATGCCGGCGAGGTCGATGTGCTGGTCGGCACGCAGATGATTGCCAAGGGTCACGACTTCAGGCGCATCACGCTGGTGGCAGCGGTGGCACCCGACAACGCACTGTTCTCCAGCGACTTTCGGGCGCCGGAGCGCTTGTTCAGTTTGCTGATGCAAGCGGCGGGCCGCGCCGGGCGCGATGCCGGCATCAGTGGCCAGAGCGAGATGTGGGTGCAGACTTTTCACCCCGCACACCCGCTGTTTGAGGCCCTGAAACGCCACGACTACCCGGCCTTTGCCGCGCAGCAACTCCAGGAACGCGAGCAAGCCGCCATGCCCCCCTTCAGTTTTCAGGCGCTGGTGCGGGCCGAGGCGCGCACGCAAGAGGTGGCGCAGTCGTTTTTAACCGCGGCCAGTGCTGGTGCCGCCAGCCTGCCTGATGCCGGGCACTACGCACAACACATCACCCTGTACCCTGCCGTGCCCATGAGCATGCAGCGCGTGGCCAATGTGGAACGGGCCCAGATGCTGATTGAGAGCCCGTCACGGGCCGCGCTGCAGCACTTTTTAAGCGCCTGGCAAACGGTGCTGCACGCCACCCGGCAACAGCCCGAAGGCAAGGGTCTGATCCGCTGGGTGGTGGATGTAGACCCGCTGGCTATTTAAGCCAGACGAAACACCATCGCGCTGCGCTCCAGCGCTTTGCCATGATCAGCCAGAACAAGTGAGGCATGGGCAGCGGCCTCGGCAATCGGCACGTTTTGCTGGGTGGCTTCATCAATCTGCACCACCAGTTGCGCGACCCGGTGAATGGCAATACCTTGCTCATCGGACGAATGCAATATTTCTGCCATCAGCGTGCCCACATGCTGGACCGAGTTGATGGTCGCCTCCAGCGTTTCACGCGCGCCGCTGACCTGAACCAAGCCGCCTTCGACCTGATGCACCGAGTCTTCGATCAGCGTCTTGATCTCCTTGGCCGCATCGGCACTGCGCTTGGCCAGGCTTCGAACCTCGCTGGCCACCACGGCAAAACCGCGTCCCTGCTCGCCTGCGCGGGCCGCTTCCACGGCTGCGTTAAGGGCCAGAATGTTGGTCTGAAACGCAATGCCATCAATCACGCTGATGATGTCCGTTATTTTTTTGGAACTGCTGGCGATGGAGTCCATGGTGCCGACCACCTGGCTCATGGCCATACCCGCCCGGTTGGCAATGTCCCCCGCCTCCTGCACCAGTGCATTGGCGGCTTTGGCGTTGTCGATATTTTGCTTAACGGTGGTGGATATCTCCTCCATGTTGGAAGCGGCCTCCTGCACGGCGGTGGCCTGTTCCTCGGTGCGGGCCGCCAGCGACTCATTGCCCCGCGCAATCTGCAGCGCTTCCATGTCAATGTGGTAGGCGCTGGTCATGACGCCTTGCGCCAGCGACGACAGACTGCGCTGCATGGCAAAGAGTGCAGCCATCAACTGGCCTGCTTCATCAGAACCTTTGGGCGTGATGGTGTTGTTGAGTGCACCCACGGCAATTTGTTTGGAAATAGCCACCGCTTCGTTCAGCGGGGCCACGGTGCTCAAGCGCAAGCGCCAGCCCATGTACAGGGCCAGTGCCACGCCAGTGAGCATCGCCGCCAACATGCAGGTGAGCAGCATCTGGTAGTGGGCCTCTGACGCCTGCATCGCAAGTTTGGCGTTGACATCCTGGGCCGCTACGCGGTACAGGGCCGCCACCTGCTGATTGGCCGAGCGCATGCCCACGATGCCCGCCAGACCCATACCCAGCATGGCCAGAATCATTACACCCACCATCAGATTCACGCGACCCGAAATACCCAGGCTGGTCAACTTGTCCCACGCACCGATCAGCCCCGAGCGCATCACTTGCCCGCGCACAATGCGCAGCCCCGAGTTACCTGCGCGAATTTTGCTGTAAGCGGCATCGGCCTGCCTGATCTGCTCTTGTGAAGGCTTCATGCGCACCGAGGCGAAGCCCACCACCACGCCGCGCTCCCACATCGGAGAGGCATTCGCCATGACCCAGTAGTAGCCGCCATCTTTGCGCCGGTTTTTGACCATGCCGGTCCAGGACCGTCCCGCCTTGAGGTAACGCCACATATCGGCAAACGCCTCGGGCGGCATATCAGGGTGGCGCACCATGTTGTGCGGTTGCCCGATCAACTCTTCTTCGGTGAAACCGCTGGCCTCGCAAAAGTCAGCGTTGACAAAGGTGATGTTGCTGTTGACGTCGGTGCGAGAGATGGGCGATTGGCTCTCACTGAGCACATATTCGTGGTCGTGGACGGGCTGGTTGTTGCGCATATATTTTTCTTCCAGGGTCAGGGGGAGAAGTTATTTTTTATTGGCCAAAGTTCCAACGAAGGCCAGCTAGCCAAGAACTATACCAACAAATATTGTTGAATTTTGTCAAATTCCAACCTGTGAAAACCGGCATCCCTGACCACGAAGCACTCAAAAATTTATAACAAATCAGCCTCTAGCCCCCGTAGTACCTGCGGGAGTAGCTATTAAATAGAGAGTGAAACGCTTTTTTCGTAGGAGCCAATATCGGGCGTGACCGGGCTCATCAGCATCGACCCGGTATCGCGGTAACGGCTGTGCCACGACAGCGCCTCTTCCAGAATATGCGGCGTGTGGCCACCGCGTTGCTGGGCGCGGGCCACGTAGTCGTGCAGCATGTGGCGGAAGGGCTCGGCCACACATTTTTCGATAATGACCTCGGCCCGTTCACGCGGTGCCAGGCCGCGCAAATCCGCCAACCCGACCTCAGTCACGATGATGTCGACGTCGTGCTCGGTGTGGTCCACATGCGAGACCATCGGCACGATGCTCGAAATCTTGCCGCCCTTGGCAATCGACTTGGTGGCAAACACCGACAAATAGGCGTTGCGCGCAAAGTCGCCCGAGCCGCCAATGCCGTTCATCATGTGCGTGCCCAGCACATGGGTGGAGTTGACGTTGCCGTAAATATCGGCCTCCAGCGCGGTGTTGATGGCGATGATGCCCAGCCGCCGGATGATTTCAGGGTGGTTGCTGACTTCTTGCGGGCGCAGCACCAAACGGTCTTTGTACTTGCCGATATTGCCAAACACTTCGGCGCTTTTCTTGGACGACAAGGTGATGGACGAGCCCGAGGCAAAGTCCAGCTTGCCGGCGTCGAACAAGTCAAAGGTCGAGTCCTGCAGCACCTCGGAGTACTGCGTCAGGTGCTCAAACGGGCTGTTGATAAAACCCTCCATCACCGCATTGGCGATGGTGCCAATGCCGGCCTGCATCGGCAGCAGGCTGTTGCTGAGGCGGCCCGCCGCCACTTCTTGTTTGAAAAAATCTACCAGATGCGCGGCGATGGCAGCGGTGTCTGCATCCGCGGGCAGGATGGTGGAGGCGCTGTCGAGCTTCTCAGTAATGACGATGGCCACAATCTTGTCAGGCGAAATCTCGATGGCGGTGGTGCCAATCCGGTCTTGCGGCGTCATCAGCGGCATCGGTTCGCGGCGGGGGCGGTGCTTGGGGATGAAAATGTCGTGCAAGCCTTCGAGCTCCAGCGACTGCGTCAGGTTGATCTCCACAATCACCTTTTTCGCCAGAATCGCAAAACTGGCGCTGTTGCCGACCGAGGTGGTCGGGATGATGGCACCGGTGGCGGTGATGGCCACGGCCTCAATGATGGCAATGTCGATCGGGGCGATCTGCTGGGTGCGCAGCAACTCCACCGTCTCGGACAAATGCTGGTCCACATACATGACCTCGCCGCGGTTGATGGCGCCGCGCAGCACCGGGTCGGCCTGAAACGGAATGCGCCGCGCCAGCACGCCGGCTTCGGTCAGGGTGCGGTCAACGTCGCTGCCGAGCGAGGCGCCGGTCATCAGCGTGATTTTGAGTTTTTCGCTGCGCGCGCGCTCTGCCAATGCCATCGGCACCACCTTGGCGTCACCGGCGCGGGTAAAGCCGCTCATGCCAATCGTCATGCCATCCTTGATCCACTGGGCGGCGTTGTCGGCGCTGGTCACCAGCTCGCGCAAGGCGGGCAGGCGGATACGGTCTTGAAGGTCGTCGTGCATTTTCTTTACCTCTTATGTCAAACAAAAATTGACCGGTGTCAGCGGCTCGGGGATCTGGTCATCGTCCAGCGATTCGCGCAGATTGATTTCGATGGTGCGGCAAATGGCCGTCAAAGGCAGGTCGTTGGCGTCATTGCCAAAGGGCTCTTCAATCTCATCGCCCAGGGCATCCAGACCAAAAAAGGTGTACGCCACGATGGCGACCACAAACGGCGTCATGAAGCCAATGGTGTCGACCAGCCCGAACGGCAGCAGGAAGCAATACAGATACGCGGTGCGGTGCAGCAACAGCGTGTAAGAGAAGGGGATCGGGGTACTTTTGATGCGTTCGCACCCGCCGGCGGCCCCGGTCATGGCCGACAAGGTGGTGTCGATGGCGGCGAGCAGACAGGGGTCAATCCGCCTCGCGTGCAGGCAAGCGCCCAGGTCCTCACCCATTTTCCGCATCAAGAAATCCGGCTTGTTGGATGCTTTTTGCATTTGCTGCCATTCAGAGGCCACGAGCAAGCTCTGGAGTTCGGTCTCCATCGGTTCGCCACGCAACTGAAGCCGCAAGGCATGGTTGTAGGCAATGGTGCGGTAAACAATGCGCACCCGAACATCCGACAGGCCCAGACTGGCTTTGACAGGCTCGGCGCTGGTGATCAGACTCAGGCATTGCCGCGTCAAACTCCGGCTCCGGTGAACCAGTTCACCCCAGAGCTTTCGACCCTCCCAATAACGGTCGTAGGCCGTGCTGTTTCGAAAACCAAGAAAGATGGCCAGCGGCAAACCAATCAGGGTGAAGGGAATCGTGGTCAGCGTGATCTTGACTGAAAACAGGTCGCCATGGGTCATGGTGACGAAGGTGGCAATCAGCGTCGTGGCGAGCAAGGATGGCAAAATCCGCGGCAGGATGGACCCGCGCAGCAGCAGAAACATCTTGAAACCGGAGGGCCGGTCTCTGACAATCACGCCCAGTCCCCTGATGGGAATCTATTTTCAGAATTATTTACTAACATCTTAGTAGTTTAATCACTAATATATTAGTGAGTCAACCTACCCCCTGGAGCAACCTTTGAAGCCACGGATCACGTACCGCAACCTGCCCCAGAGATTTTTGAAAGCCCGCGAGTGCCTGATGTCGCACTTTCGCCCCATCCTGAACCACTTTGGGCTGACCGATCAGCAGTGGCGCATCCTGCGTGCTCTGGACGAGCGTGAGAGCCTGGAGCCGCGTGAAATTTGCCACCTGTGCCAGATTCACAGCGCCAGCATGACCGGCGTGTTGGCGCGCATGGAAGAGTTGGCGCTGATTCAGCGTAGCCGCATGGAAGGGGACCAGCGCCGGGTGGTGGTCAGGTTGTCGCCCAAAGGCGACCAATTGGTGAGTGAGATGGCGCCGCTGATTGACCAGCAATACCAGCAGATTGAAGACGCGCTGGGCAAAGACAAGGTAGACGAATTATTCAACGCGCTGGAGACCTTCATTGCCGCACAAAGTCTGCCGGTGGCACCGGTAGAACTCCCGCCCAAGCGGGTCTAGCGTCAGGGCAGCAACGAGACGGCAAGTGAAAAGGTAAAAAACGCCGCCGCCGTGGACACCAGAATAATGCGGGCAATGCGCCCGTTGTCAGCCCCAAAGCGCTCGGCCAGCAAGGACACATTGCTGGCACTCGGCAACGCCGCCGCCAGCACCATGACGGTCAGTGCAAAGGGGCTCAAAGGCAGGCCCAGCGCCACCGCCGCCGACCCCACCCCCAGCACCAGCAACGGATGCACCACCAGTTTGATGGCCGCCACCGGCACGTAATCGCGCAGGGGAATCGGGGGATGGTTGTGGGCCGCCGCCAGCATTTGCGATCGCGCCAGCACGGCACCAATGGTGAACAGCGCCACCGGCGAGGCGGCATCAGCCAGCAGGCCCACCGTCTGCATCACGGGTTTGGGCAAGGTAAAAGCGAACGCCGACGCGACCCCACCCAGCAAGATGGACCAGGGCATCGGGTTGAACAACATCCCCTTAAGCGCTTTCTCGGCGGCGTGGGCAAAGCCGTGCTCATCCACGCCATCCAGCCGCGAAAGGGCGATGCACAGCGACGTGGTGAAGAGCATGTCCACCGCCATGGTCAAGATGGTGGGGCCCGCCGCCGCCGGGCCCAGCAAGGCCACCAGCAGCGGAACACCCATGTAACCGGTATTGGGAAAAGCCGCCACCAGTGCGCCAAACGACGCGTCGTTCCAGCGAATACGGTGATTCATGCTGACCGCCACCGTCAAGGCCACGATCACGCCGGCACACAGCAGCCAGATTAAAAACACACCGCCATCGAACAACTGCGCCACCGGCGTGGTGGAGCCAAAGCGGTACAGCATGCACGGCAGGGCGAAAAACAACACAAAACTGTTCAGCCCCGGAATCGCGTCGAGGGACAGCAGGCGCCGACGTGCGGCCACGTAGCCGCACAGCACCAAGGCGAAAAAGGGGAAAGTGATCAAAAATATTTTCAGCACGCGGGACATTGTCGTGTGCCCTGACCGAAAGCAGCCGAGTTGCAAATCTGCAACATTGAAACCGATAAAACTCAAGGGCTGTTGACGCGGCATCGGGGTACCCGGATATCTAAAACCGCCAACTCCCCCAAATGGGGGATATTAATTCGAGCTTAAATAAGGCATGCTTGACTCTAAATTTTTAATTACTGTCAATTAATATTGTTTATTGACGATAATTTCTGCTGTACAACCACCTTATTCAAAATAAAGCCGCTCCCTCTGGTCGAATCCATGATGAAAAAACGGTCAAGAATCCTTGTCATTGACGATGCGCATTTCAATCAAGTGCTTTTTTCAAAAGCATTGGGTACCGAGTTCGACATCCAGCTTGCTTCCTCCGGCATGGAGGGATTGGCCATGGCAGAGGCCTCCCCGCCTGACTTGATTCTGCTGGACGTGAGGATGCCGGAGATCGATGGCTTTGAGACTTGCCGCAGACTGAAGGCCCATTCCGAGCTTCAAGATATACCCATCATCTTTGTCACGGGTGAAGTGGACCCGGTGAGTGAAGTCAAGGGACTGGCATTGGGCGCTGTGGACTATGTTCACAAACCCTTCAAAATTGCCATCACCACACAGCGAATCCGTAACCTGTTGGAGCGTGAAAGCCTGCGTAAGCAGTATGAAGCGAAACGCCAGAAGCTGGAGGCCTTGATCAAAGCCATTCCCGATCTTTTGTTTGAAGTTGATCGCCAGGGCACCTACCTGAGCATTTGGGCCCAGGATGAAACGCTGCTCGCCCATCAACAGGAGGTGCTGCTTGGCCGCACCGTGAGCGAAATGCTCCCGACTGAAGCGGCTTCCATTTGCATGGAGGCGATTGAAGAGGCTGACCTGACTGGCTCTTGCTATGGCAAGCGAATCAATCTTCTGGTCGACAACAGACCCAAATGGTTCGAACTATCATTGTCAAAAGTCCATAGCAACGACGACACCTTGGCGCGTTTTGTTGTTGTATCACGCGACATCACGGAGAGATACGAGGCCGAAGAGCGGATATTGCACATGGCGTTGCACGATGTACTGACGGGATTGCCTAATAGAGCACTCTTATCCAAGTTAACTGAAAAAGCCATCAGCACGGCCCGTCGGACATTGCAGCAATTTGCACTGGTATTTATTGACCTCGACAAGTTCAAACCGGTCAACGACAATTTTGGCCATGCGGTCGGCGACCTGCTGCTCAAAGAAGTCGCCCTCCGTATTTGCCAGGCTATCCGTGAATCGGATACGGTCGCCCGCATCGGCGGCGATGAATTTGTGATTTTGGTGAACAACACCCAAGGCGCGGAAGATGCTTTGACCGTCGCCGAAAAGGTTCGCCTGGCGCTCCGCGAACCTTATCTGATCAATGGCCATTCACTCATGATCTCTGCCAGCTTTGGCCTCGCCAATTACCCGGAACATGGCAAAGAAATCGGCGAGTTGATGAAAAATGCCGATGAAGCGATGTATATCGCCAAAGAAGATGGACGCGACAGGGTGTCCACGTACAAGACCGCACAAAGTCCCCACCTAGAGGCTTACTCTCGGAATTAAATGGCTGGCTGCGGTGGTAAAACCAGCGCCCTCTGTATCATTCGCGGCTTCGCCCAAAGTTATCGAATGTCATCATCCCCCTCGAACGGTCTGAATCTGGCCCAACAAGAAGCCGTCAACTTCATGCACGGGCCGTGCCTGGTGCTGGCGGGCGCGGGCTCCGGCAAAACGCGGGTCATCACGCACAAAATTGGCCGCCTGATTCAGGCCGGCATGCCCGCCAACCGCATTGCCGCCATCACCTTCACCAACAAGGCCGCCAGTGAGATGCGCGAGCGCGCCAAAGAGCTGATTGGCCGCTCGGCCCGCGACGCGGTGATCTGCACTTTTCACGCCTTGGGCGTGCGCATGTTGCGGCAAGACGGCGCAGTGCTGGGCCTCAAACCCAATTTTTCGATTCTGGACACCGACGACATCACCAGCATCCTGAAAGACGCGGGCGGCTCGGTCGACGTGGCCACGGCTCGGCAATGGCAATGGACCATCAGCGGCTGGAAAGGCCAGGGGCTGAACTCGGAACAGGCTGCGGTGTTGGCCAAAGACGACAACGAACGCATCATCGCCCGCGTGATGGGCCACTACGAGGAGCGCCTCAGCGCCTACCAAAGCGTGGACTTTGACGACCTGATCACCCTGCCGCTCAAGCTGCTGCGCGACCACGAAGAAGTGCGCCACAAGTGGCAGCAGCAAATGGGCCATGTGCTGGTCGATGAATACCAGGACACCAATGCCACGCAATACGAAGTTTTGAAGCTGTTGGTAGGCGGCAACCCGGCCAGCAGTGCGCGCTTTACCGCCGTGGGCGACGACGACCAGTCGATTTATGGCTGGCGCGGCGCCACGCTGGACAATTTAAAGAAGCTGCCGGTTGATTTTCCGACGCTCAAAGTTATCAAGCTGGAGCAAAACTACCGGTCAACGTCCGCCATCCTGCGTGCGGCCAACAACGTGATCGGCCCCAACCCCAAGCTATTTCCCAAGAACCTGTGGAGCGATCTGGGCGAAGGCGAACCGGTGCGGGTGGTCGATGCTGACAGCGAAGAGCACGAAGCCGAGCGCACGGTGGCGCGCATCCAGAGCCTGCGCGCCAGTGGGTTGCCGCACGGTGGGCCGCAGTTCAAGGAGTTTCGCCACTTTGCGATTTTGTACCGGGCCAACCACCAGGCCAAAACCTTCGAGAAAGCCTTGCGCCGGGCGGCGATTCCGTACAAGGTCTCCGGTGGCACCAGCTTTTTTGACCGGGCCGAGATCAAGGATTTGTGTGGCTGGTTTCGGCTGTGGATCAACAACAACGATGACCCGGCCTTTTTGCGCGCCGTGACCACACCCAAGCGCGGCATTGGCCACCAGACCTTGGCGCAGCTGGGCATTTTTGCCAGCAAATACAAGGTGAGTCTGTTTGAAGCCTTGTTCTCGTCCTCGCTGGGCAGCATGTTGAGCACCAAGGCGGTGGGCAGCCTGCACGAGTTTGGCCGCTACGTGAACGACCTGGAGTTTCGCGCCCGGCGCACCATCGGGGCCGAGTCGGCCAAAGAGTTTTTGCTGGAGTGGCTGAAAGAAATTGGCTACGAGAAGCATTTGTACGACGGCGAGGACAGCGAAAAAGTCGCTGCGGCCCGCTGGTCCAATGTGATGGATTTTTGCGACTGGATGTCGGCGCGCTGCGGCGGTCAGCTCGACGATACGGCGGGCGTCAGCACCTCGCAGGAACTCAAGTCGCTGCTCGAAGTGGCGCAAACGGTGTCGCTCTTGTCCACCATCAGCGAGCGCGAAAAAGACATGGACGTGGTGACGCTCTCGACCCTGCACGCCTCCAAGGGCCTGGAGTGGCCGCATGTGATGCTGGTCGGCGTGACCGAGGGCATGTTGCCGTTTAAATTGAAAGACAGTGGCGAAGGCGCGGCCGGTTTGGGCGGCTCCGAGCGCGCGCACGAAGCGGCCAATGAGGCCACCGCCACCCACTTGCAGGAAGAGCGCCGCCTGATGTACGTGGGTATCACCCGCGCCCAGCGCAGTCTGGCGGTGAGCTGGACGCGCAAACGCAAAAAAGGCCGCGAGATGGTGGCCGCCGTGCCGAGCCGTTTTATTGCCGAAATGGGGCTGGACAAAAATACCGTCAAAGAAGACCCGCGTGAAAAGCTCAGGGCGCTGCGGGCCGAGTTTGCCAAAAAGGCCGAAGTGACGGCCGCCGCTCAGGCCCGCACTGCCCTATGAAAATCAAAATTGCTACATTTATAATAGCTGCTTGCGCATTATCAACGGGGGCTAGAGGCCAATTAGCCATAAATTCAGTCGTACCAGCGGTTTGCCCGCTGGCCACCGATGTCAGCCCGCTGCACCTCTACGGCCTGTGGCACGCCGAGGTGGTGGGCCAACCAAGTGGGGCCACGCTGCTGTTTGAAAAACACCCGGAAATGGCCGACAGCGTCAGCGGTGCCGTCAACCGCGACGGCGTCAAGGCCCAGCTTGCCGGCGATGTCGACCAGGGCGAACTGACCCTGGAAGAATCACTGGATGGCGAGCACATTTCTGCCACCTGGCTAGGCTCGGTGGTCGAGAATTCATGCGGCAAGGAGATTCGAGGAACATGGAACAACGCTTTAACCCCCACCGACGCACCGTTCATCTTGCGCAAGTTGCCGGGCTGGCAATAGCCCTCGGCATGCCGCTGGGCGCCAGCCCGGTGCTGGCCCAGAATGTTGGCAGCCTCCCGCTCTTGGCGACCCCAGCCACGGCCACATTCCCAGCGCCCGCCTGGCAAGACTGCACCAGCCTCAGCAGTGACAGCGAGGCCCGGTTGGCCTGTTTTGACAAATGGGCGGCACAGCAATCCAGCGCCTCGATCAGCAACGAACCCGCGCTCGGTGTGGCGGCTTCAGAAGCGCCGGCCGTGGCCTCAGCGACCCCGGTGGTCATCACGATGGAAGCCCCCGCCGCGCACAACTGCCGCAACTCGGTGTTCTCTGAAATATCGCGCTTTTGGGAGCTGGAACCCGGCAGCGACTGTGGCACCTTTGGCCTGCGCGGCTACCGGCCCATCAGCCTGTCCTGGATTGGGTCTGACAGCACCAACACGCAACCTTCGTCGGAGGCGCCCGACCACACGGCCGCCACGCCCCAGCCCTACAACCCCAACGAGACCCGCATTCAGTTGTCGGTGCGCACCAAGATCGCCCAAGGTTTGCTGACCCACAGCAAAATGCTCTCCCGCGACTCGCTCTGGTTTGGCTACAGCCAGCAGTCGTATTGGCAGTTGTTCAACGGCGACCTGTCGCGCCCGTTTCGCAGTACCGACCACGAGCCCGAAATCACCTACATCTACCCGACCGATGCGGCCCTGCCGGGCGACTGGCGCTTGCGCTACACCGGCGTCAGTCTGGTGCACCAGTCCAACGGCCAGTCACTGCCCCTGTCGCGCAGCTGGAACCGCGTCGTGCTGATGGCGGGCATGGAAAAAGGTCAGCAGTTTCGCTTGCTAGGCAAAGTATGGAAGCGCCTGGAGGAAGACCCCGCGGATGACGACAACCCCAACATCTCTGACTACATAGGCCGCGCCGAAGTCACCGGTTTATGGGACATCAACCCCATCAACACGCTGAGCATGACGCTGCGCCACTCCTTGCGCGCCGACACCAACGGCTCACTGCGCCTGGATTGGTTTCGCGACATTGCCGACAGCAGCATCCCGGGTGGCCGCAGAGGCTTGCGCTTTCACACCCAGTTGTTCACCGGCTATGGCGATTCGCTGCTGGACTACAACCGCCGTCGCACCGTGCTGAGCATCGGATTGAGCCTGGCGGATTGGTAAACTGGCTTCACCATGAAAAGCCTCGACACGCTTCTGACGCAACGCTTCATTGACCAACTACCAGGTACCGTCTACCTCAAAGACAGCCAGGGACGTCTGCTCATGGTTAACAAAAACCTGGGGCAGATGCTCGGGGTTGACCCGCAAAGCCTGATCGGCAAAACCAACGCCGAAATTTTTCCACCTGAATTTGCGGCCATCGCGAACGAACTCGACCGCCGCATGCTGGCACAAGGGGGTAGCCAGACGGTTGAAGAAACCTTCAATGGCCGCCATTTCGAGACCAGCATGTTCGTGATGAATGGCGAGGCTGGAGAGCCGTTGCTGGGCGGCCTCAGCCTGGATGTCACCGACCGCTTCCACGCGGGCGAACTCACGGCGGCGTTGCTGCGCATCAATGAACTCGGCATGACCCTGCCCGAGAAAGACTTCCTGAATGCCGGGCTGGAGCTGGCTGAAAAAATCACCCACAGTTCAATGGGATTCCTGCACTTTGTCAACGAAGACCAGGAAACGCTGGAACTTGTGACCTGGACCTCAGGCGCATTAAAAGGCTGCACGGCCGCCTTTGATTCGCACTACCCCATCAGCCAGGCGGGCATCTGGGCCGACTGCTTTCGCCAGAAAAGTCCGGTGATCTTTAACGACTACGCCAACTACGCCGCCAAGATGGGTTTGCCAGCCGGCCACACGGTGTTGACGCGCATGATTTCAGTGCCGGTGATTGAAGGCAAGCAAGTCCGCATGATGTTGGGCGTGGGCAATAAGGAAGGCCTCTATGACGAGGCTGATGTCGACACCTTGCGCCTGATTGGCAATGACCTGTGGCGCATCGCCAGTCGGGCACGGGCCGAGACCGCCCTGAAGCTGCGGGTGGATGAGTTGGTGGCCGTCAACCAGAAGCTCTCCCAGACCCAGTTGCAACTGCTGCAATCCGAAAAAATGGCCTCGATTGGCCTGCTGGCAGCGGGCGTGGCGCATGAAATCAACAACCCGATTGGCTTCGTCAAGTCCAACTTCAGCTCGATGACCCAGTACGTGGATGACCTTCTGGGCATTGCCAGCGCCTATGCCGAGGCCGAGGCGCAACTGGGCGCGCCGTGTGCCGATGCCTTCAAGGTGGTGCAGGCGCGCAAGCAGGCGGCCGACCATGAATTTCTGATCACCGACCTGCAACAGCTGATCCGCGAGTCGCGCGATGGGGTGGACCGCATCAGCAAAATCGTGCAGGACCTGAAAGACTTCTCCCACGCGGGCGACAACGACTGGCAGTGGTCCAACCTGCAAACCGGACTGGAAAGCACGCTGGGCGTGGCCTGGAACCAGCTCAAGTACAAAGCCGAAGTGACGCGTGACTTTGGCGCCTTGCCCGAGGTCTATTGCCTGGCCTCGCAAATCAACCAGGTGGTGTTGAACCTGCTGGTCAACGCAGCCCAGGCCATCAACGAGCGGGGCCACATCACGGTGCGCACCGGCACCGAAGGCGCCAATGCGTGGATTGAAGTGCAGGACGATGGCTGCGGTATGGACGAAGCGCACTTGGCGCGCATTTTTGAGCCCTTCTACACCAGTAAGCCGGTGGGGCAAGGCACCGGTCTGGGGCTGTCGATTGCCTGGGGCATCGTCGAGCGCCACCACGGCCAGATCCTCGTCAACTCGCAACCCGGGCAAGGGAGCACGTTCACCCTGATTCTGCCGATTGACCCCCGGTTGTTGCACCCTGACGCAGCGCCTTAACACCCACAAAACATCCTCCATGCAAGCCTTCGTCTGGAACTCACGCTTTGAAACCGGCATCGCACTGGTCGACGCGCAGCACCGCCAACTGGTCGACATCGTGAACCGGATGGGCACGATCCTGATTGACGGCGGCGCCGCGCCAGAGGCCATCTCCGGCGTGTTCGTCGAGTTGGCCAATTACGCTCAGCGACATTTTGCCGATGAAGAGCGACTGATGCGCGAGGCTGGCCTGGCCCCCCGCCATGTAGCACTGCACCAGCAACACCACCGGCAATTTGTCGCCCAACTCACCCAAATGTGGAAAGGCCGCGCCAACCTGTCCAACCCGGCCGAAGTGTTGCATGGCTTTCTCTCGTCGTGGCTCACTTTTCATATTCTTGAAGAAGACCAGTCGATGGCGCGGCAGATGACACTCGTCCAGCAAGGCACCCCCGCCGAGGCAGCCTTGCAGCACGAAGAACAGGAGGCCGACAACACCAGCGCCATCCTGTTGGCCGCCATGCACCAGCTTTACCACTTGCTGGCGCTGCAAAACAAGGGCTTGGCCGAGGCCAACGAATTACTGGAAGAAAAAGTGGCGGCCCGCTCACGCGAACTGGTGCAATCCGAAAAAATGGCGGCGGTGGGCCAACTGGCGGCCGGCGTGGCCCACGAGATCAACAACCCGATTGGCTTTGTCAACTCCAACCTGGGCACCCTGGGCCACTACACAAAGCAGTTGCTCGACATCATCGACGCCTGCGAAGTGAGCTGTGCCGAACATCCCGCGTTGGCCTCCCGCTTCAAGCAAATGAAGACCGCAGCCGACCTGCCCTTTTTGCGCGAAGACTTGAGCGATTTACTCAAAGAGTCGCAAGACGGCCTCGACCGCGTCAAACACATCGTGCAAGCCCTCAAGGATTTTGCCCATCCTGACAGCGGAGAAATGGTCTACACAGATTTATTGGCAGGGCTGGAGAGCACGCTCAACGTGGTGGCGAGCCAACTCCGCTGCAAGGCCGATATCGTGCGCGAGTTGACGCCCCTGCCGCCGGTGAAATGTGTGCCGGGCCAGATCAACCAGGTGTTTATGAACCTGCTGGTCAATGCCGCGCAGGCGATTGACGGCCACGGCACCATCACGCTGCGCAGTGGCACGGATGCACTGGGGGTATGGATTGAGATCACCGACTCCGGTTGCGGCATGACCGATGACGTGCGCCAGCATTTGTTTGAGCCTTTCTTCACCACCAAGCCAGTCGGCAAAGGCACCGGACTGGGCCTCTCTATTTCCTGGGACATCGTCGTGAAGAAACACGGCGGACGCCTTGAGGTTAATAGCGCCCCCGGCCAGGGCAGCCGCTTCACGGTCTGGCTACCCAGCGCCTGACGCCGCGCTTTATTCCGTTTTATTCCTCGCGGATGTAGAGCGTCAGCTTCATGCTGCCGGAGCGCTCAAAATCCCTGATCTTGCGGATCAGGCGCTCATCGAGCACATGGTCGGTGGAGAGCATGAGCAAGCCACTGGGCGTGATGAGATCGCGCGACAACACCATGCCCACTTTCATATCGTACGAGCTGACCGGCCGCTCCCGCACACGGGCGCGTTCCGCTTCCTCACGTGGCACACCGCCCAGAACATCCATGAAGGCCGCCACGATTTGGGGGTCGTAGCGCTTGCCACTGCTGTGCAGGATGATGATTTTGGCTTCTTCGGCGCTGAGCTTGCTGTGGCTCAGCGCGCCCATTTGCATGCTGTCGTAGTCGCTGGCCAGACTCAAAATGCGTGTCCCCAAGGGAATAGCATCGGCTGCCAGTTGCGCCGGGAAACCTGTGCCATCAAAGCGCTCAAACTGGCCGGTGATCAGGTCGGAGACTTCCTTCAAATCCTGCAGCGGCAACAACAACTGCTCGGCCAGCACCGTATGTTTGCGAAAGGCCTCCAGTTGAGGCGTCTTCATCATGCCGACGGGCGTGTTGAGCAGCTCGTCGGAGAAGCCCACCTTGCCAATTTCGTGCAACAAGCCGGCGACAAAAATCTCTTGTACCTGCTTGCTGTCCAACCCGAGTTTCAGGGCGATGCGCCGTGCGAAGTCGGCCACGCGACGGGAGTGCCCGGCCATATTGCCGCCGCGCATTTCGATCAGGGTAGAGAAAACCTTGAGCGAGGTGACGAAGTTGGTCTTGAGTTTCTCGTTGGCGCCTTGCAGCAACTCATTGGCCACGCTGAGCTCCGCCGTGCGCTCCAACACCCGCGCCTCCAGGCTGGCGTTGAGCGCCTTGAGCTCTTCATTCTGGCGCTGGGTCAGCGCTTCCAGCCGTCTTTTTTCTTCCTCGAGGGCTTTGCGCTCCAGCGCTTGGCGCACGATCAACACGATGTCGTTGTCATCCCAGGGCTTGGCAATGTAGCGAAAAATTTCACCCCGATTGATGGCGTCAATGATGGAGTTGATATCCGAGTAGCCGGTGAGCAGCAAACGCACCGTGTCAGGCCAGCGCACCCGCACCTGCGCCAGAAATTGCGTGCCGTCCATCTCGGGCATGCGCATGTCGGAAATTACCAGGTCAATGGGTTCGGTCTCCAGCAAGGCCAGGCCCGCCGCCCCACTCTCTGCCACGCGCACCTGAAAGCCCTTGGCCCGAAACAGCCGTTTGAGCGACGACAAAATATTGGGCTCATCGTCCACACACAAGATCGTGGGGGCCTTGGCATCGGCGTTGAATGCCACCAAACCAGCCTGATTCAAAGGGGTCAAATCAATTTCTCCGTCAAGGATTCAAGACCGAACTAACCACCTCGAACTGCTTTTCGGTTTGTTTGAAAACCGACAGCAGCACCTCGTCATCCAGTCCAAGATGCGCCCAAAAACCGTCAGGCACCGAGGGCACCATGTCATCCTCGCTCATCGCCAGATCCAGTGCATGGGCAATGGCGTCTGCGGCAATGACGACCAGCGTCAGGATGGCCGGGTTTTCCATGCGCAGGTTGTGGTGTTGAACCAGGGCCTGTTGGAGTTCCTCCGGGAACTTCCAGTGCTGGGTGACCACCTGGCCGACCCGCGCATGGTCAATCCCCAAAATAGCGTGCTCTGCTGCCAGCAGCGTGCAGTCATGCTGGGCGCGGTAAGCCATGGTGGCCTCGTATTGGGGCTGAAACTGGGTGACCAGCACCAAGCGACCCATGTCGTGCAACAAACCGGCGGTGTAGGCGTAATCGGGATTGACTGGCAGGTGGGAGGCCAGTGCCCTGGCGCACACCGCCGCCGCAATCGAATGCCGCCAGAACGGCATGGCATTGAACCCGCTGGCGCTCTTCCCGGCAAACGCTGTGATCAGTGCCGCCGTCGTGGCCAGACTGCGCACGGTTCTGAACCCCAGAATGGTGATGGCCTCGTGAATGGTGGTGACCTGCTTCGCCATGCCATAAAAAGATGAGTTGGCCAGTCGCAAAGTTTTGGCCGCCAGGGCCTGGTCTTGTTCAATTTTGTCGGCCAGCTCAGGGGTATTGACATCGTCCTGCCCCAGACTGGCCAGCAAGGCCAACACCACGGTCGGCAAGGATGGCAAATTGTGAATCTTGCGAAGAATCTCGTCGGCGGCCAGGTTATTCATGTCGGCGTGGCTCCCCGGTAGCGCACCATCAGGCCCCTCAAATAGACATCGTCTGGCCGGTCCGACACCTGCCTGAACAGGCGTAACAGTCGCTCCTGCTGAAGCTGGCGCAGCGCGGCTGCATCGGGCGCCTTGGGCGGGGGTGGCAAGGTCGTTTCGGGCGGGTTCATGGCGTTGACTCTGTGGGGTTCAAGGTGATGATTTTGCCTCGGGCCGCTGAATGCACGCCCATGTTGTTCCACTTGATGGTGTAGTGCGTATCGGCCAGCAGCAGCTTGCACCATTCACCCTCGAGCATCGCCTCAACGGCCACCTGCAAGGCTGGCAAGGCATAGGCCAGATCGCTACCCAGAATCGGGCCTGCAGAACTGAATAGCCGCTCACTAGCGGCATTGACGAAGGCGATCTGGCCTTCGTCATCGACACCAATCACCGGCAAGGGCATGTGCTGCAGCACCTCGCGCGCGATCGCCAGGCTGGTGCGATCGCGCTCAATTTGATGGCGCTTTTTCTCCAGCACCTCACCGAGTTGCCGATTGGCGGCAATCAATTCCTGGTTGGTGGTGCGGATTTTGATGTCAAGTTGCTGGTTCTCGTTGAGCAGCTCCTTGTACTCAAACGCTTTTTGCACATGTTCGCGCAACTGATCGTCTTCCCAGGGCTTGGTCAAAAAGCGGTAAACCGCCCCTTCGTTGATGGCGTCGGTCACCGACTGCAACTCGGTGTAGCCCGACAAGACGATGCGAATCGTGTCGGGGCAGTTGATCTTGGCAATGCGCAAAAACTCCACCCCCGTCATGCCCGGCATGCGCTGGTCGGAGATGATGATGTCGACCTTGTGCTGGGCGAGCACCTCCAGGCCCTCGGGGCCGCTGTTGGCCGTCAGGATGGCGTGACCATCCCGGCGGAATAGTCGTTTGAGTGCGGACAGAATATTGGGCTCATCATCCACCAGCAATAGGGTGCGCTGTGGTTTTTTCAGCCGCAAGAGATGGGGCGACAACTGCCGACCCTCGCTGAAAATCTCTTCAATGGCCTGCGCCGAAATGGGCCGCGAAAAGAAATAACCCTGAATTTCGTCGCACACACTGGTGCGCATGATTTCGCACTGAGCTTCGGTTTCGACCCCCTCGGCGATGACCTTCAACCCCAAGCCATGCGCCATGGAGATGATGACCTTGACCAACACCTGGTCGCTCTGGCTACTGGTGATGTCGCGCACAAAAGACTGATCGATCTTGACCTTGTCAAACGGAAAGCGCTTGAGGTAACTGAGCGACGAGTAGCCCGTGCCAAAGTCGTCCAGTGAGAGCTTCAAGCCCAATTCCTTGAGCTCATTGAGCATGGCCTCGCTGCGCGGCACATCATCCATCAGTGCGCTCTCGGTCACTTCAATGTAGAGGCACTCTGGCGCTACCTTGAACTCGGCCAGAGCTTGGCGGATCTGGGCCAACAGGTCGATGTCGCGAAACTGCAGGGGCGAGACGTTGACGGCCACATGCGGCACCTCAATACCCTTGTCCAGCCAGTGGCGAATGTCTCGACAGGCCCGGCGCAGCACCCATTCGCCCAGGCCCTTGATGAGACCGGACTCTTCCGCCAACGGGATGAATTCAACCGGACAAACCGAACCCAGTTCGGGGTGAGACCAGCGCAACAGCGCCTCCATGCCGCTGATTTTCCCGGTTTGCAAATCCACCAAGGGCTGGTAGACCAACTGCAACTGATCCAACTCAATCGCATGGCGCAGCGCCTTGGTCATGAGGTCACGCGCCAGCACTTGCTGGTACATGGCCTCGCTGTAAAACTGAAAGCTGTCGCGCCCACTGGCCTGGGCCCGGTGCATGGCGATTTCCACCGACTTGAACAGGGCATTGAAATCAGCCCCGTTTTCCGGAAAACTGGCAATGCCGATGGAGGCGGTGAGCGTGAGTTCATGGCCGCTCAACTGGTAGGGCTGGGCCAGTTTCCATAGCAAATCACTGGCCAGGTGCGCGGCGCCACTGGCGGGGGTATCGGGCAGTACCAGTACGAATTCTTTGCCGCCCAGTCGCGCCACGGTGTCCTGGTCGCGCACCGAACTGCTGAGCCGCTTGGCCATCTCCAGCAGGAGTTCATCGCCGACGCGGTAGCCCAGTGTGTCGTTGACACTTTTGAAATGGTCAATGCCGATCATCATCATGGCCAGGGGCTCATTCGCGCGCTGCACTCGGTTGATGGCACTCTCGGTCCGGTCTTGCAGCAGGGTGCGGTTGGGCAAACCGGTGAGCACATCGAAATGAGACAACCACTGAATCCGGCTCTCGGCGGCCTTGGCGTCACTCAGGTCGCTGAAGTTGCCGACATAGTGTGTGATTTGCCGGTTCGCATCCCGCATGGCGGTGATCGTCAACCACTCGGGGTAAACCGTGCCCTCCTTGCGCCGGTTCCAGATCTCACCGGCCCACTGCCCCTCGGCCCGCAGCGCCTCCCACATCGCGGTGTAGAAAGCCGGACTCTGCCGCCCCGACGTCAGGATACGCGGGTTCTTGCCCCGCACCTCGTCCTCGGTGTAGCCGGTGATCTTGGTGAAGGCCGCATTGGTCATGAGGATGTTGCCGCTGGCATCGGTGACCGCAATGCCTTCCTTGCCTTGGGCAAACACCTGGGCGGTAACTTTGAGCTGGGCTTGCTGGGCCTTGCGTTCGGTGATGTCGCGAATCACCCCGGTGATAAACCAGCCCTTGCTGCTTTCCCAGCGGGCCAGCGTCAGCTCCATGGGGAACTCGGTCGCATTTTTACGCAGGCCCTTCAGCTCCATTGCTTTGCCGGAAAAATGATGCTCAGTCACAGCATGCATGCGACTCATGCCCGCAAGATGTCCCGCCTTAAAGCGCTCGGGCATCAGCAAGGTCATGGGCTGGCCCATCACTTCGGATTCCTTGTAGCCAAAAATCAGCTCTGCACCCAGGTTCCAGCCGGCAATATTTCCGGCACTGTCAGAGGTGATGATGGCGTCAAAGACTGCCCGTGTGATCGAACGATTACGCTCCTCGCTCGCGCGCAGCGCTTCATTGGCTACTTTTCTCGAGGCTTCGTTGGCATAACCATCGAGGGCAAAACTGATGTTGGTGGCCATCTCCAGCAGCAAATTGCGGTTGTCGGCGTCGAAAGCATTGACCTCGCCCGCATACAGATTAAAGGTGCCCACCACCACGCCGTTTTGGCGCAATGGCAAGGCGGCCGAGGCGGCCCAGCCAAATTGGGCACCACGCTCGTGCCACGCCGCAGTGGCGGGGTCGTTGAGAAAGTCCTGACACCACTGTGGCTGGTTGTCACGCAGAGCTTGGGCACTCGGACCCTGGCCATGAGGATCAGCGGCATCGGTTGTAATCCGGATGTCGGCCAGGTACGCCTCACCCTGACCAAAAGAAGCCACGGGCTTGATACATTGGGTGACCTCGTCAAACCAGCCAATCCAGGCCATTTTCATGCCCCCGGACTGCACCGTGGCCTGGCATATTTTCGGGAACAGCACCCACTCGTTATGGCTGCGCACAATGGCTTCGTTGGAACGACTAAGGGCGGCATAGACCTGGGTCAGACGCAATATCCTGGCTTCGGCTTGCTTGCGCTCCGTGATGTCACGCGAGATACCAAACATGCCAACGACCTGCCCTTGTGCATCCAGCAACGGCCCTTTGGTGGCCAGAAAAGTGCGTTCGCCTTGGGTGGTTTGCAGGGTTTCTTCGTAGGTATGGGTCTGGCTGTCAGCCATCACCCGCACGTCATTGGCGCGGATCATCTCGGCCTGCGCCAACGGAAACAGGTCCCGATCATCATGCCCCAGCGCCTGATCTGCGGTTTTACCAATCACCCGTGCCGTCTCCGGGTTCACCAGCAGGTAGCGCCCTTCCCGGTCTTTGGCAAAAATCGCATCCGAGGAACCGTCGGCGATGACGTCCAGCAACTGTTTGGCACTATGTTGCGCTGCAATCGACTTGGAAGGCTCAAACTTCATGGCAAGGCTTTCGTGATGACAGGCACCGTTGGAAAATAGAGCGGCAGCATTTTGGGTTCAAAAAATCGTGATTTTGAGCACTACAAACCGTATTAAACAGCATTCCCTGAAAATCGTGGAGACCCCTGAATTTATATGAAATCAGGCTGTAGCCCTCGTCACGCCTGCGCAAGTAGCTACACAAAAAATAGCAAAATAATTATGCGCGACGGCTCAGAATTTTGAAAATTGCCGTGCTTCATGCAACACCATATCCAAGTCGCCAAGAGACGCCATCACTTCGCTGAGCGAGCCCCCCAGTCGTGTTGAGATGGTGAGCGGCAACTCTTGCACAAGGGGCGCGAAGGCACGCCCGGTTTCAAGTTGCTTGCTGATCTGGTTAGCAGAAAAAACGCAGGCCAGCATAGGCGTGTCCATGCTTTGCGGGCTGTACTGGTAGCGAATGGTTTCCACCAAATCAGAAGGAAACCGCCACTTTTCAACCAGCATCGCCCCCACCATGGCGTGATCCACTCCCATCACTTGACGCAGGGCCAGGTGCAGTGCGATCTCGTTCCAGACGCTGGTTTCCAGTGCGCGACGAAATTCCCTGGGCATGAACTGGGCGATCACCACCTTGCCAAAGTCATGCAGCAAACCCGCAATAAAGCAGTCCATCGGATCGGCAGTGGGCAGGCGCAGCGCCAGTTGCTTGGCAATGCTGGCGGTGGCCAGCGAGTGCACCAAATACTGCTGGCCGTTGAACCCGGCCGCATTTTCGGCCGGCAACATGCCGATGGCGGCAATGCTCAAGGCCAGGTTCTTGACCGCGTTAAAGCCCAGGTAAACCACCGCATGGTTGACCGAGGTGATCTGCTTGGGCAGGCCGTAATAGGCGGAGTTGACGACCCGCAGCACCTTGACGGTGACCACCGGGTCTTTGTCAATCACCTGCACCAGGTCCTTGGGCGAGCAATTGACGTCACGCGTCAGTTCCAGAATTTTCTGGACGCTTTTAGGAAATGCCGGCATGTTTTCAACGGCTGCCGCCAGCTTCAGGGAGAGTTCAGGGTTCATGGCGCGGATCGACCTTCAACGACTCAAACAGTTGCTATTGTTATTCCGGAATGTCGATGGATGACGAACATTTTTGCGCCTGTTTCGTAATTTTCCAGATGGAAAGTCGATCTTTTCCGGCGACGCTGACGAGGGTTTATGTCGTTCCAATGCAAAGAGGCCCCGAGGGGCCTCTTTGACTCTCTATCGCTCTTGCTTGAGCGTTAGATGCGCGCAGCCTTCAGGGCAGCGTTGAACGTAGCACTTGGGCGCATGACGGCTTTGACCTTGACGGGGTCGGCGACGTAATAACCACCGATGTCCACCGGCTTGCCCTGGACGGCCTTGAACTCGGCAGCGATTTGTGGCTCGTTGTCGGTCAGGTTTTTGGCCAGCGCTGCGAAATGCGCTTGCATTTCCTTGTCTTCGGTCTGCTCAGCCAGCGCCTGTGCCCAGTACATGGCGAGGTAGAAATGACTACCACGGTTGTCGATCTCGCCGGTGCGGGTCGAAGGACCTTTGCCGTTGTCGAGCAGCTTGCCCGTGGCATCGTCGAGCGTCTTGGCCAGCAGTGCCGCCTTTTTGTTGCCGGTCTTTTGGCTGATGTCTTCCAGCGACACCGCCAAGGCCAGGAACTCGCCCAGCGAATCCCAACGCAGGTGATTTTCTTCCACCAACTGTTTGACGTGCTTGGGAGCTGAGCCGCCCGCGCCAGTCTCGAACATGCCGCCACCGGCCATCAAAGGCACGATGGAGAGCATCTTGGCGCTGGTGCCCAGTTCCATGATCGGGAACAGGTCGGTCAGGTAATCGCGCAGGATATTGCCGGTCACCGAGATGGTGTCCATGCCGCGAATCACGCGTTCCAGCGTGAAGCGCATGGCGCGGACTTGCGACATGTGCTGGATGTCGAGACCGGTGGTGTCGTGGTCTTTGAGGTACAGCTCGACCTTCTTGATCAGTTCGTTTTCATGGGGACGATACGGGTCCAGCCAGAAAATTGCGGGCATGCCGGAATTACGGGCGCGGTTCACGGCCAGTTTGACCCAGTCGCGGATCGGGGCATCCTTGACCTGGCAGGCGCGCCAGATGTCGCCGGCTTCAACGTCTTGCGACAGCAGCACTTCGCCGGTGGCGAGGTCGGTGATATTGGCCACGCCGTCTTCCGGCACTTCGAATGTTTTGTCGTGCGAGCCGTATTCCTCAGCCTGCTGGGCCATCAGGCCAACGTTGGGCACCGTGCCCATGGTGACGGGGTCAAAATTGCCGTTGGTCTTGCAGAAGTTGATCATCTCCTGGTAGATGCGGGCAAAGGTGGACTCAGGCATGACGGCCTTGGTGTCTTTTGGCTTGCCGTCTGGTCCCCACATCTTGCCGCCGATGCGGATCATGGCGGGCATGGAGGCATCGACGATCACATCGCTTGGCGAGTGGAAGTTGGTGATGCCCTTGGCCGAGTCGACCATCGCCAGCACGGGACGGTGCTCGTGGCAGGCGTGCAGGTCACGCTCAATCTCTTCGCGCAGTGACTCAGGCAACTTGGCGATCTTGTCGTACAGGTTGGACATGCCGTTGTTGACATTGACACCCAACTCTTCGAACAGCTTGGCGTGCTTGGCGAAAGCATCCTTGTAGAAAATCCGCACGCAATGACCGAAAACGATCGGGTGCGAAACCTTCATCATCGTCGCCTTGACGTGCAGCGAGAACAGCACGCCGGTTTGGCGGGCATCTTCGAGTTGATCTTCATAGAACTCGCACAGGGCTTTCTTGCTCATGAACATCGAGTCGATGATTTCACCGTCAAGCAGGGCCAACTTGGGCTTGAGCACAATGGCTTTGCCGCTCTTGGTGATCAATTCCATCTTGACGTCACGCGCCTTGTCCAGCGTCAGCGACTTTTCACCGTGGTAAAAGTCGCCGTGCGTCATGTGCGCGACGTGGGTCTGCGAAGCCATGCTCCACTTGCCCATCGAATGCGGGTGCTTGCGCACGTTGCGCTTGACGGCCATGGGTGCACGGCGGTCAGAATTACCTTCGCGCAGCACCGGATTTACCGAACTGCCCAAGCACTTGGAATAACGGGTCTTGATGACCTTTTCTTCGTCGGTTTTTGGATTTTCAGGAAAGTCAGGGACTTTGAAGCCATTCGCCTGCAGTTCTTTGATCGCAGCAGTCAACTGCGGCACCGAGGCACTGATATTGGGCAGCTTGATGATGTTGGTGTCAGCAAACTGGGTCAGACGCCCCAATTCGGCCAGGTTGTCGGGCACTTGCTGCTCGGGCGTGAGGCAGTCAGAAAACTCGGAAAGAATACGGGCCGCCACCGAAACGTCGCTCTTGACGATGTCGATTCCTGCGGGGCCGGCAAATGCCCGGATGACAGGCAGAAAAGAACAAGTCGCCAGCAACGGCGCCTCGTCAGTGAGCGTATAGATAATTTTTGAATTTCCGGCAGCCATTGATGTCCTCTTACTTGTGGTTAATTAGTTTGACCGATGTTAATTTACTGGATAGTCCTGTCGCCAACCTGAATGGCGTGGGGCCTAATTCTGCGCCTTTGAGTGGCCCGATTCCTGTTTTTAATTTTCCACCATCTGACAAGCAGTTGCGCAATGATGAACTCGCGTCACTTGTTTATCATTAATATGAAATAGTTTCAGTGTCATAAAAATGAAACCGTGGTCGATCAAAATCAAATTACTACTGAGGGACGGGCCAAAATATGTACAACAACGCAGAAACACTCATCTCCCAAACCGGCTTGCGCTACACCTCTAAAGAAAATGGTTCCCCATTTCAAGGGGTGGGCGGCACGGGTGAAACAATGAGTTGCATCAAATGCGGCCATCACCGACTGAGAAGAAACGGCACCATCAAGCGGTTTCTCAACTCACCCATGTTCTTTTGCTTTGACTGCAAACCGCCGGTCAAGGTCGAAAAATAAGGACTCACTTCAGACTCAGATTGAGCGTTTTCCCGGCTGGATCCTTGACCGATGAGATCGCCTTGAAAGCCAGGGCCTGAATGCGGTCCGGTAGCCTGACAAAGTTGTTTTGCTGGACCAGCGTATCGCCATTGATGAACGCCCAGACAAAGAACTGCAATACCTGACGTGTGAGCTCGGCATTCTGGGCAACTTGGGGTACCAATACAAAGGTGCCCATCGTGATCGGCCACGTGCCCTTGCCGGGCATGTTGGTGAGGGTGCTGGCAAAAGTACCGCTACTGCCCCAGTCGCTATTGTGCAAAGCCGCCCGAAAGGCGCCGATGGAGGGCGCCAACAAATCACCCTCGGCATTCACCAACTGAACCGTACGCAACTTGTTCACCTTGACGTAGCCGTAATCCACATAGCCGATCGCCCCGACGGTCTCCTTGACCGCATTCACCACACCTTCGCTGCCCTTGGACGCCAGAAACTGGGCGGGCCAGACAAAGCTGGTTTTCACACCCTGCTTTTCTTTCCAAAGGGGGTTGACCTTGGCCAGATAGTCCGCAAAGTTGTAGGTCGTTCCGGAACCATCGCTGCGCACCACCACTTTGATGGCCAAGGCGGGCAAGTTCAGCTCAGGATTGAGTTGGGCGATGGCCGGGTCGTTCCACTGCGAGATGAGGCCCAGATATATCTGCCCCAGCACCGGGCCCGACAAGTGCAACTGAGCGTCGCCCACTTTGGGCAAGTTAATGACCGGAGCGATGCCTGTAATTGCAATGGGGAACAGGACGAGCCCGTTCTTTTTAAGTTCAGCCAACGGGGGTGCCACATCCGAGGCACCAAAACCCGTCTGACTGGCTTGGATCTTTTTGATGCCCGCCGAAGACCCGATGGACTCATAGGCCAGACTGATGCCACTTTTCTTTTGGTATTCCTCACCCCAACTCCGGTAAATGGGCGCGGCGGCCGACGAACCTGCGCCGGTCAAAACTAAGCTGTCGGCAGCGTGCGTCGGCATGATTGAAAGGCCCAAAAGGACCAGAAGCAGTGATTTTTTAATGTCCAACTTTCGCTTTCTTGAATACGGGGATGGGACCACGAGCGCCACGCGTTTTTACAAAAGGAGGCTGCTGATCTTGAACGAAATTCACCGGAGACTGGCCCATGGTTTCCAATTCTTACAAAGAATTGTGACAAGCCATTCATCGCCACGACCCACCGAGTTCAGCAGGACTTCGGTCATTTCGGGCAAGGGTTTGTACCCGGTATTTCATTGCATTTGCGGCAGAAAAAGTTGTTTAATTCACCAGGGAGAAAAATATTGGAAAGTAGCACCTTGAACTTGAAAACACTGTTTTCCCCCGGCATTTGGATCATGCGCCAGATGCACTTTGGCATCAAACTGACCTTGATGGCATTGGCCTTGTTAGGACCTTTGCTGTTGGTCCTCCTGCAGTTGGTCTGGATACAAAACCATTCGCTGAATCTGACCCGCGACGAGTTGCAAGGCATTGGCATGGTGGGCGATGCCAACACGCTGATTCGCCAATTGCAGGCCCACCGTGGCCAAACCAATATGGTTTTATCGGGCAACACGGCGGCGCAGGCGGAGCGCGACAACAGCCGCACCGCCATGAATCAATCCCGCGACGCCCTTGATCGCAAGCTTTTATCCAACAAAACCGCACCCTATCAAGGCGAATGGACCGGTCTGCGTTCACGGCTTGAGGGGCTGGTGCCCGCACTTGAGGGCAAGACCGCCGCGGCCAGTTTCACCCTGCACACCGAGTTAATCGATGACTTGGGGCGTTTTGTTTACGGGATGGCCAAGCAATCAAGCCTGCTTTTTGACCCCGATCCGGCGACCCACTTGTTGATTGATATGGTTGTTTCACGCACCCACCCCTTGGCTGAACAGTTGGGCAAATTGCGCGGCCAAGGCGCGGGGATCTTGAGCCAGCCAACGCTGGATGAGGCCGGCGCTGTTCGGGTGCGCACCCAACTTGATGCGCTGGACGCGGGCGTCCGAGATCTTCAATATTATTTAATGGCGTTGAAAGACGCTGCGGTGACGGACCTCCTGGCAGACAAAGCCTTGCAAGCCAGCACCCAGTTCTCTCAAAATGCTCGACTGCGGTTCGCACCGAATGCGGCCACGGGTGAGCCGCAGATTTTCTTCCAAGCGGGCACACAAGCCATTGAGGCGGTGGCGGACTACCAGCGTTCTGCCATAGCCGCCAGTGGCAAACTTCTGCAGGCCCGTTATGAAACCACCCAGCGCTTGCTCTGGCTGTCAACACTGGGCAGCGGCTTTTGCGTGCTGGTCATGCTGTATTTCCTGCTGGCTTTTCACATCAGCTTTATTGCGGATTTACGCCAGATGTTGGTCGGCATGCAGCAGACAGCAAGCGGCAATCTGGGCCAACGTCGGCGCATTGCGGGCAAAGACGAGTTGGCCGAAATGTCTCTCACCATGGACACCATGGCCAATAATTTTTCAGCGATGGTGGCCAGTGTTCGCAGCAATTCCGCCTTGGTGTCGAGTGCAGGCGGGAGCTTGGCGCAGGGCAATCGCGCCTTGTCTGACCGCACCGAGCAGCAAGCCGCCAACCTGGAGCAAACCGCTGCCAGTGTGCAGGAGTTGTCTGCCACCGTACAAGACAATGCGCGCGCAGCACAACAGTCGGCCGGCATGGCCGGTGGGGTGCGCGATGTGGCCGAGCACGGCGCCCGGGCAATGACAGAGGCCATTGGCTCGGTCGAGGCCATTCAGTCGAGCACCCGCCGGATGGATGAAATCGTGAGCGTCATTGATGGTCTGGCATTTCAGACCAATATCCTGGCGCTCAACGCCGCAGTGGAAGCGGCGCGTGCCGGCGAATCTGGCCGTGGCTTTGCCGTCGTGGCCAGCGAGGTGCGCTCGCTGGCGCAGCGTTCAGCCGCGTCATCCAAGGAGATCCGGCAATTGATTGAAGCGTCTTCTACCCAGGTCGCAACCGGCGTGGCGCAGATCCGCAAAGCGGGCGTCAACATGACGCAGGTGGTGGACGGTATCCGGGGGGTGGCCACCAACATGTCGCAAATCTCGGCATCCAGTGCCGAGCAAAGCGCGGGCCTGACCGAAATCACGGCGGCCATTCGCCAACTGGATGAGATCACCCAGCAAAACGCTGCGCTGGTTGAGCGGGCGGTCAACCAAGCCAATGACCTGGAGGTGCGCGCCGCCACCCTGTCTGAAGCTGTGGTTGTTTTCAAGCTGCAGCAAGGCACTGCCGATGAAGCCATGGCGCTTGTGGAGCGGGCAGCTGACTACCGTCGCCAATGTGGCTCTCGGGATGCATATCTGCGGGATCTGACGCAGTCTGATAAAGGCTTTTTTGACCGCGACATGTACATGTTTGCGCTGGATTGCAACGGCGCCTACCTGGCATTTGGCGGCAATCAGGCCAAAGTAGGTACCCGCGTGCAGGACATTCCCGGCATCGATGGTGCGGGTCTGCTGGATTCGATCATCTCCCAAGCCGAACGGGAGCCGGGTTGGGTGGAGTACGACATCACCAACCCGTCCAATGGGCGCGTGCAAACCAAAATGTCTTTTGTGCAGCAGCTCGATGATGTTTATATCGGCTGTGGTGTTTACAAGAATCTGGTCTCAGGCTAATTTCACTCCGAAATATATAGCTGCTTGCGCAGTTACTACGGGGGCTAGAGGCCTAAATGGCTTAAATTTTTTTAAGTCTACGTCGATGGCGCACCGGGCACCGGTGAGGCAGCCTAACGCTGGGGGCTTTTAGAATGGCGCCCCTGCCATTACCTGCCTGCCCACCATGAACATCACGGTCAACGAAGAACTGCTTGCCTACATCGACCCGCTGACCCCCGACGAGCACGATGCCCTGGAGCGCAGTCTGCTGGCTGAGGGTTGCCGGGATGCGCTGGTGTTGTGGGGCGAAGTGCTGGTGGATGGGCATAACCGCTTTGGCATTTGCACCCGGCACGGCATTCCTTTCAACACAGTGCAAAACACGCGTTTCAACTCGATTAACGATGTCCACCTGTGGATGATTGACCAGCATCTGGGCCGGCGCAGCGTGTCTGACTTTCAGCGCGGAGTGCTGGCCTTGCGCAAAAAGGACATTTTGGCGGCTCGTGTTCATGTGCCAATGAGTGACGCAGCGCCATCGGAATCGCCCACAACGCCGGCGCCCCTGGTCACCCGCGAGTCCATCGCCAAGGCTGCGCGCATCAGCAGCAACACCATCAGCCAGATCGAAAAGATCCAGAAATCAGCCGCGCCCGAGTTGGTGGCCGCCATCAAGTCCGGCACGATTTCCATCAACGCAGCCGCCAGCGTGGCCTCGTTGCCAGTGCATGAACAAGTCGCGGCCGTGGCTGGCGGCAAAAAAGAACTGCAACAAGCGGCCCGTCAAGTGCGCGAAACCCGCGCCGTCGAGCGCTCTGAACCGGAAACGCCAGCAGGCATCATCGCCCGCCTGCGTCAAACCATCACCGAGCTCAGCCTGGAAAACGCCGCCCTCAAGGCTCAACTGGCCGAACTGGCGGCCTGAACCGCCGAGACACCGGCTCGCAGCCCCAGCAGATAGCTGTCCACGCCAAAGCCACAAATCTGGCCTTTGACAATCTCGGCGAACACCGAGTGGTGGCGAAAGGTCTCGCGGGCGTGGATGTTGGACATGTGCACCTCCACAATCGGACACGTCAATATCGCCAGCGCATCACGAATGCCATAGCTGTAGTGGGTCCAGGCACCGGCGTTGATCAGCACGGCGTCCACGCACTCGGCATAGGCCTGATGAATGCGCTCACACATCGCCCCTTCGTGATTGGTCTGGAAGTTGGCCACTTCGGCACCCAACTCCAGACCTAGCGCCGTCAGCCTGGCATTGATTTCATCCAGCGTGATGGTGCCGTATTGAACCGGGTCACGCTTGCCAAACATGTCGTGGTTGATGCCATGGAGCATGAGAATTTTCATGGGTATCTTCTTTTAAAAGGTTGAATTTCGCGATGATTCCAACGATTATCCCGAACTGGGTGGTCTCGTCATAGTACGATTTCCTGATCGCAGGCAAAGCTGTCGAACGCCAGAGGCCTGCACCTCCCTATTAAGGAATTCACGTCATGAAAATTGCTGCCCTCCAGATGGTCTCAGGCACCGACTTGCAACGCAACCTGGACATGGCCAGACAATTGCTGACACAGGCGGCGCAGCAAGGCGCCGAACTCGCGGTCTTGCCCGAATACTTTTGCCTCATGGGAGCACAGGACACCGACAAACTGGCCATCCAGGAAACCATGGGACACGGACCCATTCAGGACTTTTTGAGTCAGGCGGCCCGTGACCTGGGCCTGTGGATCGTAGGCGGCACCCTGCCTATTGCTACCAATGAAGCCCAGCGCGTGCGCAACAGCAGTCTGGTCTTTGATCCGACGGGCCAGTGCGTGTCGCGCTATGACAAGATTCATCTGTTTCGCTTTGACAATGGCATCGAGCGCTATGACGAGGCCCTCGTGCTGCAAGCGGGCACCCAAGCTGTGAGTTTCGAGTTGCCGTCCATCGATGGCCATACTTACCGGATCGGCCTGAGCGTTTGCTACGACTTGCGCTTTGCCGAGTTGTACCGTGAACTGGCCGCCGATGTGCTGCTGGTGCCGAGTGCATTCACCTTCACTACCGGACAGGCGCATTGGGAGGTGCTGCTACGCGCACGCGCCATTGAAAACCTCGCCTATGTACTGGCTGCGGCGCAGGGCGGCGTGCATGACAACCAAAGACGCACCTGGGGACACAGTATGGTGATCGATCCGTGGGGGCAAGTTCTGGTGCAACACGAGACCGGCCCGGCCGTCATCATGACCGAAGTTACCCGGGAAGCCCTGGTCACAGCCCGTGCCCGGTTACCCGCGCTCCATCACTCGGCAGGAGGGCAATAGGAACACATTTCATGAGTATTAATCACACACGTTATTCCTAGCTTTTTTGACTAAAAACTACTGCGCGCTAAAATACTTGTCCAGAGATGGCTTCGTTGCTCGTTGATCACCTACCCCGCTCTTGTGGGTTACCTGACCAAACGCTCGCCGCTCTTTTGTTCAATTACTACAAAGACCTCTACCTATGTCCCTCTCCAGCTCGACCCTCATCGCCATTCAAAAAGCCGGCGCTGCCGCCTTCACCGCTGACGAAAAGCTCAAACAAGCGGCAAAGAACTATGCCGACCGCGTCCATGCCGCGATTGCTGCCAACCCTTACAACGCAAGCAATGACGCCCTGATTGAGAACTGGAAAACAGTGGCGCGCTTGTCGCAAACCCTGGCCGGGATCGAGGCGGAGATCAAAAAGGTATTTCAGGTCGCATCAAAGCTCACCGGCGATGACCAACCCAGCGTGGTGTCCTCGCCAGTAGCAGCCACCCCTCAACGTGCGGCCAAAAAAGCTGTGGTCGCACCCGTTGCCACCGCGCCTGTCGCCAGTGGCAAGACCAAGAACGCCAAGAAAACCAAGCCCGTCATCATTGACCTGGCACCCACCGATGTGGTGATCAAAGCCAAGAAGAAAGCCGCCAAGTCCAAGAAAGCCAGCGTCAGCGCTCCGGTCGCTGCAGCACCCGCCAAGTCCAAACCCAAGGCAGCAGCAAGCAAAGCCAAGTCGGTCGCCGCCAAAGGCACCAAAGTAAAAGCCCAGCCCGGCGAGTTGAATGGCAATGCCGCCAAGTTGCTGCCCAAACTGGAGCGCGTGCTCAACACCTCTGATTACTCTGAAATCAGCCAAACTGCCATGGCCAAAGAAGCTGATATTGCGTTGGGCTCGATGACTGCAGCGCTCAAGAAATTGATGGAGTTGGGTCGCATTACGGCCGGACCTGCCGGCAGCTACATGCTGGCACAGCCAGCTATGTCAGCCGCTACGGCTGACGCTGGCACCAACTAAACCAGCGGTTTTTATTCGGGGGTGGGGACATCGCGTTCGCCACCCCTGCCCCGAGAGGGCGCCGAGGTCATCAAGTCAGCTCGAGCGCACGCTTCTCCATTAATACCCGTGTGAACGTCTCATCTTTCGCGAAACATTTCAGGATCTCATCGCGCGCAGTCACGGTGCCATTGATCACCAAACGTTCAAGATAAAGCATCGTTTCACGACCGGCAGCATCATCAGGTGCCAATCGTCTTTTAGTCTCTACCAGTTGCGTCAATGCTGCAATGGTTAGCACAGCTCTTTTGTGATTATCAATTGTCATAGGGGATTTAGAGCAGTGTGGTTTGACCTGGGTCAGTGTGTTGTCTGGTGGAGTAAACAACAACGTGTACCCCTCTAATGTAACCAGTCAATGCCCCAAGTGGACTTACCCGACCGGAGTGGTCAGATGTTCCCATCCTTTAAATCATGAAAATCAACAAAATTTGCGGATTTCAATACCGATTTTCGCAGGTCATCACCCATTGACGCGGGGTATTTCAGCTAGTGCGCCGGCTTGACCACACACCCAACCTGACTGGCACAAATCTTCTCCCATATTGCAACCAAAGTCGTTTGAAAAATTTCGCCTCTGGCCTATGCTCAGGGCTGCTTTGAACGCTCAGAAAACCCCACATGTGCCAGTTTTTGTGCAAGCCACTCCGAGGAACGATGATGCACCCCTCATTCCGCGCCACATGGGGCAAGGTCCAATCTGGTCGAGGTCAAAGCAAATGCTTAACCGCTCCATAGCAAGTTAAATAGAAAGGACGCCATGCCCCGTTTTGCCGCCAACCTCAGCATGCTTTACCCCGAGCTTGAGTTCCTGGACCGTTTTGAAGCCGCTGCACAAGACGGATTCAAAGCCGTCGAGTATTTATTTCCGTACGCTTTTGAAAGCCGAGAAATCGCCGAACGGCTCAAAGCCCATGGCCTTCAACAAGTGCTGTTCAACACCCCACCCGGCGACTGGGCGGCGGGTGAGCGCGGGCTGGCTTGCCTTCCCGGGCGTGAAGCCGAGTTTCGCGAAGGCATTGGCAAAGCACTGACCTACGCTGCAGCCCTCAACTGCCCCCGCCTCCATGTCATGGCAGGGTCGCTGCCTGCTGGCGCAGCACGTGACGCTTATTACCCTACTTACATCAGCCAACTTCGCTGGGCTGCTCTTGAAGCTGTCAAGCAGGGGGTTGACCTATTGATTGAACCTATCAACACCCGGGATATTCCCGGATTTTTCCTTAATCGACAGGACCAGGCCCACCAGGTACTTGCAGACGTCGGCGCCTCCAACCTCAAGGTGCAAATGGACCTGTACCACTGCCAGATCGTCGAAGGTGACCTGGCGATCAAGCTGCGCCAGTACCTGCCTACTGGTCATGTTGGTCATATTCAGATTGCCGGTGTGCCACAGCGACACGAACCCGATCTGGGTGAATTGAACTATCCCTATCTGTTTTCGGTGCTGGATGAGTTGGGCTACACCGGTTGGGTGGGTTGCGAATATCGACCCAACGCGGGCATGCAAGTCGGAGGCACGTCTTCCGGGCTAGGCTGGCTCAAGCCCTATCTATAAAAAACTAAGCCGTCAAGATGGACTCTTCAGGCTGCGGCAGAAGCATCTCGATCACCCCGTCGGACATTGAAATTTTCCCACCCATGCCCTGTATCAGTGCGCCCGTCGTTGCATCGACAGACACGAGTGCGTTGGACGCCCCTTCGCAGGTGATGCGAATCCGCACGTCTAATTCACACAGTTTGGTTTCGACACCAATACGTCTTGGCGCGAGCCATCGCTCGTCGTCGTCTTCGACACACGACTGCAAAAGGTTCATGAGCGCCTCGGTCAGGTGATCCGGAACGATGACGCGTGCCGGCAACTTGACACCCTGTTGAAACTCGATGGTTGTGGCGCTAAAACGCTTGTCAAAACTCATAAAGTCGCAGACCGCTTTAACCAGTTGATTCACGTCGACTGGCTCGGGCGTCTCGTTGCGCGCCGAAACGAAATCCGACATTCTTCGCATCATGGCGGCAATGCGCATGGTTTGCTCCAGAAGCATGTCTGGTTGGCATTCACAACTCGTGCCGTTCGCCTGCAGGTCTGCAGTCTGCTCGGCAAGCGCTGTGATCGTCGCCAGCGGATTAGCCACCTCGTGCGAAACAGTAGTCGCCATGGCCGCAAGGGCAGACATTTTCTCCCGATGCCATCGTGCTTCACTCGCCTTCGATTTTTCCAGAATACCTTGGTAGCGGCTGAGTTCTTCATTAATATGCTTAAGCGCGAACTGCTGCTTCCTCATGGGCAGAAAAACCAAAGCATAGAGGGTGGGAGCAACAATAATGGTCAGGAGGAACGGATCTAAAAACTCCCAAAAAAGGGAGGGCACCATTTTCCCAAAGGTCGGCACCAGAACAAAGTGAATGGCCAGCATGATTAATAGCTCAGCCAGATGGATAACGACAGCCACCACAACTATTAATTTGATCAGTGAGCGACTACCTATTTTGGAATGGAACATCATTCTTAGCTTCTTTAATAGTTAGACTTTGGCAGCCAACATTACTTGATCGGAACACATTGAGCCTTGACGTCATCCATAACTTCCGACATGGCAGGCTTCGTTTGTCGGTCGTTGCTCCAATCCAGCCAGTCCGGACCAAACAACTCTGATGGGTGTGGCGAGCGTTCGTTCGCACAGGCCATCGAGTTGACCGAACAATAAATGTCACAGCCCCAGCAGATTCGATCTGGATTAGCAGGGTGAATAGGAAACTTCTTCATCGATCATGATTATCGATGGGGTCTCGAATCAGCTCGTGATTTATTTGGCGACGCATGCTTCCCTATTGGCATGACAATTAATTGGTGTGAGTCGGAGAAAAGATCGCGCAGTTTTCACAGCGTGGTGTTGACGTCAAATCGGGTAGCTAACAGCGCTTCACCGGCAACGCATGATAGACGGTTGGCTTAGATTTATTTTTTGTTTTAAATATTGGTGTTGGCATGAAACTTTGGCATCTACAAGCCTTTTTTTGGACCTCCCTGATAGTGCTGGCATGTCCGGTCCAAGGCGATGAAATCTCCGTTGCCGTGGCGTCCAACTTCACTGGGCCCATGAAGCGCATTACCGCCGAATTCGAGAAGGACACTGGTCACAAGGTGCTGGCGTCCTATGGCGGCACAGGAAAGTTTTACGCCCAGATCAAAAACGGCGCACCCTTTGAAGTGCTGCTGTCAGCCGACGACGAAACACCGGCCAAACTCGTCAAAGAAAATACAGCCGTCGCAGAAACCCAATTCAATTACGCGGTCGGAAAACTGGTGCTGTGGTCGGCCAGACCGGGGCTGGTGGATGCTGCGGGCGATGTCTTGAAGACGGGGCGTTTTGAACATCTGTCCATGGCAGACGCAAAGCTCGCCCCCTATGGCACAGCGGCCATGCAGACCCTGAAGGCGTTGGGGGTGTATGGCGTTGTGCAGCCCAAGATCGTGACTGCAGAAAACATCTCCCAGGCCTATCAGTTCATCAGCAGCGGCAATGCCGAACTCGGGTTTATCGCACTGTCACAAGTGCTCAAAGGCGGCAAGATTGAAGGCTCGTCGTGGCTGGTCCCACCCAACCTGTATACCCCCATCCGTCAGGACGCTGTCATTCTGAACAAGGGCAAAGGCAAACCGGCCGCGGAGGCCCTGATGAAATTCCTGAAAACTGACAAAGCCCGGGCCATCATCAAGTCCTTTGGCTACGAATTGTCTTAAACATGCAAAGAACGCGTGCAGAACCAAGAGGAGAATGCAGCGACTACAGTATGTGCTTCGCCAAATAAGAATAGCCCAAATTTCTCCATGTCCCCTGATGTCATCGCCATTGTGTTGACCGCCAAGCTGGCCGGTCTCACCACGCTGCTGCTGCTTGCCTTAGGTACGCCCATCGCATGGTGGCTGGCGCGCAGCCGCTCAAGGCTTAAAAATGTGGTGGGTGCGATCGTTACCTTGCCGCTGGTGCTACCACCCGCCGTGCTGGGCTTCTATCTGCTGGTGCTGATGGGGCCGCAGGGGCCAGTGGGCCAGCTTACCCAAGCACTGGGCCTGGGCCTGCTCCCTTTCACCTTCTCGGGCTTGGTGGTGGCCTCGGTCATCTACTCCATGCCCTTTGTCATACAACCCCTGCAGCAGGCCTTTGCCGCCATGGGGGATCAACCCCTGGAAGCCGCCGCCACCTTGCGCGCCTCGCCCTGGGATGCGTTTGTCAGCGTGGCCCTGCCTTTGGCCCTTCCGGGGTTCATCACGGCAGCTGTTCTTGGTTTTGCCCACACGGTGGGTGAGTTTGGGGTGGTGCTGATGATTGGCGGCAACATTCCGGGCCAAACCCAGGTGCTGTCCATGGCCATTTACAACCATGTGGAAGCCCTCGAATACAGCCATGCGCATTGGCTGGCCGGTGGCATGCTGGGCTTTTCGTTTCTGGTGCTGTTGCTGCTGTACAGCCGCGGATGGAACCGCCAGCCATGAGTATTCAGGCGCGCTTCAAACTAAGCTATTCGGGTTTCGAGCTTGATGTGGACCTGGAGTTGCCAGGCAAAGGGGTCACCGCCCTGTTCGGCCCCTCGGGTTGCGGCAAAACGTCTTTGCTGCGCTGCATGGCCGGTCTTACCCGCACCCCCGTTGGGCAGCTCACGGTGAATGGCGAAGTTTGGCAAAGCGACGCGTTTTTCATGCCGACGCACCAGCGCCCCCTGGGCTATGTCTTCCAGGAAGCGGCCCTTTTTGCGCACCTGAGTGTGCGGCGCAATCTGCTGTACGGTCAGGCGCGGGTGGCACCGGCTGAACGGCGCATCGAGCTTGATAGCGTCGTCGACCTGCTGGGCATTGCGCATCTGCTGGAGCGTATGCCGCAAGGTCTTTCCGGTGGCGAACGCCAGCGAGTGGCGATTGCCCGCGCGCTGCTGACCAGCCCGCGTTTGCTGCTGATGGACGAGCCGCTGGCGGCCCTGGACGTCGCACGCAAGAACGAGTTTCTACCCTATCTGGAGCGCCTGCATGATGAGCTGGATATTCCGGTGATCTACGTCAGCCATGCGCCGGACGAGGTCGCTCGGTTGGCGGACACCCTCGTGGTCATGCAGCAAGGCCGCGCATTGGCAGTCGGCCCCTTAACCGAAACCATGGCACGACTTGATCTTCCGCTGCATCTGGGTGAGGACGCAGGTGTCGTGCTGCAAGCCGTGGTGGCCGAGCTTGATACCGCCTGGCACTTGGCACGCGTTGAATTTGCAGGTGGCAGCCTGTGGGTACGCGACGCCGGTCACGCCATCGGTAAGAGCGTTCGGGTGCGCATATTGGCGCGTGATGTCAGCATTGCGCTGGCGCCTGTCAGCGGCATCAGCATCCAGAACTGCCTGCCCGCCACGGTGGACCAGATCGCTACGGATTACCACCCTGCACTGACCCTGCTTCGTTTGCGCTTGGGCGCTTCACCCCTGCTAGCGCGCCTGACCCGGCGCTCTGCGGCCAGTTTGGAACTGGCTTCGAACAAGCTAGTCTGGGTACAGATCAAGGCCGTGGCCTTGATTGGCTAGCCACTACACGTCTTGCATTTCATGCAGCCGCTGCAAAAACACGAGTCATTGGGACAAAAGTCATATCAGCGGGTTCGGGCGCGGCGAGCTTTCATTTTTTTGCCGTTTTCAGCCTCGGCGGCTACTTTGGCAAGCGCTAGTTTTTTTTCATTGTGCTGATCAAGGCACAGCAGGGTGTCAACATAGGATACAAAACGATTCAGATAATCAGGCGAGATATCGCGCATTAAAGCCAGCGACTGAAGCACCAGCCTGTGAGAATTGATGGGCCCGGCGTTCTTGGGCGCCTGGTCAAGTGCTTTAGTTACCTGCTTATCCGCGCTGAGCTTGGACCAGGTATTTCTAAAATAATGTACCGATTTCAACTCGGTTTTGGTGCCGATATTTGCATCCAGACGACCCTCAACAGGTCCCGGGGAATGTTGATCAATCGAGCGGATGAGATCGCCCAAAGACGCTCGTGGGTCACTGCTTTTAAGCGCCTTGATGTATTGGCTCACGCCTGAGAATTTACTGGCGTTAAATAACTTCTGCAGATCGACAGTTGCCTGCGGATATTGCAGCCCAACAAGGGTGATGGCATCCTCGGCATCACTCTGCGCTTGCGTGAACCGCTCTCTAAAATCTGCCAGTCCTTGCATCAGTTTGGCATCGAGAATCCGTTTGACTGCTCCTTGCTGCGCGTTCGCACGTTGAGCCAAAACCTCAAGGTAATGGAGGCGCACCGGGTCATACTGATCTGCACCGACTTGGCGTAAAGATGCGATCTCACAACTGAAACCCATCGACTGACTCACTGGCGAAATATGTATTTCGCTGACTTCAGACGCAGTCATGGCGACGGATTTTTAGAGTTGCTGTTCTTCGGCACGGGCGCCATTTCGACCCGCCGGTTTTGAGAGCGCGCCGACTCATCCACATTGGGCGTGACCGGTTGTTCAGCGCCAAAGGCTGCAGCAAATACCATTGACGAGGGCATTCCTTCCTCGATCAATGAACGCGTTACGGTCAATGCCCGCTGGGCTGAGAGTTCCCAATTATCAGCAAACCGGCTGTTGCCTTCGCGAATCGAACTGTCATCCGTAAATCCACTGATCATCAGTAGTTCATCCCGTGACGTCAAATATGCCCGCAATGGCATGACCAGACTATTCAAGAGCTGCCGACCACCGGGTTGCAATTGGTCAGAATTCAAGGAAAACAAAACTCGGCCGCTGATACCGATACGTCCGTTATTCAAAGTTATTCGTCCTGAGGCCAGTGGAATGGCCAACGCTTTTTCAAGGGCCATACGACGCTGCTCTTCGACTTGCCGCTTTTTCACCTCGGTTTCCAAATGCATTGTCAGTTGCAACTGAACCACCAGAACGCCTACCAACAACAGCACAAAAGCCCCCAGCAAACCCGACATCAGGTCGCCGAAAACGGCCCAGACTGGCGCGGTTTCCTCCATGCCCGAATCTCTGTCAACCATCAGTTGACCTCGTCAGTTAACAAGGTTTGCTTGCTTGGGAGTTGACGCAACTCTTCAAAAATATCTTTTTGGGACATGATGCTCAGATCAATGATTTCGCGTGCCTGAGCCACGTAGTAAGCCATTTGGTCATCACTTCGCGCCATGGATTTATCCATCGCGCCTTCGATGCGTTGCAGGTTCATAATCATTTTCTCGTTGGCATCACTGAATGAGCGCACAGCAAAACTGAAGGACTCGCTCAGGCTCGATACCTCTACCGCGCTGCTGGTGACGTGGGCTGCAATTTCAGAAAGCTTGGCCGCTTCAGCACCCACCTTTTCTGAAAACTCGCTGCCAGCGTGGTTGAGTGCCACGGATGAAGATGCCACCATTGTCTCGATCACCGCACGCTGTTCAACGGAGGCTTGGTTGATTGCGCCGAGTAGTGAGTTCAGCGTTTCCATGATGCGACTTCGCTCTTCAAGCAGCTCGTTATCGCGAGCAACACTGTGGGTAAGCTCCTTGCGTAGTTGTCCAATGACCTCTGCCGCCGCGCGCGGGGCATCCGATGCGGTTTCAATGAGTCGGGTTATCGGGTCTTCTAGTGCCATGCCCAAGGTGCTTAGATGGCTGGTCAGTGCTGCCTGCAATTGACCCAATCGCTCAACGGCTGCGTTCCCGCGTAACGCTTCCTCATCTCTGAGCGAGCCGAGTTCGGTACGCAACATGTTGGAGAGTTGCTCCATGCGTTCGCTGTGTTCTTTGACCCAGTCTGATTCAGAAGCGATTCGAGAACGATTCAACTCTTCTGAACTCGCCACCAAGCGCGCAATCTCGCCGAGAGTCTGGCTGGCACTCATTTGCACCTGCCCAGTTATTGCATGAGCGGTCTGGGCCAATGTGTTGCAAATTTCCTGCTGCTGGTTGAGCGTTTTCGATCCGTTTTGTTGCCATTCAAGATTCAGCTCCGATGCCATTTTCTCTAACGAACCTAACCACGCATCCAGGCGCATTTTGTCATTTGAGGTTTGGTCGGTCTGTAACTTGCCGTACGCATCGTTAACCGCAACTAGAAGCGCCACGGAACGCTTATCGAATGTTGCGTTGAATGCTTCCAACGACTGCCCCACCTCTGTGACCAGCGTTTCATTTGACCGTTCTTGGCTGCTGAGCGCTGACGTCCAAGTATCGGCCACGATGGAGGCTGTCGTGCTGAACCGCGTAGAAATTCCATCGAGTTGCAACTGAGCTGAATCGATCATGCGTTCGTGCATCAACTTCGCCTCTTGTGCAATCCTCGCCATCGCGGATTCGACAATAGGCTTGAGACTCTCACCGGAAATATGAGCACTCTGAGTCAGGCTGTCTCGGAGTGATTTATCAACTGACTGAGCTAACTCGGTATAAACATTTTTGACATCAATGTGAAAGCTTTCCTGATTGGTCATCAATCTATCATTCAACTGCAGACTCATGCGTTCCATCTGCACCATCATCGCTTGCAACTTATCAACCACCATAGGCAAGGCTTGTGATTGAAGCTGAAGTGCCTTGAAAGTTTCCTGACGCTGATGCGTAAGAGAAAAAACGCGAAAAATAGTGCCAATTTTTGCATCGAGCAACTGCGCTGACAGCATTCTTTCTCGGCGGCTGAGGGCTGACATCAACCCCAGCATAGCGGAGGAAGCAACTCCAGCCACCGACGTGCCAAATGCCAATCCCAGGCCCTTTATCGGGGCAGCAAAAGCTGAGCGAATCGACTGAAGATCTGACGTGCCTTCCAAGGCAAATACGGCGCCATTGAGTGTGACAACCATACCCAAAAACGTGCCGAGCATCCCCAGCATCACGAGCAACCCAACCAAATAGGGTGTCAGTGAGGGGCCAGGCAAGCCAATGCGCTCTCCTTCTATGCGCATACGCACTGGATTTTGCAATGAAGATGGCACGTTGACTAGCCAGTCATCGAGATTAGTGAGAGAGCCAGGAATCGTCGCTAACGCCGTTGACAAGGTTGAAGTTGCCTGTCGAAAACGGAATAATTCAAGAGAACCGAATACGTAGACCATGCCAATGATTACGGTCATCAACAGCGCAAGATGATTCGTACCGATAAATCCGGAACCAGCCCACACAACGGCCATCGCACCCATGACAAAGACGACAGTGAAAAAATGTCTATTCATAGCTGATTCTTTTTTCGTGATTAAAGGCTTCAATGAGCCCCTGTATTGGATGCAACCGAACGTCTAATTCAGCCAGCAATACAGTACGTAGTTCATTACAAAAACGATCCCACCATGCACCCGGTTTAACCCTCAAGTCAGAGCTAGATGCTTGTGGTGTATCGACATTCAACTGTCGATGTTCCAAGTTCAATTGTTCAAACCGTTTTAAAAGTAGCATAGGTATTGATGCGAACAACTTACCCTCTCTTTCAGAAAGTATTTCGTCGAAAGCCGCATCTATGGTCGCAAGTTGCTTGAGCGCTGGAGAAGTCTTAACAAGCATGTCCCGTACCTTTACCCGCAATGATCGAACGCTCAAATCCATGTCACGTTGATGTGCAAGATAGAAGCGCCGATAGGGTTCATAGGCTGACAAAACATCCATAGTCTCGTTAAGCGTTGATGACATGATTTGAATTTGCGCTCTATCCACTGTAGGCGAACCACGCATCGCGATGGAATTCTCCAAGGAAGCGCGAATTCGGGTGTACTCTTCATCAGCGCCTGGGCACGTGTTGGATTGCTCAGGAGATTCAGTGGTAAACGGGCCTAAATTGGTCGCAACTCGAAGTCTAATAGCATCAGCAATATCAACCCATTGCCCCAACTTTTCAGCAAAATCAATCTCCGAATCACTGGACACCACGACGGTCAGTGCATCCAAAATGCGAACGAGTTTTGAGCTGTGGAAGTTTGTACGCGTTAGTGGTCGCGCCATAGGTTGCTTTAATCCAAATTGAAATAATCATGGTGTGTGAATCCACATATTTGCGGCACACAGATAACCCGACACAAAGCAAAACGCCAACTCTAAAGTTGGCGTTTTCTTATGGGGAAAGCCCCATATCTATCTGGTTGCGCGAGTAGGATTTGAACCTACGACCTTTGGGTTATGAGCCCAACGAGCTACCAGGCTGCTCCATCGCGCGGTATTCATATATTATAACCGATTAATTAGCTTCAACTTCGGCAACTGTTTCATTTTCAACAGGACCGCGATCAACTAATTCAACCAATGCCATAGGCGCATTGTCACCAACACGGAAACCCATTTTAAGGATACGTGTGTAGCCACCTGGACGCGCATTAAAACGTGGTCCTAAAACATTGAATAATTTAACAACGCTGTCACGATCGCGCAAACGATCAAATGCCAAGCGACGATTTGCAACGGTAGCGACCTTGGCCAATGTAATCATTGGTTCAATGACGCGACGCAATTCTTTCGCTTTTGGAAGCGTTGTTTTGATGACTTCGTGCTCAATGAGCGAGTTCATCATATTACGAAGCATAGCTAAACGATGTGAGCTAGTGCGATTAAGTTTACGTAGTCCGTGTCCGTGACGCATTTTAATTTCCTATTTATATTTAACAAGTAGCCGTACTAGGTACTACTCGAGTCACTGAGCTCAAGAAGCTCAAAAATTAACGCTTTTCGAGAGCTGCCGGTGGCCAGCTTTCAAGCTTCATACCAAGAGTCAAACCACGCGAAGCCAAAACTTCTTTGATTTCATTCAATGATTTACGGCCCAGATTAGGAGTTTTTAACAACTCGTTCTCTGTACGCTGAATAAGATCACCGATGTAATAAATATTTTCTGCCTTCAAACAATTGGCTGAACGAACGGTTAATTCAAGTTCATCAACTGGACGCAGAAGAATCGGATCAAACTGTGTGCTGCCTCTTGGTGCAGGCGCATCAAAGGCGGCAAGCTCGCTACCTTCAAGCTGCGCAAATACAGCCAATTGCTCAACTAAAATTTTAGCAGAAGCACGAACCGCATCTTCCGCAGATATTGCACCGTTAGTCTCGATATCGACAACGAGCTTGTCCAAGTCAGTACGCTGCTCAACGCGAGCACTTTCCACGGTGTAGCTAACACGCTTCACCGGGGAGAATGAGGCATCCAAAACAATACGGCCTATCGACTTGGTTGGCTCGTCTGCATGTCGACGCATAGTTCCTGGAACATAGCCACGACCTTTTTCAACCTTGATCTGCATGTCCAATTTGCCACCGTGTGACAAATTAGCAATAACGTGACCTGGATTGACGATTTCGACATCATGAGGTGTTTGAATGTCACTTGCAGTGACCACACCTTCACCATCTTTACGAAGGCTCAATGTCACTTCATCGCGGTTATGGAGTTTGAAAACCACACCCTTAAGGTTAAGCAAAATGTTTACAACATCTTCCTGGACACCATCAATCGAAGAGTACTCATGAAGCACACCAGCTATCGTCACTTCAGTGGCTGCAAAACCGGGCATCGATGACAAAAGCACCCGACGAAGGGCATTACCCAATGTGTGGCCATAACCACGCTCAAAAGGTTCAAGAGCAACTTTTGCACGGTTAGCAGACAACTGCTCAACGTTAATTGCTTTGGGTTTCAGTAAGTTATTTTGCATGCAGACTTCCTCTCAATACCCCCGGTACGTTACACCGGTAAGGCTGACGGAGCACCTAGGTTGTAGGCAACTACAACCCAGGAACGATTTCGAATAGACCAAATTTCGCAATTAGCGAGAATACAACTCAACGATCAAGGATTCGTTGACATCAGCAGCAAACTGATCGCGATCAGGAAGAGACTTAAAAGTACCTTCTGTTTTTTCGACGCTGACTTCAACCCAAGCTGGCAAACCAACTTGTTGGGCCAACTGAAGCGCTTCAGCAATTCGGTTCTGTTTCTTTGACTTTTCGCGAACAGCGATGACGTCACCAACTTTAACCATGTACGAAGGTATATTGACAGACTTGCCATTAACCGTCATAGCCTTGTGTGACACCAACTGACGAGCTTCTGCACGTGTTGATCCAAAGCCCATACGGTAAACAACGTTGTCAAAGCGCGACTCAAGCAAAGTCAACAGGTTTGCACCCGTATTACCTTTACGACGATCAGCTTCTTCAAAATAACGACGGAATTGCTTTTCGAGCACACCGTACATACGTTTGACTTTTTGCTTCTCACGGAGTTGGAGACCGTAGTCAGAAGTACGGGCACCTGAAGTGCGACCGTGCTGACCTGGCTTGGAATCGAATTTAGCCTTGTCGCCAATTGAACGACGAGCGCTCTTCAAAAACAAGTCTGTGCCTTCACGGCGGGATAATTTGGCCTTGGGGCCGAGGTAACGTGCCACTGATCTTCCTTTATGTCAACTGCCGCAATAAATGCGGGAGCCACCGGTTGAGCAACCAGTGGCGGTGGGCTTTGTTAAAAATTAAATACGACGACGCTTCTGAGGCCGGCAACCATTGTGTGGCACAGGCGTAACGTCAGCAATCATATTGATACGAATACCAAGGGCGGCAAGCGCACGAACCGAAGATTCGCGACCAGGTCCTGGACCTTTGATCTCGACATCAAGGTTCTTGATGCCTTGTTCAATGGCTGCGCGACCAGCAACTTCAGAAGCTACTTGAGCAGCAAATGGAGTCGACTTACGCGAACCTTTGAAACCTTGTCCACCGGACGATGCCCAAGACAACGCATTGCCTTGACGATCGGTGATTGTAATGATCGTGTTATTAAACGAAGCGTGAACGTGTGCAACACCGTCAGCTACATTTTTACGAACTTTTTTGCGAACACGTTGTGCTGCATTATTGGCGGGAGCTTTTGCCATGGTGGTCTTTCAATCCCTGTTATTTCTTCAATGAAGCAGCAGCCTTACGCGGGCCTTTGCGAGTACGTGCATTTGTGCGTGTGCGTTGACCACGCATTGGCAGTCCACGACGATGCCGAAATCCACGATAGCAACCAATGTCCATCAAACGTTTGATGTTCATCGTGGTCTCGCGGCGCAGATCACCTTCGATGGTGAACTGAGCAATCTGATCGCGAATTTTTTCTAAGTCGCTATCAGTCAGATCTTTGATTTTTTTGGAATATGCAATGTCACAAGCTTCGCAAATTTTGCGAGCTCTGGTGCGACCGATTCCAAAGATGGCGGTTAAACCAATTTCAGAATGCTGTTGCGGTGGAATATTGATGCCAGCGATACGTGCCATTTTCGTCCTCTAAAACTCTTGCAATTAACCCTGGCGCTGCTTGTGGCGTGGATCAGAACAGATCACGCGAACAACGCCCTTACGCCGAATTACCTTGCAGTTACGGCAAATTTTCTTGACCGAAGCCGAAACCTTCATATCATTCTCCTAAAACTTATGGAAACCTTTCGCCGTAATGAACGAAAGACACAAACATTAATATTTCTATTATTTAGCTCGAAAAACGATTCGCGCTCTACTCAGGTCGTAAGGCGTCAATTCGACGGTTACTTTATCTCCTGGAAGAATTCGAATGTAATGCATTCTCATTTTCCCCGAAATATGACCTAGTACAACGTGACCATTTTCTAGCTTCACACGAAATGTTGCATTAGGCAAGTTTTCAACAACCTCACCCTGCATCTGAATAACATCATCTTTTGACATATAACCTAATCGCCTTATGAAGACTTGAAATTAGCCTTCTTCAACAGCGATTCATATTGCTGCGACATCATGTAATTCTGAACTTGCGCCATGAAATCCATAGTCACAACAACAATAATCAAAAGAGAAGTACCACCAAAGTAAAACGGAACGTTGTACTTGAGAATAAGAAACTCAGGCAACAAGCAGACCAGCGTGATGTAAATTGCACCAGCGAAAGTCAAACGCAACAATATCTTGTCAATATACTTAGCCGTTTGATCACCAGGACGAATGCCAGGAATAAACGCACCACTTTTCTTCAAGTTATCGGCTGTCTCACGACTATTGAAAACCAATGCCGTGTAAAAGAAACAGAAAAATATGATCGCAGCAGCATAAAGCATCACATAGATGGGTTGTCCGGGTGTCAATGATCCAGCAATGTCTTTGAGCCAACGCATTGAATCACCAGCACTAAACCAACCAACAACTGTAGCGGGCAACAAGATAATCGATGAAGCAAAAATCGGTGGAATCACGCCCGCCATATTTAGCTTTAACGGCAAATGGGAAGACTGACCGCCATAAACCTTATTACCTACCTGGCGTCTTGCGTAGTTAACCAGTATCTTTCGTTGTCCACGCTCTACGAACACAACGAAGAAAGTGACTAACGCGACAAGAATGACAATGAACAAGGAAACAATAATGCTCATTGCGCCTGTACGCACCAATTCAAGTAATCCACCAATTGCATTTGGCAATCCAGCAGCAATACCGCCAAAAATCAGAATCGATATTCCGTTACCCAAGCCGCGCTCAGTAATTTGTTCACCGAGCCACATGAGGAACAAAGTTCCAGCCGTGAGCGTTACGATCGCCGTTATACGAAAACCGAATCCAGGTGTAATCACCAAGCCAGCGGAGCTTTCCAAGGCAAGAGCTATACCCATTGACTGGAACAACGCTAATCCTAGAGTCCCATACCGTGTGTACTGCGTAATCTTGCGACGTCCGCCTTCGCCTTCTTTCTTCAACTGCTCGAAGGCAGGAAGAACATAAGTGAGCAACTGCATAATAATTGATGCAGAAATGTACGGCATGATTCCAAGTGCGAACACAGTAAACCGGGACAAAGCGCCACCGGAAAACATATTGAACATACCTAGAATGCCGCCTTGCTGACCCTTGAAAAACTGAGCTAGCTGTGCTGGATCGATACCAGGTACTGGAATATGTGCACCTACGCGGTAAACAACCAACGCGAGCAACAAAAAGACAAGTCGACGACGCAGGTCGCCGAATTTACCAGTTTTTGCTAATTGAGACGCGTTAGTTACCACTTGAGTGTTCTTTCAGTTTCAAGCTTAGACCAAGCTTCCGCCAACCGCTTCAATCGCGACCTTTGCAGCAGCAGTCGCACCAATCCCAGTGAATTTCACAGAAATTGTGAGTTCACCAGTCTTGATAACTTTGACTACTTTTGCCAACTCACCAACAAGACCAGCTTGCTTCAGAGTTACCAAGTCCACCTCAGTAGCACCCAACTGCTCGAGCGCAGTTAAAGTAACTTCGGCATTGAATTTCAGCAAATGTGATTTAAAACCACGTTTTGGCAAACGACGTTGCATAGGCATTTGACCGCCTTCAAAACCCACCTTGTGGTAGCCGCCTGCACGAGACTTCTGTCCCTTGTGGCCACGACCAGCCGTCTTACCGATGCCAGAACCGATACCACGTCCGACACGACGTTTGTAGTGCTTAGCGCCTTCTGCAGGCTTGATGCCATTGAGTTCCATCATCAACCTCTTAAAGCACTTTGACCAGATAACTGATCTTGTTAATCATGCCGCGGACCTCTGGCGTGTCCACCAACTCGCTAACGCTGCGAATTTTTCGGAGACCAAGGCCACGTACGGTGGCGCGGTGCGATTCCTGGCAACCGATAGGGCTGCGAATCAATTGCACTTTGATAGTTTGTTGTGTTGTCATATTGAGACTCCCGATTAAACGAAGAGTTCTTCAATAGTCTTACCACGCTTGGCTGCCACTTGCGACGGAGTCGTTGCATGTGAGAGCGCATCTAGTGTGGCACGGACCATGTTGTAAGGATTGGTTGAACCATGGCTTTTAGCCACGATGTCAGTAATGCCAATCACCTCGAAAACAGCGCGCATTGGACCGCCAGCAATGATGCCAGTTCCCTTAGGAGCCGGAGCCATCATGACAGCAGCTGCACCGTGCTGACCCATCACCTTATGGTGAATAGAACCGTTTTTCAACGAGACTTTGGTCATATTACGGCGAGCTTCTTCCATCGCTTTTTGCACAGCTGCGGGCACTTCTTTCGACTTGCCTTTACCCATACCAACGCGACCTTCGCCATCACCAACTACGGTCAATGCGGCGAAACCAAGAATACGGCCACCCTTGACCACTTTGGTAACGCGATTGATCGCGATCATTTTTTCACGCAGTCCGTCTTCAGGCCCATCAGCCTTACCCTGCATTTTTGCTTGAAATTTAGCCATCTTTATTTCCGATCTGCTTAGAACTGCAAGCCAGCTTCACGTGCCGCATCAGCCAGCGCTTTAACGCGGCCATGGTACGCAAAACCTGAGCGATCAAACGCAACTTTAACCACACCAACCGCCACGGCTTTTTCAGCCAGGCGTTTGCCAATAGCTTGGGCAGCTGCAACATTGCTACCCTTGCCGCCCAAGGCTTTGCGCACTTCGACTTCTGCCGTAGATGCACTTGCCAAAACTTTTCCACCATCGCCAGAGATTACGCTGGCATAAATGTGCAAGTTGGTACGGTTTACCGTTAAACGAGCTACACCTTGTGAGGCGATCCGAATACGGGTCTGACGAGCCCTGCGAAGACGCTGTTCTTTTTTGGTCAACATGTTGCAGCTCCTTATTTCTTCTTGGTTTCTTTGATTGTGATTTTTTCGTCCGAGTAACGGATACCCTTGCCTTTGTAAGGCTCTGGTGGACGAATTGCACGAATCTCAGCGGCCACTTGACCTACACGTTGGCGGTCAGCACCTTTAATCACGATTTCCGTGGGTGTTGGCGTCGCCACAGTGATACCTTCAGGCATATCTTTGTTGACTGGGTGAGAATATCCCACTGTCAAGTTCAGTTTTGCACCTTGGGCTTGGGCTTTATAACCCACACCGATCAAGCTGAGTTTTTTCTCAAAGCCCTTGGTTACACCAACGACCATGTTGTTCACCAGTTGACGCATAGTGCCACTCATGGCATTTGCTTCACGGGAATCATTCGCAGGTTGAAAGCTCAACTTGCCAGCATCATTTGTCACTTTGACCAAAGAATTTTGGGTCAAGAACAAAGCGCCGCCAGATCCCTTTACGCTGATCTGGTCATCTTTTAATACGACATCCACGCCAGCCGGAACGGCGACGGGCATTTTACCTATACGGGACATTTTCAGTTTCTCCTCAATGTCACGCTTTAGGCGACGTAGCAAAGAACTTCGCCACCGACACCGGTAGCGCGCGCTTTACGATCAGTCATGACGCCCTGGGGAGTTGTGACAATTGCCACACCCAGACCGTTTTGAACTTGGGGAATGGCATCGCTGCCACGGTAAACACGCAAGCCAGGACGGCTCACACGCTCAATGCGCTCGATAACCGGACGACCAGCGTAGTATTTCAGAACGATTTCAAGCTCTGGCTTGCCGTCTAAGGCATTAACCTTGAAGCTGTCAATGTAGCCTTCGTCTTTTAACACTTGTGCAATGGCAATCTTCACTTTGGATGAAGGAACGCTAACAGTAGTTTTTGCTACCATTTGCGCATTGCGAATGCGTGTCAACAAGTCGGCGATGGGATCACTCATGCTCATATATATGTCTCCTACCGCTTACCAGCTGGCCTTGACCATGCCAGGAATTTCCCCAGCAAAAGCCATTTCACGAATTTTTGCACGAGCCAGACCGAAATGCTGGAATGTGCCACGAGGGCGACCGGTGATCGCGCAACGGTTACGCTGACGAGTCGGGTTCGCATTGCGAGGAAGCTTTTGCAGTGCCAAACGTGCCGCAGCGCGTTCTTCTTCTGTGCACTTCAAGTTGCTTGCAATTGCCTTGTATTCCGCGTGTTTTTTCGCGTACTTGGCAACCAGTTTATCGCGCTTAGCTTCGCGTTGGATTAAAGCCATCTTAGCCACAGGTCACCTCAGTTCTTGAACGGAAAACGGAAACCTGTGAGCAGTGCTTTGCACTCATCATCAGTCTTGGCCGTTGTGGTGATGCTGATATTGAGACCACGCAAGGCGTCAACCTTGTCATATTCAATTTCAGGGAAAATAATTTGTTCTTTGACGCCGATGTTGTAGTTACCACGACCATCAAACGCACGACCCGAGATACCCCGGAAGTCACGTACACGAGGCAAAGCCACTGTAACGAAGCGATCAAGAAACTCAAACATCTGAACACCGCGAAGTGTCACCATGCAGCCGATAGCTTGATTCTCACGAATCTTGAAACCAGCGATAGCTTTCTTGGACATCGTCACCACAGGTTTTTGACCTGCAATTTTTGTCAAGTCGCTAACAGCGTGATCCATGACTTTCTTGTCAGCCACTGCTTCACTCACACCCATATTGAGCGTGATTTTTGTCAAGCGAGGAACTTGCATCGGAGATGTATAGCCAAACTTGGCCATCAGCTCTGGTGCTAATTTTTCGCGATAGTGTTGTTGCAAACGAGCCATGCTTATGCCACCTTGATTTCTTCGCCGCTGGACTTGTAAACGCGAAAGCGTTTGCCGTCAGCAGCCAGCTTGATACCAACACGATCAGCTTTACCGGTAGCAGCATTGAAAATGGCTACGTTTGACTGATGAATTGGCATGGATTTTTCAACGATTCCACCAACCGTACCCTTGAGAGGATTTGGCTTGGTGTGTTTTTTAACAACGTTGATGCCTTCGACGAGCACATAAGAGTCGTCTTTACGCGAAGCAATCTTGCCCCGCTTACCCTTATCGCGCCCTGCTAGCACGATGATGTCGTCGCCTTTGCGAATCTTGTTCATGGCGCGTCCTTACAAAACTTCAGGAGCCAGAGACACGATCTTCATGAACTTTTCAGTGCGCAATTCACGCGTCACTGGTCCAAAAATGCGAGTGCCGATGGGCTCTAATTTGGCATTCAGCAACACTGCTGCATTGCCATCGAATTTAACCAAAGAGCCATCGCTACGACGAATGCCCTTGGCTGTACGAACCACTACCGCGCTATAGATCTCGCCTTTTTTGACGCGACCGCGTGGAGCAGCTTCTTTAATACTTACTTTAATAACATCACCAACACTTGCGTAGCGACGCTTTGACCCACCTAGCACCTTAATGCACAGGACGGACTTTGCGCCGGTATTGTCGGCAACTTCTAATCGAGATTCAGCTTGGATCATTTCAATTATTCCCAACTTGCACCAGAACTACCCGCATCAGTTTTTCAACTTACCGCTAGCAACTTTCCAGTCAGTCTTGGGCCCGTCGTCCATAGCATGAACCACTCACACTACTTCCTTTGGGCAGACACTTCATACTTTTTCAAGCGAAGCCCTAGATTATGCAGCCCTTTTATCGACCCGTCAACATTTTCATTACGGCAAACACAAATAATTCTTCGCCGAGTGCAAAAAATGTGTTGAAAGTAACGGGGCTGTGATTGATTAGACTCATGTGCTGTGGCCACTCCTTGTGGCATTTAATATCAAAACCACCCAGACAACCGGAACAGGACTCTCATGAGCAAGCGCATTGCATTCATTGGCGGCGGCAACATGGCCAGCGCCATCATCGGCGGCTTACTCAAACAGGGCTTCGCCCCTGACCACTTGATGGTGGTCGAGCCCTTTGCAGAAGCCCGTGACAAACTCCAGTCCAGTTACGGCGTCACTGCGCAGGCCGAGGCTGGCGCATTTTTAGCCCCGGCCGATCTGGTGATCTGGGCCGTCAAACCCCAAACCTTCAAGGAAGCGGCACTTCAGGTCCAGCCTCACACCCCAAACGCTCTGCATTTGAGTGTGGCCGCAGGCATCCGCAGTGACAGCATTGGCCACTGGCTCGGCACCGACCTCGTGGTGCGCGCCATGCCCAATACGCCAGCGCTGATCGGCAAAGGTATCACTGCCCTGTTTGCCCGACCCGCCGTCACGCCCGAACATAAAAAGTGGGTGGGTGAGGTGATCGCCACCACCGGCCAGTTTCTCTGGTTAGAGGCTGAAGCGCAGCTTGATGCCGTGACCGCCTTGTCTGGCTCCGGGCCGGCTTACATGTTTTATTTCATGGAAGCGATGGTCGAAGCAGGCATGGACCTTGGCCTCGGACGCGACCAGGCTTACCAACTGGCCGTCGCCACGTTCATTGGAGCCGGCGAACTGGCCCGCGCCTCAGATGAAACCCCTGAAACCCTGCGCCAGCGGGTCACCTCCAAGGGCGGCACCACCTATGCAGCACTTACCGCCATGGAGGACGACCACATCAAAGCCCACTTTGTGCGGGCTATGCACGCGGCCAGCCAACGGGCCAAAGAACTGGGCGATGAATTTGGCGGCAATTGATTCTTATCAATTCAGCGAAAAAACAGTCAACCACCTTCTCACAGGGAACGTTGTAGGGCTTCACGTAGCAGGCCTTGAGGCCGATAGACGCGATTTACATTTATCTCAAAGGACCACTTCATGAAAAAACTTCTCTCCGCCCTGATCAGCGCAGCCATCATTGCCTTGCCTTTGGCTGTGATTTCCACTTCAGCAACAGCACAGACCGCTGGCGCACAGACCTCTGGTGCGCAGTCCACCACGCAAGCCAAGCCAGCCAAAGCCAAAGCGGCTAAAAAGCACAAAGCCAAGCACGCTAAAAAGGCCAAGGCTTCCAAAGCCAAAGCCATGCCAGCACAGTAAATCGCAGGCCTTGCGACAGCAGCGCTTCAACGCTGCCTGTCACAACCCAAGCCGCCTCCCAGGCGGCTTTTTTATTTCAGGGCAAAACTAGCGGCAAGGCCCGCAAACATCGTGAACCCGAGCCAGTGGTTCAACCGAAACGCCTTGAAGCAACCTTCGCGCGTGCGTCTGCGAATCAGAGTGAAATGCCAAACCACCTGCGCCAGCACCAGCAAACATGCTATATAAAACATAGCTCCTTGCGTAGGCGAAGCGGGGGCTAGAGCCCAAATAGCTATATAACCCAGATAACACAACATCACCACGGGCACATCCATCCGTCCGAGCGTGATGGCCGATGTTTTCATACCAAGCGCCAGATCGTCGTCACGATCCACCATCGCGTACTCGGTGTCATAGGCCAGCACCCAGCACAAATTACCCAACATCAGCCACCAGGCCAGCGGCGGCACTTGGGTGTGCACGGCCAAAAAGGCCATCGGAATCCCAAAGCTGAAGGCCACACCCAGCACCGCTTGCGGCATGGCGACAAACCGCTTGGCATACGGGTAGGCCAGCGTGACACAAAAAGCCCCTAACGCCCAGGCAATGGTGGCGGCGTTGGTGGTGAGCACCAGCGCCAACGCCAGCAGTGCCAGAACCGCACCGAGCACCAATGCCTCCTTGACGGACACCGCGCCCGTGGTCACCGGTCGCTGGGCCGTGCGCTTGACGTGCCGGTCAAACTCCCGATCGGCCACATCGTTGATGCAGCACCCGGCGCTTCGCATCAGGATCGTGCCCAAGGTAAACACCAGAAACAAATGCCACCCTGGGAAGCCGCCAGCGGCGATCCACAAGGCGCTCAAAGTCGGCCACAGCAGCAGCAGCCAGCCGGCCGGGCGACTCCAGCGAATGAGGTCCAGATACAAGGCCAGTTTGTGGCGCGTGTTCATCACGTCAGTGGGCGCCCTCACAAGCCGAGCAGGCGCAGGTCAAGGCGGCCTTCGTGCAGCGGCGGGCACCAGAAAAAGGCGCCTGTCACGGGTTTGGAAATCTTGAAAAGAGCATCCGTCACGCCATCGTCCTGACCGACCATGCGCCGCATTTGCGCCTCGAAGGCGTCAAAAGACTTGCCAAACGCCACGAACACTAGCCCGGCTTGCTGTCCCAGCGCCCAGGGCATCGAGCGGCGCACCACGAAAGTTGGCGGCTCAAAGTCTTCTTGTGCCGTGCGTTTGATGTGGGCCGAGGGCGGTGCGTCCTTCAATTCTTCGTTATCACTCAGGCGCCGACCGATCGTGTTGTCCTGCTCGACAGTCGCCATGGCATCGAAAGCGTTCAGGTCATGCAGCCATTGCTGCACCGCCATGAAACTGGAGCCGGCCAGACCCGATTGCCCACCCGGCACCAGAGCAGCCTCCACGGCGGCCTCGTCTACCGGGTTTTCCGTGCCATCTTCGTAGCCGGTCAAATCGCGGCCCGAGCCGTGGCGAAACGCGTCAATCAGTTGCGTGAGTTTCAGGGCGGGCGCCAGCGATTTCTCGATTTTTCGGGTCAGATGCACCAGATCGCCGCGGTCGCTGCCGCGCAACCAGCAGCACAAGGCGACCGGCAGGCTGGGCACGTCAACGCCATGGCCCGAGATTGCCTGCATCGGATGCAAACCCGGCACCTGGACTGCCAGCGCCGCGACCAGTTCGGGCCCCAGTCCCACCAACGTTTGCGTGCCATCGGCTACATCGACCAGTCGGGTCAACGCAGCGGACAGGGCATCCACGTTCACCATCGAGAAAAAGAGATAGCGCCCCATCGCCGGTACGGGCGCCAGAATGGCGGGTTGCGAATTACTCATGCGGTCACTTCCTGTTCAGGACAAACGTTGCACGCCCGGCAACTCGCAGGCGTAAATGGCGTTGCGCAGCGCGGCAATCGCCTCGTAGCGGGTAAAGCTGCGCCGCCACGCCAGCACCACGCGACGCGTCGGCGGATCGCCCACAAAGGGCAGGTATTTGATGTACGGGTCTTCGTCGCGCTTGCGTTTGGGCTTGGCGGCAAACGCTTCCTTGGGCACGCTCAAGCGCGGCACCAGCGTCACACCCATGCCGGCGGCCACCATGTGCTTGATGGTTTCCAGCGACGAGCCTTCAAAACTTTTGCGAATGCCTTCGGCGTTGCTTGAAAAACGGGCGAACTCCGGACACACCTCCAGCACATGGTCCCGAAAACAGTGACCCGTGCCCAGCAGCAGCATAGTTTCGCGTTTGAGTTCTTCGGTGCTGATATGGTCTTGCGCGGCCAGCGCGTGGTTGGTGGGCACGGCCGCCAGAAACGGTTCGTCGTACAGCGGCGCAATGGCGAAGCCGGTATCCGGAAAAGGCTCAGCCAGAATCGCGCAGTCAATCTCCCCTGTGCGCAGCATTTCGAGCAGCTTGACGGTGAAGTTTTCTTGCAAAATGAGCGGCATTTGGGGCGTGTGCGTGATCATCTGACGCACAAGATCGGGCAATAAATACGGTCCGATGGTGTAGATCACGCCGAGCGTGAGCGGCCCGGCCAACGGGTCTTTGCCACGCTTGGCAATCTCACGGATAGCGGCGGCCTGCTCCAGCACACTCTGCGCCTGGCGCACGATTTCTTCGCCCAGATGCGTGACCGACACCTCGTTGGCGCTGCGCTCGAAGAGCTTGACCTCCAGCTCCTCTTCGAGCTTTTTAACGGCCACCGACAGCGTTGGTTGCGACACAAAGCAAGCCTCGGCCGCCTTGCCAAAATGGCGTTCCCGGGCCACCGCCACGATGTATTTGAGTTCAGTGAGAGTCATGGCGCTATTGTCCTACCTGAGCGCCGCACGTGCAAAGTCCCGTTGCCATGGGTAAGATATTTGTCCTGATGGCCGAGATTTTGGCCTTCACACTCTGGAGATACATATGAAACAACACTGGATCGCCATCGCCCTTCTCAGTGGATCCGTTTTTGCCGTGGAGCAAACTGCCGCTGAGCTGGTGGCCACCCGTTGCTCGACCTGCCACGGGGCCATGGGGCAATCCACCTCCCCGATTTTCCCCTCGCTGGCATCGCAAAACCCGCAGTACATCGCCAAGCAGTTGCACGATTTCAAGGCCGGCAAACGGGTCAGCGATGTCATGGCACCCCAAGTCGCAGATTTATCCGAGAACAACATCAGCGAACTGGCCGCTTTTTTTGCAGCCAAACCGGCCAAGGTCAACCGGGTTTCAGACGAAGATTTGCTGCCCGTCGGCCAATACATTTACAAGAAGGGCAACAGCTGGTCCGCCCTGCCGGCGTGTGCCAGTTGCCACGGCGACAACGCCCACGGCACGACCGCCCTGCCGCGCTTGGCAGGCCAAAACTCACGCTACCTGATGGGCCAGTTGAAAGACTTCAACCTGCGTGCACGTACCAACGACAACGCCGTCATGCACCTTGTGGCCTCGCGCCTGACGGAACTGGAAACCAAGGCGGTGGCGGATTATTTATCTCAGTTATAGTGAGAATTTGCTACAAACTAAATAGCTGTTCCCACAGTAAATACGGGGGCTAGGCCTTTAAATACTCAGATTTTGTACCGAGCCAGCGCTGCACGTGTTTTTCAGCCAGCGCCGGGTGGCGGTCCAGCATGACAGGCGCCAAGCGGCGCGCCCAGTCCAGCAAGTCACCATCGGTTTCCAGATCGGCAAAACGCAGCATCGCCGCGCCCGATTGGCGCGCACCCAAAAACTCTCCGGGGCCGCGAATCTCCAAATCACGCCGGGCAATCTCGAAACCATCGTTGGTCTCGGCCATGGCTTTCAGGCGTGCGCGTGCGGTCTCACTCAAGCGCGGCGCATCACCGGTGGAATACAGCAGCACGCAGGCCGACGCCGCCGCTCCACGCCCGACCCTGCCACGCAACTGATGCAACTGACTCAGGCCAAAACGCTCGGCGTGCTCAATCACCATCAGCGAAGCGTTGGGCACATCGACGCCGACTTCAATCACCGTGGTGCTGACCAGCACGCCCATCTGACCGCTGGTGAACAAGGCCATCACCGCCTTCTTCTCGGCCACCGGCATACGCGAGTGCAGCAACCCGATTTGCAGCGGCACGCCTGTCGGCCCGACACAGCCGGCCAGCGCCGCGCTCAACTGGGCGTGGGTTTCGGTAGCATTGGTCAAATCCAGCGCTTCGCTTTCTTCAATCAGCGGACACACCCAGTAGATTTGCCGCCCCTCGGTCAGCTGGGCGCGAATGCGTTCAATCACTTCATCGCGCCGAGAATCGTTCACCACCTTGGTGATGATGGGCGTGCGCCCGGGCGGCAATTCGTCAATGGTCGACACATCCAGATCGGCGTAATAACTCATGGCCAGCGTGCGCGGTATCGGGGTCGCGGTCATCATCAAGAGGTGTGGCTCCAGCAGGGCTGGAGAGTCGTCCGTAGGTGCCGTCAACTTGCTGCGCAGCGCCAGCCGCTGCGCCACGCCAAAGCGGTGCTGCTCGTCGATGATGGCCAGCGCCAGGTTTTTGAACACCACTTTGTCCTGAATGATGGCGTGCGTGCCCACCACCAACCCGGCCTCGCCGCTGGCAATCAGCGCCAGCATCTCGCGCCGCTCCTTGGTCTTCTGACTGCCGGTGAGCCAGGCGGTCTTGATGCCCAGCGGCTCCAGCCAACTCACCAGCTTGGCAAAGTGCTGCGTCGCCAGAATCTCGGTCGGCGCCATCAGGGCGCACTGCCAACCGGTGTCAATGCAAATGGCCGCTGCCAGCGCCGCCACCACCGTTTTGCCTGAGCCCACATCGCCTTGCAGCAGGCGGTGCATCGGCACCGGCTTGTGTAGGTCGCGCATGATTTCGGCACTGACGCGGCGTTGGGCGGCGGTGAGTTGAAACGGAAGCGCGGCGAGCAAACGCTCGTGCAAAGGGCCAAGCCCAACAACCGGCTCAGGACGAACAGTTAAATCGGCAACAGCCTTGATCAAGGACGCAGACTGACTCTGCGCTGGCTTCGGCGCCAGCACCGGCGCCCGCAACTTGTCGCGCTCGCGCTTGGCCTGCAATTGCGACAGTTGCTGCGCTAACAGTTCCTCGGCTTTCAGGCGCTGCCAGGCCGGGTGGCTGTGGTCTTCCAGCGTGGCGAGCGCCACATCGGGCGTCGGGTTATGCAAAAAATATAGCGCCTCACGTAGGATCCACGAGGGCTGCAAGCCTATTTTATATAAATCTTCAGCCAACACCGTGTCTGACAACTCAGCCCGCGCCAAGCCGCCCTGCACCGCCCGGCGCAGGTAGGCTTGCGGCAAACCGGCCACCGTCGGGTAAACAGGCGTCAACGCGCTCGCCAGCTCACCGCCTGCGGGTCGGAACGCCGGGTGCATCATCGTCAAGCCCATGAACCCGCCCCGAATCTCACCCCGCGCCCGAATGACGTTGCCCACGGCCAGCGCCTTTTGCTGCGTCGGGTAGAAGCTGAAAAAGCGCAGCATGCAGGTCTCCGTGCCATCGTCAAGCGTCACCAGCAACTGGCGGTGGCCCGTGATCTTGACCTCGCAGTGGGTCACCACGCCCTCAATCTGGGCCACCTCGCCTTCGCGCACGTCGGCCAATTTGACGAGCCGGGTTTCGTCCTCGTATCGCAGCGGCAGGTGCAGCGCCAGGTCAATCGCCCGCACCAAACCGAGTTTGCTTAAGGCTTTTTGGGGGCCGGTCAGGGGTTTAGCGGGTGGGTTAGCGGGTAGGGATGGCATTTGATGATTTTGCCCGGTCTGGTTGGCTGATTCAAAAAGCTCCAGAGTCGCATGTCAAGCGCCGGCCCGAGTTGTAGCCAGACTCGAACAACTTCTAGGCTGCCATGTTGATCGAACGTGCGCTACGCCCACGATCCGAATATTGGATTATCGAAATTTCAAATCTATTCTTCAATATCCCCCGTTTGGGGGATATCAATTTCATGCTTTAGATCTTACGATCACCGGTGATGGATTGGCATCCATTAACCAGCCCTATTTCGTAGCGACGTCAATTGACAACGCTCAAGAACAACCCAAAATAAAACCAAGGGAATCTTCTCAATGGTCACTTTAGCCAAGCAAAGCTTCGTCAAAACCAGATGGATGGCCACTGCCATCACGGCCTCAGCACTTTTTACGGGGTGTGCCGTACAAACGCCGCCCGTTTCAATTAAAGAGTCTCCGCAATCCACCGCAGCCCAAAAAACCGCCCAGCTCACAGTGGTCGCAGCGGCGCCGGTCAAGCCCACGCTAAAACGAAAAATCGCTCTCGGCCGCATCACCAATGAAACGTCATTTGGTCGCTCGCTATTGCGCGACTCAGCGGGCGACCCTCTGGGCAAACAGGTAACCGATTTGCTCAGCAAGTCCCTGACCGAATCCGGCGCCTACGTCGTATTTGAGCGTCCTGACATCGGCAAGCTCAAGGACGAAAGCGCCCTCACTGGCGCGAAGCTGAACATCATTGGCGTGGATGCGCTGATTATTGGTTCTCTGACCGAATTTGGCCGCAAGACGGTGGGGCAGTCCGGCTTTGTCTCTTCCAGCAAAAAACAAGTGGCCTTTGCCAAAGTAGATTTGCGCGTGGTCGACGTCACCACTGGACAAGTGTTCTTTGCCACCTCAGGCGCAGGCGAATCGTCGACCGAATCGGCGTCCACCTTCGGATTCGGCTCACAAGCGTCTTATGACGGCACGCTGAATGACTCGGCCATCCGGCAAGCCATTTCCGAGGCGGTGAACCGTCTTTCCACCGAGATGGCAGGGCGGCCATGGCAAACCTTCTTCCTGTCTGCCGAGCAAAACCAGTACTTTGTTGCTGGCGGCAAATCACAAGGCCTGCGGCCGGGAATGGTCTTCTCAGTGCAAACGCTGGGAGCCAAGATCAAGTCACCGCAAACCGGGTTTGAAATCTCTTTGCCAGGTCGTGAAATTGCTCAACTGCGCATCGACGCTAACTTTGGCGACTCCGAAGCGACTGAGGGTTCCGTCGGGAGTCTCGTGAGTGGCTCGATTCAGGGTTTCAAAATTGAACAGTTGGTCATTCGTGTCAAGGAGGCTTCCTAATGGTTACCCAAAAATATCTGACTGCTGGACTGCTGACGCTCGCCCTGACGGGTCTCGTGGGCTGTGTTCAGTTTCCCACGGAGAAGCAAAGCGTGGTGGACTTGCGTCCGCAAATTTCATTCCGCTTTGACCCGACCGATGCACGCATGAACGAAGCGCGCGTACTGGTCAATGGCCTCGACTCGGGTCGCCTGGGCGACTTCATGGATGGCAAAGGCGCCTTGCGGGTCTTGTCTGGCACGCACGCGGTTCAGGTTGTCAGTGGCGCTGAGGTGCTGCTAAATGAACGCGCTTACCTGGGAGACGGCGTGGCTCGCCCGTTCAACGTCAAATGAGAACTCAACACATGAAATTATTTCTGCTTCTGGTATGCGGTCTGCTGATGACTGGTTGCGCCAATCGCGGCGGTCTGTACCAGTGGGGCGGCTATGACGGCATGCTTTACCAGTCGTACAAGAACCCCGAAAAGTCGCTGGAACTCCGCCAGAGTCTTGAGCTTCATATTGGGAAAATGGAACAAAACAAGCAAAAAACGGCACCGGGTCTGTACGCAGAACTGGGCACCTTGTACCTTCAAGAAGGTGACGCGACCAAGGCCGTGGCGATGTATACCAAAGAACGCGATGCCTGGCCGGAAAGCAAGGGACTGATGGACTCGCTGATCAACAACGTTGGCAAGCGTGCCATCGTCAAGAAAGAGGTGAAATCATGAAAATGATCAAACTGCTGCTGTGTTTATTCGCCGTTGTGCTGACGGGTTGTGTGACTGCGCCGGCCAAAAAAGACCTGAGTGCCTTCAACACGGCTGCGCCCCGTTCGATTCTGGTGGTTCCAGTCATCAACAAAACGCTGGACGTTGATGCGCCCAATTACCTGCTGTCGACCTTGACCATTCCGCTGGCCGAAAAAGGGTTCTACGTTTTCCCGGTGAACACCGCCAAGTTTGTCCTTGAACAGGAAGGCTTTTACGAGGGTGAACAAATCCACAACCAACCACCCGAGGTGCTTGCCAACTTGTTTGGTGCCGATGCGGTTTTGTACGTCACGATCAAGCGCTGGGATGCCCAGTACGCCCTTATCACGACCACCGTGACTGTGGAATTTGACTATCGGATGGTGGCCAAAGACGGCACCGAAATCTGGAAGGCCAACCAAAAAATGCAGTACGCCCCGCAAAACAACAATTCGGGAAATCCACTTGCCATGTTGATTACTGCGGCCATCAATGCAGCCGTGGCTCGGGCAGCGCCGAACTACATGCCGTTGACCCAACAGGCCAACCAGCAAGTTTTTGTACTGGGGCCCAACGCCATACCCAACGGACCTTACCTCAAAGCCAAAGAGTGACACCATAAAAATGGTAGAAAATTGGTGATTGGCAATTTCGATACGTCCTCCCAAGTTCTGAATTAATAAAGCAGCCTTTGAGCTGCTTTATTTTTTAAAATTAATAACAGTCTCACGTGCTGCGCACGCTTACAACTATTCAACTCGGGAAATTGTTTACTTAAGGCGGCATCCCTTCAATAGTCACCTGCCACGTTTCCCGTTCATGGTCGGCGAATCACGCCCCAGACTGCGACAATCCCGGTCTTTATCCAACTTGGTACGGGTTCGTCCAACCCTCAAGCACTATGCCTATATCTACGCCCAACGCCGCTCGCACTTACTGTTTGAGCGACTTCGACTTCATACTGCCAGAAGCACTGATTGCCCAATTCCCCGCCACCGAGCGCAGCGGCTCCCGGCTGCTCGACGGCACCAACGCCACGCCCTCGGACCGGATTTTTCGCGAACTGCCGAGCTTGCTGCGCCGGGGCGATCTGGTGATCTTCAATGACACCAAAGTGCTCAACGCCCGCTTGTTTGGCGAAAAGCCCACCGGCGGCAAACTGGAACTGCTGGTCGAACGCGTGCTGGGCGGCAACCAGGTGGCGGCCCACATGCGCGTTAGCAAAAAACCCGAGGTCGGCACCACCGTTGCATTGGTCGGCGCACCCGGCACGCACGACAACCTGCGCGCCACGCTGCTGGGCCGCTGGCCGGATGACGAAGGGGCGATGTTCCGCTTTGTGCTGTCCAACGATGCGGGCGACGACCCTCACACCTTGATGGCGCTGCACGGTCATGTGCCGTTGCCGCCGTACATCACCCACGCTGACTCGGCCGAAGATGCCGCGCGCTACCAGACGGTGTTTGCCAAAAACCCGGGCGCCGTGGCGGCACCGACCGCTGCACTGCATTTTGACAATGCACTGCTGGACGCACTCGATGCCATGGGCGTGGAGCGCGCCCATGTCACGCTGCATGTGGGCGCGGGCACGTTTCAGCCGGTCAAAACTGAAAATCTGGCCGAGCACCAGATGCACAGCGAGTGGTACGAGGTGCCTGGCGCCACCCAGCACGCGATTGAGCAGTGTCGGGCGCGGGGTGGCCGCATCATTGCGGTCGGCACCACCACCGTGCGCACACTGGAGTCGTGGGCGCAAACGGGCCAAACCACCGGCGACACCCAGATTTTCATCACGCCGGGCTTTGAGTTCAAGGTGGTGGACGTGCTGGTCACCAACTTTCACCTGCCCAAGTCGAGTCTGATGATGCTGGTGAGCGCGTTTGCCGGTTACGAGCGCGTCATGGACCTGTACCGCCACGCTATTGCCACCGAATACCGGTTTTTCAGCTATGGCGATGCGATGTTATTGGCACGTTCAGAACGTTGATTTAACGTCGAATAAACAACGCTTTGAACGATAAACTTGTTTATTTGAGTAATCAAACGAAATGAACCCGTTCCAAAAGCGCACCGCCATTCGTATCGCCGCCGTCAGCATCTTGCTGGCTTCGCTGGCCAGCCCTGTGGCCTGGTTCGTGGCCCGAGAACATGCTGAAGAAGGCATTGTTTTGCTGGCCATGGAGGAGTCCGGGCGCCTGCTGCACCAGCATAACGCCATCAATTTGACCGGGCCCGATGCCACTGAGCACGCAACCAAAGCAGCCAAGACCATTGTGGGGGGTTTGTTTGACATCGCAGAAATCTACGACCGCCAAGGTGAAAAAATGGCCGAGTCGATGACCCGGGAAGGTCAAGCCGTAGAGTCTTCGGTGCCCAAGCATGGCGCGCCCAACTACGTGACGGCCTCCTACGAAAGTTTGAAACTCCCCGGCGATCTCTGGGTCATGCGCGTATTCGTGCCGCTGCGCGATTCGGCCACCGACCTGCGCCTGCCCGTCACAGGCTATTTTGAAGGCGTGCGGGTGGTGCCCGCATGGCAAAGTGAGCAGATTCGCGCGAACGCCTTGAGCGTCGCCCTGATGGTCTGCCTGGCCTCCTTGTTGTGCGGCGGGGTGCTGTACCCGGTGGTGGTGCGCTTGTCAGCCGACAACGAGCGCAAGGCACGTGAAGTGCTCGACTCTCACATCTCGATGATGGAAGCGCTTGGGCGTGCCATTGCCAAGCGCGACTCCGACACCGGCGCGCACAACTACCGGGTGGCCTGGATCAGCGCCAGCATGGCCGAACAAATGGGCATCACCGGCAGCGCCATGCAGGCCCTGATAGCCGGCAGCTTTTTGCACGATGTCGGCAAGATCGGCATCCCGGACGCCATCCTGCTCAAACCCGGCAAGCTGGACGAGGCCGAGTTCGTCATCATGCGCACCCACGTCGCGCAGGGCGAAGAAATCGTCACCGGCATGGGCTGGCTCGATGGCGCCAATGCGGTGGTGGCCGGGCACCACGAAAAGTGGAATGGCTCGGGCTACCCGCGCCAACTCGCCGGCAACGACATTGCGCTGTCAGCCCGCATCTTCGCTGTTGCCGACGTTTTTGATGCCCTCTGTTCCAAGCGCCCTTACAAGGAACCGATGGGGTTCGATGCCGCCATGGCGATTCTGGAGAAAGACACCGGCAGCCACTTCGACCCGGCCGTGATGGCGGTGTTTCGCCCGATGGCGCGCGACATTTTTGATCGTCTGGCCGGTTGCTCTGAGATCGACACCAAAAAACTGCTCGAAGACCGCGTGCGCCAGCATTTTGAGATGTGACGGGTTGGCAGACCGGTCGGGCGCATGAAAGACAATAGCGCCCATGCTGAAATTTGAACTGCTCCAAAACGACCCCACCAGTCACGCCCGTCGTGGCCAACTCACGCTCAACCACGGTGTGGTGCAAACCCCCATCTTCATGCCCGTGGGCACCTACGGCACCGTCAAAGGTGTCACGCCGACCAGCCTCGAAGACATGGGTGCCCAAATCATTCTGGGCAACACCTTTCACCTGTGGATGCGCCCCGGGCTGGACGTGATGGCCCAATTTGGCGGCCTGCACCAGTTCGAAAAATGGGACAAACCGATCCTCACCGACTCCGGTGGTTTTCAGGTCTGGAGCCTGGGCGAAATGCGCAAGATTGCCGAAGAAGGCGTCAAATTCTCCAGCCCGGTCAACGGCGACAAGCTCTTTTTGACGCCCGAGATTTCGATGCAAATCCAGACCGTGCTCAACAGCGACATCGTGATGCAGTTTGACGAATGCACACCCTATATTTCGGTCGAGCCCAAAACCAAAGGCCAGCTCACCACCGAAGCCGAGGCGCGCTACTCGATGGAACTGAGCTTGCGCTGGGCCAAGCGCTGCCAGACCGAATTCACCAAACTGGAAAACCCCAACGCGCTGTTTGGCATCGTGCAAGGCGGCATGTTTGAGCACCTGCGCCAGGAGTCGCTGGAGCAGCTGGTGGCGATGGATTTCCCCGGTTACGCCGTGGGTGGCGTGAGCGTCGGCGAGCCCAAGGACGAAATGTTGCGCATCATGGCGCACACGCCGCACCGCCTGCCGGCGCACAAACCGCGCTACCTGATGGGGGTTGGCACGCCGGAAGACCTGGTGCAAGGCGTGAGTGAGGGTGTAGACATGTTTGACTGCGTCATGCCGACCCGCAATGCCCGCAACGGCACCCTGTTCACCCGCTTTGGCGACCTCAAAATCCGCAACGCCCGCCACAAGCTCGACGAGCAACCGCTGGACGCCACCTGCACCTGCTACGCCTGCGCCGGCAGCGCTGGCGTGTCGTGGGCCGATGGCGGTCGCGCCGGTTTCAGCCGCGCCTACCTGCACCACCTCGACCGCTGCGGCGAAATGCTCGGCCCCATGCTGGCCAGCATTCACAACCTGCATTACTACCTGGCGCTGATGACCGAAGTGCGCGCCGCGCTTGACGTGGGCGCGTTTGCCGCGTTCCGGGTGCAATTCAAGGCTGATCGGGCGCGCGGGGTTTAAGCCCTGAATCGCTATTAAATAAATAGCTACTCACGCAAGCAGAACGGGGGCTAGAGGCTAATTACTTGTAAATACGGCGAGTACACCGGTGTAGCCATACAGGTGATTACGGGCGATTTCGCCACTGGCAAAGAAGCCGACCAGCGGTACATCACCCAGCGCCCGGCGCACGATTTGCAGTTCGGCACTGGGGCCGCCAAAGTGCGGGCCACCACGGCCGGAGCAACTCACGTAAATCGCCCCCGCAATGCCGCGTGCCGGATGCGGGGCTGCGTCAGCTTCCGAGGCCAGCAGCGCGCTCACAGTTTCTACCGGCAATTCCTGCGGTTCCAGTTCTTCGCGAATTTCGGCGCACACCCGCATCAAATCGGCCTTGGCGGCCTTGGCATTGCGCTGGCAAAAGGCCAGTTGCATGCCTTCGTGCAGCTCGGTCGCCACGGCGACACCGCGGCGCGCCGGGTCCAGCCCGATGATGTGGCGCACCAGCACGTCGCTGCCAAAGTTGCCGGTGCGGCTCACGGCCACGCCATCACCGGCCAGGCCACCGCTGTCAGCCGACTGCATCACGCCCACCAGCGTGGCGCGCACCGCCATGAGCGCTTGCTCGGGCTGCTCCAGCGTCACATTGAGTTCGCGCAACATCACATCCAGCGCCGCTTCACCGTCCAGTCCGAACACCACATGGTTGTCGGCTTCGGTCACCCGGTGCGCCTTGGAAACCGGCAAACAACCCTGCGTCACGCGCGACACCAGGTTCACGCCGTCGCCAAAGGCCACACCGCTCAGGCCACCGCTAAAGACGCCACTGGCAGCGCCCTGCCCGCTGATGTTGCCGTTGCCGCCCACGGCAAACTGAACCGACTTGGAACGACTCGCCGACAAGCCGCCAAACAGATAGCCTGAGGTCGTGCGTGAAGCCATTTCCTCGATCAATTCGGCCACATCGTGGGTTTCAGCATCGGCATGAATCAGGGCGGTGTGGGCTTCAAAACCCAAACCCAAAGGCGCGACACCGGAGAACACCCGGTACTGGTCTGGCGGTATATCGCACAGCATGACGACCATCGCGGGCTCGTCAAAATACTCAACGTTGTTGGACGCCACGCCAATGCCCACGGTGCCCGACCAGTCGGTGACCTCAGGCAACTCGGCGCTCAGGTGATCCAATATCTCTTGGGCATGGCCCACGTAATGGTCGGTGATGTAGAGCAGCGCCAGCGTCGGGTTGCTGGCGTAGCCGTGCAGGGCCATTTGGGCCCGCAGTTGTGCCAACACCAAACCGGCCGCCATGCGCCACTGGGGGTGCGTGGCATGGCCATAGGGAAAAAGCTTCATCACCGAACTCGCTCGTTGTGTCGATCCTGCCGCGCTTGGCAGATTATTTGGTTGTTTTCTTAGCGGCCGGCTTGGCTGCTGGCTTGGCAGCCGCCTTCACCGGAGCTTTGGCAGCTGGCTTGGCTGGGGTGCTGGTTTTGACAACGCTGGCCACTACTTTTTTGGTCGCCTCAACCGCGTCCTTGGCCATGCCGGCGGCCAGGTTTTTGGTGGCGTCCATCGCGGCATTGGCGCCGACTTCTTTCAGTGCGCTGGCGGCGATGTTCTGAAACTGTTGCGTGAGCGCACCCCAGAGCAGCATCGGATCCACCATCGGAGGTGTCGGCGTAACAACGGCCTCGGCCGCCTCTGGCGCAGCAGCGGAAGCGGCGGCAGCGGCTGCTGCCTTGCTGGCTTCGCGCACTTTGTGGGCGGCGGCTTCTGCTTCAGCGGCCAGTTCCGAAATAGTCTTGGAGGTAGGGGCAGCACTTTCGGGCGCGGCCTTCATTTTGAACATATTGGCCATATCGCCAATGTTGACGTTCATGCCCTTGAGCGTGGCGAGCGTCATTTTTTGCACTTCAAGCGCCTGAATGGTGGCGCCCAGGGCTTTGGAATTTTGATCGAGCCAGAAATGCACGGTCTTGAGTTCAGAAATGCGCTTATCCAGTTCCTCGACGCTCAGGGTCGGAGCAATCCAGCTGGCCAGGTTCGGCATTTGCGGCAGCTTGTCGGCGGCCCCTTTGGTCAGGTTCTGAAGAAAGTCAAAGCCGGGGACGAATTTACCGAAACCAGTGTTCTGTGAATCACTCATATTTGCTCCTTGGGGTTGTCTAAATTAAACCGATGACAGCTTACCCCAATGCGCACCAAATATCGATGTCCAGGCACCCTGTTTAGGCCCTGTTTATGCGAAGTTGCTCAGTCCAGCCAGGCTTTCAGCATCGCCGCATCGGGCGCGCCGATGCAGCGTTGAACCACTCCGCTGCGCCCGATCAGCACCACGTAGGGCGTGACGTTGCGCCACTTGGGGTCAACCGACTGCCGTATTTCGGGCTCGAAGCCCTCGAAGGCATAAATTCGGGTGGCGCCCTGGTAATGGTGGGCGTGGGCCAGCGCGCGCTCGCCCTGCACATCCATCACCACGGCGGCCAACTCGACCTTTTTATGCGACGCCAGCACTGCGGCATTCAACTGCTCAAAAGCGTCCGGGCAGGTCGGGCAATAGGTGGTGGTGAACACATAGGCCGCCGGGCG
>NZ_JBAWYV010000002.1:0-80435 GCF_037143375.1 Rhodoferax sp. | reverse complement strand
ATGCGGGTGCGCCTGCTGCGCCGCGTCACCGCTTAAGTCAGGTCCACCTTGGACTGTCTGCGCTAGCGCATCGACAGCGAAGGGTGCTGGTTGTAAAGTGAGACGGTAACCTGCTTTCACCATGCCCAAACTCACCATTCGCAACACCCGACCAGAAGATATCGACGCCTTGGTTAACCTTCAACGACTGGTTTATCCGAACATCGCCGCTTGGCACCGTGACCGTGTTGTGAATCAAATTGAGTTATTTCCTCAGGGGCAGTTGGTCGCTTATGACGGCAATGTGCTGGTGGGCTGCGCCAGCGCGCTGGTGATTCTTTGGGATGAGTGGGCCGAAGAGCACAACTGGGAGCAAATCACGGCGGCAGGCACGTTTGACACTCACAATCCCGAGGGTTTCACGCTCTATGGCGCTGAGGTGTTTGTGTCGCCCAAACTGCGGGGCAAGCGCGTAGGCCATGCCCTGTATGAAGCCCGACGGCGTGTCTGCAAATCCTTGAACCTGCGCCGCATCATTGCCTGCGGGCGACTGCCGGGCTACCACCTGCAGTCGCACAAGATGACGGTTGACCTCTATGCGCGCAAGGTGCTGTGGGGAGACCTGACCGATCCAGTGCTGAGCTTTCAGTTGCGCGAAGGCTTCAGGTACTGCGGCATCATGAAAAACTACATCCCTGATGACCTGGAATCGCGTGGTAACGCTTCGCTGATTGTCTGGCTCAACCCTAATTACGATGCCTTGAAGCCCACAGCGCTCCAGTCGCGACTGGAATAGGTTTAAAAACCTCAGTGAGCGGCATCTTTCGCTGCGCTTTGTACGGTGTAGTGCAGTTGGGTGAGGTCAAAACTCTGAGCTTGTGCGGATACCAGCGCCGCCGTCAGTAGCGGGGCCGACAGTTGTGGCGTGCGTGACAGTACCCACAGGTACTTGCGGTTGGGGTTGCCAACCACCGCCCAGCGGTACTCCGGGTCCAACCCCAACACCCAATAATCACCCTTGAACGGCCAGAAGAATGACACCTTGAGGCGGCTATTGCCAAACCCTTCAACGACTGTTGCGCTACCGTTAGCCTCGTCAAAGCCCGAGTCGGTGCGGCATCGATTCAACACCGTGAGGGCGCCGTTGGGCCCCGGGCCATACTCGGCCGTGGCATCTGCAATGCATTTGCGCTGGAAGAACATCGGAAAACTGGCGATCTCGAACCACTTGCCGCTGTAGCGTGCCAGGTCTACAGCGGGGACGCTGACCACGGGCGTTTGTGACAGCGCTAGTGAAGGCAGGATGACCACGAGAAGCGCCGTTAATAAGCAAAAATATTTCATGATTCAATCTATTTGCGTCAAAGGGAAGGGTTGGGTAGACAACTTATCGTCGACTGTGGCGATTCAGTCATTTTCACCGATGGCGACCTGTAGACCCACTACTGCGCAACCGCGCCTGCTCACCAGCGTGAGTCGGCGCTGGTCATTTGTGCGTGTCCACAAGGCAGGAGGCAATCCATCTACCCTTGCGAGTTGGTCTTGACGGTACTGGGCAAGCTACATTTACAACCCCTGCAACGGCAAGTTGTAGAAATTAACAATGAAAAGTGATTCGATGAAAAAAGTGATTGTGGTCGGTGGTGGTCCTGCAGGTTTGATGGCTGCCGATGTGTTGTCCCGCTCGGGTGTTGAAGTGCATGTCTATGACTCATCACCCTCGGTCGGGCGCAAGTTTTTGCTGGCAGGCAAGGGCGGACTGAACCTGACGCACTCCGAGCCGGTCGATATTTTTGCCTCTCGCTACGGCGCTCGTCGCCAGCAGATCGAGACCCTGCTGCAAGGTTTTGACGGCGGCCAGGTTCGCGAATGGGCGCTGGCGCTCGGTGTGGACACCTTTGTCGGCACCTCAGGCCGCGTGTTTCCGGCGGACATGAAAGCGGCGCCCCTGCTGCGGGCCTGGTTGCACCGCCTGCGTCACGCGCCTGTCGGAGTCGATGTGCAGTTTCACATGCGCCACCGCTGGACCGGTTGGAGCGCAGACACCGTTGAGGGCACGCAGTTGAATTTCGACACCCCGAATGGCCCGGTGCAGGTGCATGCCGATGCTGTGGTGCTCGCCTTGGGTGGCGGCAGTTGGGCTCGCTTGGGCTCCAATGGCGCCTGGGTGCCTTGGTTGCAAGCGCGAGGTGTGGCGGTGGCGCCGCTGCTACCGAGTAATTGTGGTTTTGATGCCCAGAACGGCTGGAGCGATCACTTTTCAAGTCGCTTTGCTGGTCAGCCGTTCAAGTCAGTGGCGATCCACTTCACTACGTCACTGGGCGTTAGTTTTCAACGAAAAGGTGAGTTTGTCGCCACCGCAACAGGTGTAGAAGGCAGCCTGATTTATGCAGCTTCCAGCCTGCTGCGCGACGAAATCATTCGCAATGGTCAAGCTACCTTTAACCTGGATTTATTGCCCGACATGTCGGCTGAAAAAGTACTGTCTGAGGTGCGCCACCCGCGCGGATCTCGCTCCTTGTCGAGCCACCTGAAAAGCCGCATGAACCTTGAAGGCATCAAGGCCGCCATGCTGCACGAGTTACTGACCAAAGAGCAAATGAACGATCCGATGCAACTGGCAACCGCCATCAAGTCATTGCCCATTACGCTGGTGGCGGCACGTCCGATCGACGAAGCCATCAGCACGGCGGGCGGTGTGTTGTTCGAGGCGGTTGACGCCAACCTGATGCTGGAGCAATTGCCCGGCGTGTTTTGCGCCGGCGAGATGCTGGATTGGGAAGCACCCACTGGCGGCTACCTGATGACCGCCAGCTTTGCCAGCGGCAAAAAAGCAGGCGAAGGCGTGTTGGCGTACTTGGGCGTTAATTAAGGCAACAATGATGTTAGTACCGTAAAAACGGTACAACAAAATATGGCGAATCCGATATTTAAATATTGAATTGGTTGATGCAAACTTAAAGCCATTGTGAGGTTCAATTTAAAAAATGAAATCACCAAGTTTTAAAGACCTGCAATTTACGAACTCAACTTATCATGACTCAATCTACACGTGCCTACCCGCCGGTCATTGAGCAAATGTCTTTGCCAGCCATCTTGGCGCACTGGATTTCAGCTCTGGCCATTGGCTTCACTTTAAGTGCGACCTGGCTGCGGGACTATATAGATCCGGTTTTCTTTGAAGAGTTCGACCTTCGAGTCTCCATGTTCGGACACCATCATCATCTGGTCTTGGTCGTGGTACTGCTTTGGAGCGTCCGACTGATCGCATGCCGTCTTCATCCCCCTAAAAATACTGATGAATCCGCCACCCCGAATCTGAAGTTGGTGGCATTGGTTTGTCATTCAGCGTTCTTCACCATCTTGCTTGCCATGCCCCTGTTGGACTGGATAGTGAACAATGCGCAGGGCCACATCGTGTGGATGTTTCACTTTCTGCCCATGCCCCAACTGGTCGCCCCGAATCCGGATTTGGCCTATACCTTGCAGCAATGGCAAGAATGGGGTGCCATGCTGTTGCTGAGTTTTGTTGCCCTGGATTTTCTGATCGATATGTGGCATCACGTCATGCGCAGGGACCATGTCCATGCCGCCAGAATGCCATTTGCCAAGAACATGTAAACCACTGAATTCTGATCAAGCGAGTCGCTTGAAATCCAGTGGGTTAGCTTACGGTGTTGGATCAACCCGCTATAAGCCAGTCATTTACGTTTTTTGAGTTTGAACCATCTTCATGGCCGAGGAAATCAGCGCGGACACTTCGGTCATGTTGCTTGGCACGATCAGCGTGGTAGTGGCATCAGCGGCAACCCGTGAATAAGCCTCGACCGCTTTCTCGGCGACTTTCAGTTGAACGGCTTCAGCACCACCAGGCTGGCGAATGGCGGCGGCAATGCGTTCAATAGCGCCGGCGGTGGCTTCGGCCACGGCAGTGATCGATTGGGCGTCGCCCTGAGCTTTGTTGATGACGGCTTGTTTTTCGCCTTCCGAGCGGGCAATGAACGCCTCGCGCTCACCGGTAGCAATGTTGATTTGCTCTTGGCGACGACCTTCTGAGGCTGCAATCAGGGCGCGTTTTTCACGTTCGGCCGTGATTTGCTGCTGCATGGCGTGCAAGATTTCTTTGGGCGGTGTCAGGTCCTTGATCTCGTAGCGCAGCACCTTCACACCCCAGTTCAGGGCTGCCTCGTCAATCGCCTGCACCACCTGGGCGTTAATGATGTCACGCTCTTCAAAGGTTTTATCCAGCTCCAATTTGCCGATGACGGAGCGCAGCGAGGTTTGCGCCAGTTGCGAGATCGCCATGATGTAGTTGCTGGAGCCATAACTGGCACGCATCGCATCGGTCACCTGGAAGTACAAAATGCCGTCTACCTGCAACTGCGTGTTGTCTTTGGTGATGCAAACCTGGCTGGCGATGTCCAGCGGTACTTCTTTCAGCAGGTGTTTGTAAGCCACCTTGTCCACAAAAGGCATCAGAAAGCTCAGGCCCGGCGTCAGGGTGCCGTTGTATTTACCAAGCCGTTCCACCACCCAGGCGTGTTGCTGGGGAACGACTTTGACCGATTGCGTGATGAAGATCACCGCGATGATGAACAGGATGAGTGCAAATTCCATTTATTTCTCCAATGAATTCAACTAAAAAATCAAGATTTTTTGACAACCAAGCGGCTGCCGACAACTTCAATGACCGTGTACTGACCCGGCATGTGCGGCTCGCCGGGCGCCATCGACACGCTCCATTGGGCACCCCGGTATTTCACGCTGCTGGTGCCATCCGGGTTCCAGGCTTCAACGTGAACGGTTTCCCCGATGTCCATGTTGACGTCGTGATTGGCGCTTGCGGGCAAGGCGCTGGGTTGCTGCTGCTTGTAAGTGCGCCAGGCCAGCACCGCCCCAATACCCACCAGGGCTGCGACCACATACTGCGCGGCCTGTGAAGCGCCCAAGTGGGCCGAAATAGCTGCCGCCATCAGTCCGATGGACAGCATCAGCAAATAAAAGGTGCCAGTCGCTAATTCCACTGCGATTACAGCGCCAGCCAATACCCACCACATCGTTGATTCAGCCATACGGGCCTCATTTTTGTTGCTATCGGGCTATTTTGAAGCAATTAGAGAGGCATGCAAGGGTCTTGACTTAATAAGTCCTTACACTTCGCGACTGTTTAATATTTATCACTTGCGCGGCTGGAGCTACCCATGAAATTTCGCTTTCCCATTGTCATCATCGACGAAGACTTTCGGTCTGAAAACACCTCCGGTCTGGGTATTCGGGCGCTGGCCCAAGCGATTGAATCCGAAGGCTTTGAAGTGCTGGGCGTTACCAGCTACGGCGATCTGAGCCAATTTGCGCAACAGCAAAGTCGCGCCAGCGCATTTATTCTGTCGATTGACGATGAAGAATTCACGCCCGGCCCGGACCTCGACCCGGCAGTGTTGAACCTGCGCCATTTCATTGAAGAAGTGCGCCGCAAGAATCTGGACGTGCCAATCTACATTTACGGCGAAACCAAAACCTCGCGCCACCTGCCCAACGACATCCTGCGCGAGTTGCACGGGTTTATTCACATGTTTGAGGACACGCCAGAATTTGTGGCGCGCCACATCATCCGTGAAGCCAAAAGCTACCTGGAGGGCGTGCAACCGCCGTTCTTCAAGGCGCTGCTGGACTACGCCGAAAACGGTTCTTATTCATGGCATTGCCCCGGTCACTCCGGTGGTGTGGCGTTTTTAAAGAGCCCAGTGGGCCAGATGTACCACCAGTTTTATGGCGAAAACATGCTGCGCGCGGACGTCTGCAACGCAGTGGAAGAACTGGGCCAGTTGCTGGACCATGACGGCGCCATTGGTAAGAGCGAGCGCAATGCAGCGCGTATTTTCAATGCCGATCATTGTTTCTTCGTGACCAACGGCACCAGCACCAGCAACAAAATGGTCTGGCACCACACCGTCGCACCCAATGACATCGTGGTGGTCGACCGCAATTGCCACAAGTCCAACCTGCACGCCATCATCATGACCGGGGCGATTCCGGTGTTTTTGAAACCCACGCGCAACCACTTCGGCATCATCGGCCCCATCCCTAAAAGCGAGTTTGAACCGGCAGCCATCAAAGCCAAGATCCTGGCCAACCCCTTGATCAAAGAGCACCTGAAAGGCGTGGACGCCAGCAAGATCAAGCCCCGCATTTTGACGCTGACCCAGTCCACCTACGACGGCGTGTTGTACAACACCGAAACCATCAAGGGCATGCTCGACGGCTATGTGGAAAACATCCACTTCGACGAAGCCTGGTTGCCCCACGCGGCGTTTCACCCGTTTTATGGCTCGTATCACGCCATGGGCAAGAACCGGGTGCGCCCCAAGCACGCGGTGGTTTATGCCACGCAATCGATCCACAAATTGCTGGCGGGTATCAGCCAGGCCAGCCATGTACTGGTGCAAGATTCGCAAACCGTCAAGCTTGACAAGCACCTGTTCAACGAGGCGTACCTGATGCACGCCTCAACCTCGCCGCAGTACAGCATCATTGCCAGTTGCGATGTGGCGGCCGCCATGATGGAGCCACCCGGTGGCACCGCGCTGGTGGAAGAAAGTATTGCCGAGGCCCTTGATTTCCGCCGCGCCATGCGCAAGATCGACGAGGAATACGGCACCGACTGGTGGTTCAAGGTCTGGGGACCGGACAAGCTGGTCGACGAAGGCATTGGCCGCGCGGATGACTGGATCATCAAGGGTGAGTCCGCCAAGGCCAAGGCCGGTGTTAACTGGCACGGTTTCGGCAAGATGGCGACCGGCTTCAACATGCTCGACCCCATCAAATCGACCATCGTGACGCCCGGCATGGACTTGAATGGCAAGTTTGCCAAGAAAGGCATTCCGGCCAGCATCGTGACCAAGTTTTTGGCCGAACATGGCGTGGTGGTTGAAAAAACCGGGCTCTACAGCTTCTTCATCATGTTCACCATCGGCATCACCAAGGGACGTTGGAACAGCATGCTGACTGCGCTGCAGCAGTTCAAGGACGACTACGACAAAAATCAGCCGATGTGGCGCATCCTGCCCGAGTTTTGCCAGAAACATCCCAAGTACGAAAACATGGGCCTGGCCGATTTGTGCCAGCACCTGCACCAGTTGTATGCCAAGTACGACATTGCGCGCCTCACCACCGACATGTATTTGAGCGACCTGACCCCGGCCATGAAGCCCAGCGACGCCTACGCCCATATTGCTTTGCGTAAAACCGAGCGCGTCGAGATTGACAAGCTCGAAGGCCGCATCACGGTCGGCTTGGTGACACCTTACCCACCCGGCATTCCACTGCTGATTCCAGGCGAAGTGTTCAACAAAAAGATCGTGGATTACCTGAAGTTTTCACGCGAGTTCAACACCCAGTGCCCAGGTTTTGAGACGGATATTCACGGTTTGGTGGAAGAAGAAGGCGCTGACGGCCAGATCCACTACTACGCAGACTGCGTTAAAGAATAACGAGTTGCTATTAATTAAATAGCTTCTAGCGCCCGTGGTACGGGGGCTAGAAGCTATTTTTCCTTAAGAAGACGGGGTTTCGACGACCGCAACGGCGGTCTGGCTGACGCCGCAATCCACATACGAAATTTGCCCGGTCATGCCGGAGGCCAGGTCACTGAGCAAGAAGGCAGCCACGTTGCCAACTTCTTCAATCGTCACGTTGCGCTTGAGGGGCGATGCTGCCGCCGAAATGCTCAGCAACTTGCCAAAATCCTTGATGCCGCTGGCAGCCAGGGTTTTGACCGCGCCAGCGCTCAGGCCATTGACGCGCATGCCGCGTGGGCCAATGGCGTCGGCCAGGTAACGCACCGACGACTCCAGCGACGCTTTGGCCAGGCCCATGGTGTTGTAACTCGGCACCACGCGCACACCACCCAAATAGGTCAATGTAACGAGCGACGACTTGTCGTTGAGGTAGGGCAGGGCCGCTTTGGCCATCGCGGGAAAGCTGTAGGCGCTGATGTCGTGCGCAATGCGGAAGTTTTCGCGGCTCAGGCCATCCAGGAAATTGCCGGCAATCGCTTCGCGGGGCGCGTAGCCAATGCTGTGCACAAAGCCGTCAAACTTGGGCCAGGTAGCTGATAAGTCGGTGAACAGTTTCTCGATCTGGGCGTCATCACCCACATCACAATCGAACACCAATGTGGAGTTGAAGTCAGCCGCAAATTCGGTGATGCGCTCCTTGAAGCGCTCGCCTACATAGCTGAAAGCCAACTCTGCACCTTGCTCGTGGCAAGCCTGCGCAATGCCGTAGGCAATGGAGCGCTTGGACAAAACACCTGTAATCAGTAATTTTTTTCCGGTCAGGAATCCCATATCTTTTCTCTCTTAAAAGCAGTTGAATCACCACCGAATCGGCAGAAGCATTTGATGCAGAATTGTCTCATGCGAAGTCTGTTATTTTTTTTATGTTGGGCGATGTCCGCTCCCTCATGGGCGGCGCACGGCTACGCCCTGTGGGGCGACCTGAAGTACGCCCCCGATTTTTCGCACTTTGACTACGTCAATCCCACGGCGCCCAAGGGTGGCGAATTGCGCCTGGTGAGCAACTTGCGCGTGTCTACGTTTGACAAATACAACCCGTTCACGATCAAGGGTTCGGCCCCGGCGTACCTTTCAGACCTGATGTTTGACTCGCTGTTAAACGGCGCGCTGGATGAAACCGGCTCTGGTTATGGACTGTTGGCCAGTGACGTGGCGGTGGCAAAAGATGGTTTGAGTGCCACTTTCAAATTGCGCCCGCAAGCACGCTTTCACAATGGCGACCCGGTGTTGGCCGAGGACGTCAAACACAGCTTTGACACCCTGATGGGGCCGCACACCTCGCCTGCGTTCAAAAGTTTGCTGGAAGACGTGGCAGGCATCGATGTTTTGGACGAGCGCACCGTGCGCTACCGTTTCAAGAAGCCCAACCGGGGCTTGCCGCTCACTGTGGGTGGCCTGCCGGTGTTCAGCCGCCAGTGGGGTGTGGAAAATGGCAAGGCCAAACCGTTTGACCAGGTGGTAACCGACACGCCTATTGGCAGCGGCCCTTACAAAATAGGGCCAGTGCGCTTTGGCAAAGACATCACCTATGTGCGTGACGCCAGTTATTGGGCGAAAGACCTGAACGTGAAGCGCGGCACCAACAATTTCGAGCGCATCACGGTGAAGATTTACAAGGACAACACCGCCCGGTTGGAAGCCCTCAAGGCGGGTGAGTTCGATTTGATGCGGTTTTTCTCAGCCGGTGACTGGGCGCGTCGCGTGACCGGGAAGCGCTTTGATTCCGGCGAGTTGGTCAAGGCCGAGTTCAAGCACCGCTTGCCGTCGGGGTTCCAGAGCTACGTGCTCAACACCCGGCGCGACACTTTCAAGGATGTGCGGGTGCGCCAAGCCCTTGGTCTGGCTCTGGATTACGAGTGGATGAACCGCCAGATGTTCTACAACGCTTATCAGCGTGTCAACGGTCTGTTTGGCAATACCGATTGCCAGGCTGCGGGCCTGCCGAGTGCGCAGGAATTGGCGTTGATGGAACCTTGGCGAAAGGATATTCCTGCCGCCGCCTTTGGCCCGATGACCGTCACCCCACGAACAGATGGCGACTCGTCCTTGCGCGCCAATCTGCGCCAGGCGCAAGCCTTGCTCAAAGAGGCTGGTTGGACCGTGCGCGACGGCGCCTTGCGCAACGCCCAAGGCCAGGCCTTTGAGATTGAGTACCTGGACAGCAACGAAGGCAGCGCCCGGGTCGTGACGCCGTGGGCGCGCAACCTCGAAAAACTCGGCATCACGCTCCACTTTCGCCCGGTTGACTTTGCGCTCTACCAGCAGCGCCTGCAAAAGTTTGAGTTCGACATCACTTCGATGGCCTACGGCGGCACGCACAACCCGGGGCAGGAATACGCTGACCTGTTTGGCAGCAAGGCCGCTGATATTGAAGACTCCGGCAACCTCTCCGGTGTCAAGAGCCCGGCGCTCGATGCGCTGATCGGCAAGATGACCAGCGCGAAAACCAAGGCTGAGCTGCTGCCCGCTTGTCGTGCGCTTGAGCGGGTGGTCAGTCACAGCCATTTACTGATACCTCAGTGGGCCGCTGGCACGCACCGCATTGTTTATAACGCCTGGCGCATCGCCCAACCCCCGGTGATGCCGCCTTACGCCCAAGGCGAAAGCTGGGCCATTGAAACCTGGTGGGCAAAATAAATCATGCTGGTCTACATCCTTAAACGCCTGTTGCTGATGGTGCCCACGCTGTTGGGCGTGTTGCTGCTGACCTTTGTGGTGGTGCAGTTTGTGCCTGGTGGCCCGGTGGAGCAGTACATGGCCGAGGCCAAAGCCGGCACCGGTAGCAGCGCCGAAGGCGGCGGCTTGAGTTACCGCGGTGCGCAAGGCGTTGACCCTAAACGGCTGGCGCAAATCAAGGCTTTGTATGGCTTTGACAAACCCGCGCACGAGCGCTTTTTTCAAATGCTGGGGCAATTTGCCCGTTTTGACCTGGGCCGGAGTTTTTTCCAGAACAAGGACGTGTCACAACTGCTGTGGGAAAAGTTGCCGGTTTCGATCAGTCTGGGCCTGTGGACTTTTTTTATCAGCTACCTGATTGCCGTGCCGCTGGGGGTTGCCAAGGCGGTTCGGGCCGGGTCGCGCTTTGACTTCGTTACCACGCTGCTGGTGCTGTTTGGTTATGCCATCCCCGGCTTTGTTCTGGGGGTCGCGCTGCTGGTGATTTTTGGCGGCCAGTTACAGTGGTTTCCCTTGCGCGGGCTCACCTCCAGTAATTGGGACGAGCTGTCGTGGGGCGCCCGCGTGGTCGACTACTTCTGGCACATCGCGATGCCGGTCACCGCCATGGTGCTGGGCAGTTTTGCCGTGACCACGATGCTGACCAAGAACGCTTTTTTAGAAGAAATTCGCAAGCAATACGTGGTGACGGCGCGGGCCAAAGGGCTGGATGAACGCCAAGTGCTCTGGAAACACGTGTTTCGCAACGCCCTGATTCCGATCATCACCGGATTTCCGGCGGCGTTTATTGGTGCTTTTTTTACTGGCTCCTTGCTGATCGAGACACTTTTTTCGCTCGACGGGCTGGGCCTGCTGAGCTTTGAGAGCGTGATTCGGCGCGATTACCCGGTGGTGCTGGGCACGCTGTATTTCTTTACGCTGATTGGCCTGGTCACCAAGCTGATTTCCGATCTCTGTTACGTCTGGGTTGATCCGCGTGTCAAATTCGATTAAGCACAGCCCCGCCATGCAGCCCGCGCCAAGGTCGAAAAGAACAGCCTCGCTGAGTCCTTGGCAGCGCGCCTGGTTTCGCTTCAAGCGCAACCGTTTGGGCTATTGGAGCCTCCTGGTGTTTGCGGTGCTGGTGTCTTTAAGCCTGATGGCCGAAATTATTTCCAACGACCGCCCGCTGGTGGTGCGCTACGAGGGCACGACTTATTTTCCGATGGTCAAGGACTATTCCGAAAAAACGTTTGGTGGCGACTTTGACACCGCTACAGACTATCTGGACCCGTTCATCAGGGCGCGCCTGGCGCTGCCCGGCAACTGGGCTTTGTTTGCACCCAACCCCTATGGCCCCAAAACGCTCAATTATTTCGCCAAAGAGCCCAATCCGTCAGCGCCGAGCCGCGACAACTGGTTGGGCACCGACGACCGGGGGCGTGACCTGCTGGCGCAACTGATTTATGGGTTTCGGGTCAGCGTGCTGTTTGCGCTGGCCTTGACCGCCACGGGCGTGCTGCTGGGCGTCATCACCGGGGCGATTCAGGGATTTTTTGGTGGCAAGACCGATCTGGCGTTTCAGCGCTTTATCGAAATATGGGGTTCCATGCCGGAGTTGTACCTGTTGATCATCTTCAGCGCGGTGTTTGCGCCCAGTCTGGCACTGCTGCTGATTTTGTTGAGTCTGTTTGGCTGGATGGGTCTGAGTGACTACGTGCGCGCCGAGTTTTTGCGCAACCGGCAACTCGATTACGTGCGAGCCGCCCGCGCCTTGGGCGTGAGCAACTGGCAAATTATTGTGCGGCATCTGCTGCCCAATAGCCTGACGCCAGTCGTGACTTTCTTGCCGTTTCGCATGAGCGGCTCGATTCTGGCGCTGACCTCGCTCGATTTTTTGGGCCTGGGTGTGCCGCCTGGCACCCCGTCGTTGGGCGAATTGCTGTCGCAAGGCAAAAACAACATTGATGCGTGGTGGATTTCGCTCGCCACGTTTTGCGTACTGGTGGTGACGCTGCTCTTACTCACCTTTATGGGCGATGCCTTGCGCGATGCGCTCGACCCCAGAAAGGCCGATCAATGACGGATTTCAATGCGGTCGCCAACCCGCCAGACGCCGCAAAATTGCTGGATGTGCGTGGCCTTCGCATCTCGTTTGCGGGCCAAGAAGTGGTGCATGGCATCGACTTCTTCATAGCACCGGGCGAAAAACTGGCGCTGGTGGGCGAGTCGGGCTCGGGCAAAACCGTGACTGCCTTGAGTTTGTTGCGTCTGGTGCAAAACGCTGAAATCAGCGGCAACGCCTTGTTCGGTCAGCGCGACCTGCTCACGATGCCCGAACGTGAACTGCGCGGCCTGCGGGGGCAAGACATCTCGATGATCTTTCAGGAGCCCATGACGGCGTTGAACCCGCTGTTCACGATAGGCGATCAAATTGCCGAGGTTTTAGAACTAAAACAGGGTCTAGCCCCCGTCCAGTGCGCGCAAGCAGCTATTAAATTACTAGCAGATACTGGCATCAGTGAAGCCGAGCGGCGGGCCAAATCGTATCCGCACCAACTCAGTGGCGGGCAACGCCAGCGCGCCATGATCGCCATGGCGCTGGCCTGTCAGCCCAAATTGCTGTTGGCGGATGAGCCGACCACCGCCCTCGACGTGAGTTTGCGCGGCCAAATTCTCGACCTGCTGACGGCGTTCCAAAAGAAAAATGGCATGGCGGTGATGCTGATCACCCACGACCTTAATTTGGTGCGGCGCTTTGCCGACCGCGTTATCGTCATGGAAAACGGCCATGTGGTGGAGCAGGGCCTAGTGGCCGATGTTTTCTCACAGCCGCAGCACCCCTACACCCAGCGCTTGGTTGACAGCAAACCGGTGCGTGACGTGCTGGCGTTGCCGCTGGTGCCGGGGCAAGCGCCGGTGATGCAGGCGCAGGCCTTGCGGGTGTCGTATCCGGTGGCACGACCCGGTGTGAAAGGCTGGTTCAGCCATGCCGAGTATGTGGCTGTACAGAGTGTGGACTTTCAGTTTTATCCGGGGCAAACTTTGGGCGTGATGGGCGAATCGGGCTCCGGCAAATCAACACTGGCGCTGGCGGCGCTGGGTTTGCTGCCCCTTAAAGGTTCTTTGCAGGTGACGGGGCAAAGCTGGAACGCCAGTGCGGCCAAAAACAAAGCCATGCGGCGTGAGGTGCAGGTGGTGTTTCAGGATCCTTTTTCATCGCTGTCGCCGCGCATGACGATCGAAGAAATTGTGGGCGAAGGTCTTACGGTGCACGAGCCTGAATTAACAACAAGAGCGCTGCGAGTGCGTGTCGAGCAGGCTTTGCAGGATGTAGGCCTGGGTACCGGACACGATGCGCAGCAGTTGCATGACCTCATGCAACGGTATCCTCATGAGTTTTCAGGCGGTCAGCGCCAACGGATCGCCATCGCACGCGCGATCATTGTGAATCCGCGGGTGCTTGTTCTTGATGAACCTACCAGCGCGCTTGATGTCACGATCCAAAAGCAGGTGTTGCAATTGCTGCAGCGCTTTCAGCGTGAACGGAGCCTGAGTTATCTACTGATCACCCATGATGTTGATGTAATTCGGGCCATGGCTCACTACGTTTTAGTCATGAAAGAAGGTCAAATTGTGGAGTCCGGGCCAGTGAGTGCTGTGTTGACCGTGCCAAAGCACGACTACACCCGGTCTTTGCTGGCAGCAGCAGGGTAAATCCTTAGGGTTTCAGGATATAATCCAAAGCTCACGACCAAACGGGCGGGTATTTACCGCCCGTTTTTTTTGGTCGATTGTTTTTGCAACACTCCTAACTACTCGTCATCTGTGGCCCTGAAAGAAATTGTTGAACAAACCGTAGCCGGTCTCGGCTATGACCTCGTGGAAACCGAGCGCTCGGCTGCGGGCCTGCTTCGCATCACGATCGATCACCCCTGGACGGCACCTGTTGAAGGTGTTGTGAGTGGTGTCGAGCAATTTGTGACGGTTGAGGATTGTGAAAAAGTAACGCGCCAGTTGCTGTTTGCACTGGAAGTTGATGGGATTGAATACAAGCGGTTGGAGGTTTCCTCGCCTGGTATCGATCGTCCTTTGCGGCATGAGAAAGATTTTGAGCGTTTCGTCGGTCAAGAGATCGATGTGAATCTGAAAGCGCCAATTGGCGCAGCAGCGGCGGGGCAGGTAAGCCCTACCCGCAAGAAATTCCGCGGCACGCTGGAGCGCACGCTCAGTGAGGCCGGTGTGGCTGGCTGGCAAATCGTCTGGAGCGATGCGCCAGTGGGTAAGCCGGGCCAAAAGATCAGTAAGAAGAGGTTGCCGGCACCCGTGCAGGCCCTGGGTTTTACCTTGGATGAAATACGTGAGGCGCGACTGGCGCCCATCGTCAGCTTCAAGGGCCGGGGTGCCAAAGGCGACGCAGAGACAAATTTAGATTGAATTGAAATAGGAGAGTCATGGCATGAATCGCGAAATGTTAATGCTGGTTGAGGCTATCTCACGCGAAAAGAACGTGGAGAGAGATGTTGTGTTTGGCGCTGTTGAGGCAGCGCTGGCACAAGCATCTAAGAAGCTGTTCCAAGGCGAAGTGGATATCCGCGTGGTGGTTGACCGTGACAACGGCAGCTATGAAACGTTTCGTCGCTGGCATGTGGTCCCCGATGAAGCGGGATTGCAGTTGCCTGACCAGGAAATCCTGTTGTTCGAAGCCAAAGAGCAGATCCCTGACATCGAGGTGGACGAATACATCGAAGAAACAGTTGAGTCTGTTCCTATCGGCCGTATCGGCGCCATGGCTGCCAAGCAAGTCATCCTGCAAAAAATTCGCGATGCCGAGCGCGAGATGCTGCTCAATGATTTCATGTCACGTGGTGACAAGATTTTTGTCGGCACCGTCAAGCGCATGGACAAGGGCGACATCATTGTCGAAAGTGGCCGTGTGGAAGGCCGTTTGCGACGCAGCGAGATGATCCCCAAAGAAAATCTGCGCATGGGTGACCGGGTTCGCGCCATGATCATGGAAGTGGATCTGACCTTGCGCGGCGCGCCCATCATTTTGTCGCGTTCAGCGCCCGAATTCATGGTCGAGTTGTTCCGCCAGGAAGTGCCTGAAATCGAACAAGGTTTGCTGGAGATTAAATCCTGCGCCCGTGACGTCGGTTCACGCGCCAAGATCGCCGTGCTGTCGCATGACAAACGCGTCGACCCCATCGGCACTTGTGTCGGTGTGCGCGGCACCCGCGTCAATGGCGTCACCAATGAATTGGCCGGCGAGCGCGTCGACATTGTGTTGTGGAGCGAAGACCCAGCCCAGTTCGTGATTGGTGCGTTGGCTCCTGCAAACGTAACTTCCATCGTGGTTGATGAAGAGCGTCATGCCATGGATGTGGTGGTTGACGAAGAAAATCTCGCGATTGCGATTGGACGTGGCGGCCAGAATGTGCGCCTGGCGTCTGATTTGACAGGCTGGAAAATCAACATTCTTGATGCTGCTGAGTCCGCTCAGAAGCAGGCCACCGAGACCGATTCAGGTCGCAAGTTGTTCATGGAAAAGCTCGATGTGGACGAAGAAATCGCCGATCTGTTGATCGCCGAAGGCTTCACCAGTCTGGAGCAGGTCGCTTATGTGCCACTCGAAGAAATGCTCGAAATCGAGAGTTTCGACGAAGACACGGCCAACGAGTTGCGCAACCGTGCAAAAGACGCGTTGTTGACCATGGAAATTGCGCACGAAGAAAATGTTGACGAGGTTTCGCTGGACTTGCACGACCTTGACGGCGTTACCCCCGAGCTACTCGGCAAACTGGCTGATGCCGGCGTTCACACCCGTGACGACCTGGCTGATTTGGCCGTAGATGAACTTACAGAAATCACCGGCCAGTCTGCGGACGAAGCCAAGACCTTGATCATGAAAGCGCGCGCACATTGGTTTACCAATGACGCCGCTTCTCAAGAGTAATGGTCATGAAAGGTTACAGAACAAATGTCCAGTACGACCGTCGCCGAGTTTGCTAATGAACTCAAAAAATCAACCGATACGCTGCTTGAACAGCTGAAGTCGGCCGGCGTAGCCAAGATGGCTGCGACCGATAAATTGACAGAAGCTGACAAACAGCTTTTGTTGAACCATCTGCACGCCAGCCATGGCACGAGCAGCCCTGAGCGCAAAAAAATTACGCTGGTCAAGAAATCGACCAGTGAAATCAAACAGGCTGACTCCAGTGGCAAGGTGCGCACGATTCCGGTCGTGATGCACAAGAAGCGAACCTTTGTTCGCCGTGAAGATGGAGTTGAAGTCGCGGTTGAAGTCGCTGAGCCAGAACATGAAGTTGACACCACGCCCCAGATCGACAACGCCGAATTGGCGCGTCGTGAAGAAGAGGCTCGTCGTCAGGCTGAGTTGATCCGCCGCCAGGAAGAAGAATTGTCTGAGCGACGCCGTCAGCGTGAAGAGCAGGAAGCCCGCAACCGTGAAGCGGCTGAGCAAGAAGCCGAAAAGGCTTCCAAATTAGCGGCTGAAACTGCTGCTGCGCACGCTCTTAAAGAACAAAATAAGCCTGTAGCCCCCGTTGCTACTGCGCAGGATGCTATTGATCTTGCAGCAGTCAAAGCTTTGGAAGTAACTGCAAAAGCAGAAGCTGTTGCCAAAGACAAGCTGCTGGCCACAGAGAAAGCAGCCGCTGACTCTAAAGCCCGCGCAGCCGAAGATGTGGCTCGCGCCGCTGATTTGGGTGACCGCCGCCGCAAGGCCGAAGCGGAGGCCGCAGCCATTCGCCTGATGATGTCATCGCCAGGCAAAAAAGCACCGCCGCCACCACCCAAAAAGGTGGAAGAAGTCAAGCCTGATCCCACTAAAGCGGGCATCAAGGGCACGCTGCACAAGCCTGCGGTGGGCGCAGTGCCTGCTAAACCAGCCAAACCCGGTGCGCCAGCCGCACCTGGAGCCGCTGCAGCCCCAGGCGCTGGCAAAGAAGTCAAGTCTGCCAAGCTGTCAAGCAGCTGGGCTGGCGATCCGAAAAAGAAGAGTGCCATTCCTACCCGTGGCGCCACAACGGCACCCGCAGGTCGTGGCACCAACTGGCGTGCTCCGGCGCGCGGTGGCAAACGCGGCAGTAACGACCGTGACCGTGATGAAAACCGTGTGCAAGCCGCACCGGTCGAGGCTCGCGTCATTGAAGTCCACGTGCCTGAAACCATTACCGTGGCTGAATTGGCACACAAGATGGCCGTTAAAGCCTCTGAGGTGATCAAACACCTGATGAAGCTGGGCCAGATGGTCACCATCAACCAGCCTTTGGACCAAGACACTGCCATGATTTTGGTGGAAGAAATGGGTCACAAGGCGATCGTGGCGGCGCTGGACGATCCAGAAGCCTTTACCGATGACGAAGTGTTGCAACAGCATTCCGAGTCCTTGCCACGTGCACCAGTGGTGACCGTCATGGGTCACGTCGATCACGGCAAGACTTCCTTGCTCGATTACATTCGCCGTGCCAAAGTGGCCTCGGGCGAAGCCGGTGGTATTACCCAGCACATTGGTGCGTACCACGTTGAAACGCCACGCGGCATGGTGTCTTTCCTTGATACTCCGGGTCACGAAGCCTTTACGGCTATGCGTGCTCGCGGTGCCAAGGCGACCGACATCGTGATTTTGGTGGTGGCAGCTGACGACGGCGTCATGCCGCAAACCAAAGAGGCCATCAAGCACGCCAAGGCGGCCGGTGTTCCTATCGTTGTTGCGATCAACAAGATCGACAAGCCTGATGCCAACCCAGAGCGCGTTAAAAACGAACTGGTGGTTGAAGAGGTGGTGCCTGAGGAGTTTGGCGGTGATTCACCGTTTGTCTCAGTCTCTGCTAAAACGGGTCAAGGCATTGATGCTTTGCTGGAACAAGTGTTGCTGCAAGCTGAAGTGCTGGAGTTGCGTGCCCCGATCGATGCCATGGCCAAGGGCCTGGTGATTGAAGCGCGCCTGGACAAGGGACGCGGCCCAGTGGCCACGATTCTGGTGCAGTCCGGCACGCTCAAGACCGGCGACGTGGTGCTGGCTGGTTCAACCTATGGCCGTGTTCGCGCCATGCTGGACGAAAACGGCAAGACCATCAAGACGGCGGGTCCATCGATTCCGGTCGAGATTCAAGGTCTGACTGAAGTTCCTTCAGCGGGTGATGAGTTCATGGTGATGGCTGACGAACGTCGTGCCCGTGAAATCGCCACCTACCGTGCCGGCAAGTTCCGCCACACCAAGCTGGCAAAACAGCAAGCCGCCAAGTTGGAGAACATGTTCACCGACATGACTGCAGGCGCTGTCAAGCTGGTTCCGATCATCATCAAGGCCGACGTGCAAGGTTCGCAAGAAGCCCTGGCCCAGTCGTTGCTCAAGCTCTCGACCGACGAGGTCAAAGTGCAATTGGTGTACACGGCAGTCGGTGCTATCAGCGAGTCGGATGTGAATCTGGCGATTGCGTCCAAGGCGGTCATCATTGGTTTCAACACCCGTGCCGACGCTGGCGCCCGCAAGCTGGCCGAGAGCAACGGCGTGGACATTCGTTACTACGACATCATTTATGACGCCGTGGATGAGCTCAAGCTCGCCATGTCGGGCATGCTGACGCCGGACAAGAAAGAAGAAGTTATCGGCACGGCCGAAATTCGCGAAGTGTTCAAGGTTTCCAAGATTGGCTCGATTGCCGGCTGTATGGTTACTGCCGGTATCGTCAAACGCACGGCGCGTCTGCGTCTGTTGCGCGAAAACGTGGTCATCTTCACGGGTGAACTCGACTCGCTCAAGCGTTTCAAGGACGATGCGAAGGAAGTCAAGGAAAGCTTCGAGTGCGGCTTGAATATCAAGAATTACAACGACATCCAAAAGGGTGACGTGCTGGAGTTCTTCGAGATTCGCGAAATTGCGCGTACGCTTTGATAGGTTTGATGTAAATCGTGCGTATCAAGTCAAAAACTCCTAATCGGAGCTTCAAGGTAGCCGATCAGATCCAGCGTGATCTGACCGAGCTGATTGCCCGCGAGTTGAAAGACCCGCGTGTGGGGATGGTGACCATTCAGGCCGTGGAAGTCACACCTGATTACGCACACGCCAAGGTGTTTTTTAGCCTGCTGACAGGCGACCCCAAAGCCTGTACCGAAGGCCTGAATCAAGCGGCTGGATTCTTGCGGGCAGGTCTGTTCAAGCGTTTGCACATTCATACCGTGCCCACCTTGCATTTCCTGTTCGATCAGACCACTGAAAAAGCTGCCGACATGAACGCCTTGATTGCGCGTGCGGTGGCGTCTCGCGCTAAAGAGGATTGATCCGATGAATGCGCCCCGTGTTCGGGTTGCCAGGCGCCCCGTGCATGGGGTGTTGTTGCTGGACAAACCTTTGGGTTGGTCGAGCAATGATGCATTGCAAAAAGTAAAGTGGCTGTTGCGGGCTGAAAAGGCGGGTCATACTGGCACGCTGGACCCCTTGGCAACAGGTTTGTTGCCCTTGTGTTTTGGTGCCGCGACCAAATTTAGCCAGCTTCAGCTGGATGCAGATAAAACGTATGAAGCCGTCGCCCGGTTGGGTCAAAAAACCAGTACTGGCGATGCTGAAGGCGAAGTGATAGTAGAGCGGGCCGTGAATGTGAGCGTGCAAGATATCGAGAATGTGCTGCCGCGGTTTACCGGGTTAATCCGGCAAATTCCGCCCATGCACAGTGCCTTGAAAAAGGACGGCAAAGCGCTTTATGAATATGCGCGGGCAGGGATCGAGATTGAGCGCGAAGCGCGTGAAGTCACGATTTATGAGTTAAATGTGGCTCTAGCCCCCGTAGAGCCTGCGCACCCAGCTATTAATTTAATAGTGAAGTGCAGCAAGGGAACTTATATTCGGACGCTGGGCGAGGATATTGGTGAAGCGCTCGGTTGTGGTGCCCACCTGACGGCATTGCGTCGGGTTGAAACTGGTGGTTTCCATGTGTCGCAGTGTGTGACGCTGGAAGCGTTGGAGGCCATGACCGAAGAGGAACGTTTGAACTGCTTGATGCCCGTGGATTCGCTTTTGCGTGACCACACGGTTGTCACGTTGGACAGCGAGAATACAGGGCGATTTCTCAGTGGCGTGCGGCGCCGGGGAAACTGGCCTGACAACGGGCTGGTCGCTGTGTATGGCGACAACCCACACGCTTTATTGGGCACGGCCCAAGTTAAAGCGGGTGAATTGATACCGGGGCGACTCTTGAGTCCGCTGGAAATTGAACAGATTTTAAAATTTTGACAAGATTTAAGAGAAAGTGAACCATGAGCCATAAACAGATACGAAATATCGCCATCATCGCCCACGTCGATCATGGCAAGACCACCATGGTCGACCAATTGTTGCGCCAGTCTGGCACGTTTGCCGAACACGAAAAAGTGGTCGACACCGTGATGGACAACAACGCCATCGAAAAAGAACGTGGCATCACGATTCTGGCTAAAAACTGCGCTGTGACCTGGGAAGGCACGCACATCAATATCGTTGACACTCCCGGGCACGCCGACTTCGGCGGCGAAGTGGAACGTGCTCTGTCGATGGTCGACGGCGTTGTGCTGCTGATCGATGCGCAAGAAGGCCCTATGCCCCAGACCCGCTTTGTGACCAAAAAGGCGCTGGCCCTTGGCCTGAAGCCCATTTTGGTGGTGAACAAGGTCGACAAGCCCGGTGCGCGTCCTGATTGGGTGGTTAACGCCGCTTTCGATCTGTTTGACAAACTCGGTGCCACCGATGAACAGCTCGATTTCCCCGTCGTTTACGCCTCCGGTATCAACGGCTGGTCGTCGATGGAAGAGGGCGCTCAGGGTGAGCAGTGGGGTCCCGATATGTCGGCCCTGTTCAACACCGTGCTCAAGCACGTGCCTCACCAGCAGGGTGATCCTGCGGCACCGTTGCAATTGCAAATTTCAGCACTCGACTTCTCGACCTTTGTCGGCCGTATTGGCGTAGGCCGTATCAGCCAGGGCACGATCCGTCCGATGATGGACGTCGTGGTCATGGAAGGTCCGGACGGTAAGGCCATCAAGGGCCGTATCAATCAGGTACTGACATTCCAGGGCCTGGAGCGCGTGCAAGCCACGGACGCCGGCCCCGGCGAAATCGTACTTATCAACGGTTTGACGGACATCGGTATTGGCGTCACCATCACCGACCCCGTCACCCCGATGCCGCTGCCTATGCTCAAGGTTGATGAGCCCACGCTGACCATGAACTTTTGCGTCAATACCAGCCCATTGGCCGGTCGCGAAGGCAAATACGTCACCAGCCGCCAGATTTGGGACCGTCTGCAAAAAGAACTTCAACACAACGTGGCCTTGCGTGTCAAGGAAACCGACGAAGAAGGTATTTTTGAAGTTATGGGCCGTGGCGAGTTGCACCTGACCATTTTGTTGGAAAACATGCGCCGCGAAGGTTTCGAGATGGCCGTCTCCAAACCACGCGTCGTCATGAAAGACGTGAATGGTGAAAAGCACGAACCCATCGAGTTGGTAACTGCCGACATCGAAGAGCAACACCAGGGCGGCGTGATGCAGGCTTTGGGCGAGCGCAAGGGCGATCTGGTGAATATGGAGCCGGATGGCCGTGGTCGTGTCCGTCTTGAGTACCGCATCCCTGCGCGTGGTCTGATTGGTTTCACCAACGAGTTTTTGAACTTGACGCGTGGTACCGGCCTGATCTCCAACATCTTTGACAGCTACGAGCCGCATAAAGGCGACATCGGTGGCCGTAAAAATGGCGTGCTGATTTCCATGGACGCTGGTGAAATTTTCACCTACGCTTTGGGCAAGCTCGATGACCGTGGCCGTATGTTTGTGCGCGCCAACGATCCAGTGTACGAAGGCATGATTGTGGGTATCCACAGCCGTGACAACGATCTGGTGGTGAACGCCACCCGTACCAAGCAGCTGACCAACTTCCGCGTCAGCGGCAAGGAAGACGCGATCAAGATCACACCTCCGATCGAGTGCACGCTGGAATACGGCGTTGAGTTCATCGAGGACGACGAGTTGGTCGAAATTACGCCCAAGTCGATCCGTCTGCGCAAGCGTCACCTAACCGAAAGCGAACGCAAGCGCGCTGGCCGCTAAGCCCTGTCAAATGGGTTGACGTCCCGGTTCATACCCGGGACACAAAGCGGGCTCACTAGCCCGCTTTTTTTTGAGCAAAAAAATGAAACTTAGCCATAACCGGGCCGTTCTCCTGATGATTGCGGTGGCCCTGATGTGGTCGACTGCCGGCGTTATCACGCGCCAGTTGGAGTCGGCCCGCAGCTTTGAAGTGACCTTCTGGCGCTCGGCATTCACCGTGTTGTCGCTGTTGGTAATCTTGCCGTATTTTCAGGGCCGTCAGGTATTTCGCCAGATTCGCCAGGGCACTGTGGCTTTCTGGATTTCTGGTGTTTGCTGGAGTGTGATGTTCACCGCCTTCATGGTGGCACTCACCTTGACCAGCGTCGCCAATGTGTTGGTCACGATGTCGATCGGCCCCTTGCTCACTGCACTGATGGCACGCATTTTCATTGGGCACCGCATACCTCCACGGACCTGGGTCGCCATTGTGGTCGCAGGGGGCGGTATCGTTTACATGTACGCCGCCCAGATGGCCGATGCGTCTTTGGTGAGCACCCTGGTCACCTTGATGGTCCCACTCGCCGGGGCGGTGAACTGGACAGTGACGCAGCATTCACACGCGCAGGGCCACGATGTCGACTTGGTCCCGGCGGTGCTGGTGGGCGCCGTTATTTCAGTCGCCATGACGCTGCCCCTGGCGTTTCCATTCCAGGCCACAGGCCATGATCTGGCCTTGCTGGCGGTGCTGGGGTTGGGTCAGTTGGCCATTCCCTGCGTGCTCTCGGTAATTTGTGCAAGGGTTCTCAAAGCGCCTGAAATCTCTCTGCTGCAGTTGCTGGAAGTTATTTTTGGCATCTTGCTGGCCTGGCTCGGTGCACATGAGGTTCCCACCAACTCGGTGCTGATCGGTGGCGCGGTGGTCATCAGCGCGCTGGTGGTTAATGAATTAATTGGCTGGAAAAACCGTGGGATGAAGACATGAATACCGTCAATTTAACGGCACGCCCTGTTGAGCCGCCCACAGTGCTGTGCGAAGTCAAAGGGCAGGTCGGATTCATCTCCTTGAACCGCCCTAAAGCGCTCAATGCCTTGTCACTGGAAATGATTCGTGCCCTGATGGCTTGCTTGCTGGCCTGGCGTGATGATGCCGCTGTGAAGGCGGTGGCCATTCGGGGCGTTAATAAAAACGGTCCTTTTGGTGCATTTTGTGCAGGTGGCGATATCCGCTTTTTTCACCAGGCTGCACTGGCAAACAACCCCGAATTGGACGATTTCTTCACCGAGGAATACGCCCTTAACCACCTGATTCACACCTTCCCGAAGCCGTACATCGTTTTCATGGACGGCATCGTGATGGGCGGAGGCATGGGCTTGTGCGGGCACGGCCGTGCGCCTGCTTTTGCAACGGGTCAAATGGCGAGTCTGCGCATCGTGACCGAGCGCAGCAAGCTGGCCATGCCTGAAACCCTGATTGGCTTGTTTCCTGACGTGGGCGGTGGCTATTTTCTCAGCCGTTGCCCGGGGCGCACGGGTGAATGGCTGGCCATGACGGGCGAAATGCTGGGTGCTGGCCAGGCGCTGAGCCTGGGCTTGGCCGATGTTTGTTTTGATGCCGTGCAACTGCAACCGGCCTGGGAAGACTTGGCAAAAATTGATTTTGCGCAGTCATCCAAGGTGGACGCTTGGGTTGCTATGTATTCAGTAGCTACTAGCGCAGGCGCAACGGGGGCTAGAGGTCAAATTGATCATTATTTCGCGATGGAGTCGGTAGCCGCCATTGTCCAAGCTTTAGAAGCTGAAAATGACGAGTGGACCCGACATACGGCGGCCCTTTTGCGCAAACGATCACCCTTGATGTTGCATGTGGCGCTGGAACAGATTCGGCGCGCCCGCACCCTGTCGCTGGCCGACGATCTGCGCATGGAGCGCGATCTGGTACAGCACTGCTTTCACCCCGTTCATCTTGGCCGCACTGGCAGTCAGAGTGACACGGTTGAAGGTATTCGCGCGCTAGCTGTGGACAAAGACCAGCTTCCCCGCTGGAATCCGGCTCGCATTGAAGAGGTTAACGCGGCCATGGTGGTGCCTTTTTTTGCCAGCCCCTGGACACCTGACAAACATCCGCTGCGTGATTTGATTTAAAGCTGTTGATAGACCGCTTCGGCCAGTTTCATGAGGGTCTCGCGTGGCACGGGTCCCGCCAAGGCGTAGCCAAAACCCTGGTCAACCCAGTAAAAACTGGGAACGGGTCCGTCTGATGAAAATTTGAAGCTGGTGTCCCGTGTATCGGGGCCTGCATTTGCTTTTTCGAGCGCACCCAGGTAGAGCGTGATGCGTGTGCCAGCGCCATTTTGAAACATGAACTGTGCTCGCGCACCGGCTTCGCCCGGCAGCAATCGGCCACCCACCAAGTCATACCCCAAAGGACCTAAATTGGGGACTTTGAGGGGCTTGCCAACGCGCTTTGACAACCATTGCACCAGATGCACCTGTTCAGCGGCCTGTACTTCTACCGGGTGACGCACTTCCGGGGCATAGACGCCGTGGGCAAAACTGGCTTGCCGCACAAAATCCTGCGTGGAGCGGGCTTTGGCGCTGGTCAACGGGGCGGGTGTCAACCCTTCACCGCGCAGAATATTGTTAGAAAGCCAGCCCACGCCAAAAGCCAGCATCACACTGGCGGCCATACCACCCCAGCGCCATCCTGGATGGAGGTCCTGGTGGTTTGCCGCAGGCTTTTGTACGGCCGACATCAAGGAGGCTGGCGTGGATTCGTGAAGAATACGCTGGTGTAAACCAGTCAAAGCTTTGCGCTGACCTTGCCATTGCGCCAGCGTTGCCTGGGCGACAGAGTCAAGCTGTAGCCGCTCCTGGAGTGCCGCCAACTGCGGCGGGGAAACCTGATGGTCGACGAGCGCGTTGATTTCGTCGTCGGTCAAGGGCTGAGAGATATTCCTGTTCATGGTGCTTTTCCGTGGCCTCATTTCAGCAGGCGCAAAGGGGTCCCCACAGAGCGTGAGGCGGGGTGTGCGGGCTCTGCCGTTGCCAAAGCTGGCGCGCTTTGGGCCGGTTCATCCAGCAAGGTTTGCAAGCGGCTACGGGCGCGCGACAGGCGGGACATCACCGTCCCTATGGGTACGCCGGTAATTTTGGCCACTTCGGTGTAGCTCAAGTCTTCGAGTGTGACCAACAACAAAACTTCCCGTTGCTCTGGTGGCAGGCGTAAAAGACAGCGTTGCATATCCAAAGCTTGCCCGAAACCTGCATCAGGCGCCGCCAGTTCATGCGCGACATCATCAATATCGACCCTGCCGCCCTGCGTTTCCCGGACCGAGCGTCGCACCTGATTGGCAAACAGGTTGTGCATGACGGTGAACAGCCAGGCCCGCAGGTCAGAGCCTGCAAGCCACAATCGCCACTTGCTACAGGCGCGTTCCAGCGTGTCCTGAACCAAGTCATCGGCTGCCCAGGCGTCGCCCGTCAGCGCCCGCGCATAACGGCGCAGCGCGGGGATTTGGTCAACGATGGATTGGCGATTCACCTGATCAGCACGTTAATCAATAACCGCCCAACTTGGGCGCTGGTTTGGCCGTCTGCCAAACTTTGTTCACGCCGTCACCTGTTTTGTCGCCTGGCTTGCTGTCCTTGACCCAGTAGTACAAGGGCTTGCCTTGAACTGCCCACTGTTTGGCGCCGTCATCTCGGGTGATGACGCTGTAAGCGCCTTCAGATTTGTCTGCCTCCCCCGCCATCAAAGGTGGCCAGTTGGTGGCGCAAGGGCCATTGCAGACGGACTTGCCACTATTGGCAACGTCTTTGTCGAAGGTGTAAAGGGTCATGCCGTTGGGTCCGACCAGCACGCCGTCGTCCACTTTAACTGGCGCAGACGCCATAGAGGCGCAACCGCCTAAAACCGCCAACGTCAGGCAAAAGGCGAGATGGGTGCGAGGAATGAAATTCATGGGTAACTCCTGGTTTGAGGGATGCAAAAACACATTTGCACAGTCACAAACACCTGTGATGCAGCAAATATTCCCGCCCACCCAAAAAATATCAGCGGCGATGAACTTTCATGGCTCGTTCAACTTCTCGCTTGCCTTCGCGGTCCTTGATGGTGTCGCGCTTGTCGTGCTCGGCCTTACCCTTGGCCAAAGCGATCTCACATTTAATTTTTCCGGCTTTCCAGTGCAGGTTTAGCGGCACCAAGGTGTAGCCTTTTTGATGCACCTTGCCAATCAGCCTTTTGATTTCTTCCTTGTGCAGCAGGAGCTTACGGGTGCGGACCTTGTCGGGGCTGATGTGGGTGGAAGCCGTATTGAGCGGGTGAATCTGCAGGCCAATGATGAACAACTCACCCTCGCGCACCACAATGTAGCCGTCGGTTAATTGCACCTTGCCTTCACGCAGCGATTTAACTTCCCAGCCCTCGAGTACCAAGCCTGCTTCAAGGCGTTCTTCAAAGCAATAATTGTAGGCAGCCTTCTTGTTATCGGCAATGCGGGTAGCGGTTTCGGGTTTCTTGGCCATATTTTCGATGTGGGGTTGTCAGGGATGCGTACAAGGCTTGTCTACAATCCCGCGCAGACCTCCATTCTATGAAAACAGTAAGCAAGTCCGTCCTGATCTGGTACAGCCCGCAAGAAATGTATGTTCTTGTGACCGAAGTTGAGAAATATCCGCAATTTTTACCGTGGTGCGACCACGCGCGGGTGCTTTCGACTGAAGAAAATGGGATGACTGCTGAAGTTGGCATTTCCTTCAGCGGTATTCGCCAGACTTTTACAACCCAAAATACCCACACGCCAGACCGCCAAGTGCTGATGAAACTGGTCAACGGCCCCTTTTCTCGACTGGATGGAGAGTGGAATTTTCTACCCTTGGGCGATGGCACTCAGCGCGCCTGCAAAGTGGAGTTGACGCTTAACTACGGCTTTGACAACGCCACCTTGGGCAGACTCGTCGGCCCCGTGTTTGACAAGATTGCCCGCAGCATGGTCGATGCCTTTGTCAAACGAGCGGGCCAAGTCTATGGGGAGTGAACCCGTGATTCACGTGACGGTGGTGTATTCGCCAGCGCCCAGAGATGTTCGGGAAATCACCCTGACCTTGGCTCCCGGTAGCACGCTGTTAGGGGCACTGCAAGCGACGGGTTGGCGCAAGTTGTTCCCGGAGATTGAACAGCCAACCAGCCTGGTAGGTGTTTGGGGTCGGATGACCCATTGGGGTCATGTGCTTCGTGACAATGACCGGGTTGAAATTTACCGGCCCCTCACCGTCGATCCGAAAGTGGCGCGACGCGAGAGGTTTGCTAAGCAGGGAGCCCGAACCACCGGGCTCTTTCTCAAAAAAAGAGCCGGGGCCGCTACCGGTTACTGATTCGGAGCGACCTTAAGCAGGGGGTTTTATCTCTTATTTGCAGTCGGAATCGATGATGAACTGAATGCGTTTTGCCTCGGCGGAGCGGGTGGCGTCATCCATGATTTCGCGTTCACCTTTTTCATTGGTTCGGGCGATGCGAATGCCGGAATCAAAATTGGTTTTAGCTTGCTTTGCACGTGCACAGTTTTCAATTTTCGATTTCGCTACCCGTTCTTCCTCGGCCTTGCGCTTGGCCACTTCAGCTTCTTCGGCCTTCTTTTTTTTCTCGGCCAGTTCTTTGTCGACACCGCTCAATTTTGGGGCGCTGGCAGACCCATGCGGTGACGACGCTGCAGCCACGGGGGATGCGGCATTGAGAGATGCTTCGTTGGTCACCAAGGGGTTGACCCGGCCAGCAGGTCTTTTAAGAATATTTTTATCCAGAATGTCAGATGGTGGAGCACGGTCGCTGTAGACCTTGCGTCCGTCTTTGTCGGTCCATTGCCACTGCGCGGATGCTGCCATAGACACCAAACAAGTGGCACCAATTACCAATTTACGTAAATATTTCATTTTTCAAGTTTAGCGCGCGCTTGGTAAAAATGTCCTGAATGCCCCACCTTTGATCTGCCAAAAGAGACCGTTTGTCTCAGTTTGAACCATTTTCAGCACCCATGGCACGGGTACAATCCACCATTTGGAGCTTCTATATGCGCCTAATCGGCAAAGCGCTCACCTTCGACGACGTCTTGTTGGTGCCAGCGTTCTCCCAAGTCCTTCCAAAGGACACCTCTCTCGCTACCCGTTTCTCCCGCAATATCGCGTTGAATTTGCCCCTGGTGTCTGCCGCCATGGACACCGTCACCGAAGCACGCCTGGCGATTGCCATCGCGCAGGAGGGCGGTATCGGTATCGTTCACAAAAACATGACGGCCCAAGAGCAGGCGGCCCAAGTCGCCAAAGTCAAACGTTATGAGTCGGGCGTATTGCGTGACCCCGTGGTGATTACGCCGCACCACACAGTGCGTCAGGTCATGGACTTGTCTGCGCAATTGGGTGTATCAGGTTTTCCAGTGTGCGATGGTGGCAAGGTCGTTGGCATTGTGACCGGGCGCGATTTGCGTTTCGAGACACGTTACGACCTGCCGGTGAGTCACATCATGACGCAGCGCGACAAACTCGTCACTGTGCCTGATGGCACCACGTTGGCGCAAGCCAAGGTTTTGCTGAACCAGTTCAAGATTGAGCGCTTGCTCGTGGTCAACGATGCGTTTGAGCTCAAAGGCCTGATTACGGTCAAAGACATTACCAAACAAACCAGTTTCCCCAATGCAGCGCGAGATGCCCAAGGCAAGTTGCGCGTTGGTGCAGCGGTGGGCGTGGGCGAGGGCACCGAAGAGCGCGTAGAGGCGTTGGTGCGTGCCGGTGTCGATGCCATCGTGGTGGATACAGCCCACGGCCACAGTAAAGGTGTGATTGAGCGCGTACGCTGGGTCAAGCAAAACTACCCGCAAATTGATGTCATCGGCGGCAACATTGCTACCGGTGCAGCAGCGCTGGCTCTGGTTGAAGCCGGTGCGGACGCGGTCAAGGTCGGTATTGGCCCTGGCTCGATCTGCACCACCCGTATCGTGGCCGGTGTGGGCGTGCCTCAGATCATGGCGATTGACAGTGTCGCCACAGCACTTAGAGGCACCGGTGTGCCCCTGATTGCTGACGGAGGCATTCGCTTCAGTGGCGACATTGCCAAAGCACTGGCCGCAGGCGCCAGCACCGTGATGATGGGTGGCATGTTTGCGGGTACTGAAGAAGCACCTGGCGAAGTCATTTTGTTCCAAGGCCGCAGCTATAAGAGCTACCGCGGCATGGGCAGCATTGGCGCTATGCAACAGGGCAGTGCTGATCGCTATTTTCAGGAATCCACCACTGGCAATCCGAATGCCGACAAGCTGGTGCCCGAAGGCATTGAAGGCCGCGTGCCTTACAAAGGCTCCGTCGTTGCCATCATGTTCCAAATGGCTGGTGGCGTTCGAGCCAGCATGGGCTATTGCGGTTGCGCCACGATTGAAGACATGCAAAACCAGGCAGAGTTCGTGGAAATCACCACGGCAGGTATCCGTGAGAGCCACGTGCACGACGTCCAGATCACCAAAGAAGCCCCGAACTACCGCGCTGATTAAAAACCATGCATCAAAAAATTCTCATCCTCGACTTCGGCTCCCAAGTCACCCAACTGATCGCGCGTCGCATCCGTGAAGCGCATGTTTTTTGTGAAGTTCATCCTTGTGACGTGAGCGACGACTGGATTCGCGCTTATGCCCGCGACGGCAAGCTCAAGGGCATTATTTTGTCCGGCAGCCACGCCAGCGTTTACGAAGAAACCACTGACAAAGCGCCGAATGCCGTGTTTGAGCTGGGCGTGCCCGTGCTGGGCATTTGTTACGGCATGCAAACCATGGCGCACCAACTCGGTGGATTGGTGCAAAGCGGTCACAAGCGTGAATTTGGTCACGCCGATGTGCGAGCGCACGGCCACACAAAATTACTTGAAGGCATTCAGGATTACGCGACCTCCATGGGTCACGGCATGCTCAAAGTATGGATGAGTCATGGTGACAAGGTCACCGAGTTGCCGCATGGTTTCAAGCTGATGGCCAGTACCGACAGTTGCCCGATTGCGGGCATGGCGGACGAAGAGCGTCGCTTCTATGGCGTGCAGTTCCACCCTGAAGTCACGCACACCAAGCTGGGAGCCGCCATCCTGGAGCGCTTTGTGCTCGAGATTTGTGGCACCCGCGCGGACTGGATCATGGGTGACTACATCAGTGAAGCGGTTGAGAAAATTCGCGCTCAAGTCGGCACTGAAGAAGTTATTTTGGGCCTCTCCGGGGGCGTGGACTCTTCAGTGGCGGCTGCCCTGATTCACCGTGCCATTGGCGACCAACTTACTTGCGTTTTCGTCGACCATGGCTTGTTGCGCCTCAATGAAGGCGACATGGTGATGGAGATGTTTGTCGGAAAACTGCACGCCAAGGTGGTACGGGTCGATGCCGCTGACCAGTTTTTAGGTCATCTGGCGGGCGTGAGCGAGCCCGAAGCCAAGCGCAAGATCATTGGCCGTGAGTTTGTCGAAGTCTTCAAAGCTGAGGCCGGCAAACTCAAAAACGACCAGTCCCGCCATGTGGCCTGGTTGGCGCAAGGCACGATTTACCCCGATGTGATTGAGTCGGGTGCGGCCAAGTCCAAAAAAGCGGTGGTCATCAAGAGCCACCACAATGTCGGCGGTTTGCCAGAGCAGTTGGGACTTAAATTGCTGGAGCCGCTGCGCGAACTGTTCAAGGACGAAGTGCGCGAACTCGGCGTGGCGCTGGGCTTGCCTTACCACATGGTTTACCGGCACCCGTTCCCAGGACCGGGTCTGGGTGTGCGCATTCTGGGCGAAGTCAAAAAAGAATTCGCCGACTTGCTGCGTCTGGCGGATCACATTTTTATCGAAGAATTGCGAAATTTCATCGACCCCGAGTCAGGCAAAAGCTGGTACGACCTCACCAATCAGGCGTTCACCGTCTTCTTGCCGGTCAAGAGCGTGGGTGTGATGGGCGATGGTCGCACTTATGATTACGTGGTGGCCTTGCGGGCCGTTCAAACCAATGACTTCATGACGGCCGACTGGGCCGAATTGCCTTACGCGCTGCTCAAAAAGGTGTCGAGCCGAATCATCAATGAAGTGCGCGGCATCAACCGCGTGACCTACGACGTATCCAGCAAACCACCGGCCACGATTGAGTGGGAATAATCGCAGCCCTTTAACCTGGCGATTCTTATGTATTTGCCACCGCAATTCAATGCCAAGGATCGCAGCCAAGCTTTGCGCTTGATGCGAGAGCACCCGTTCGCCAGCCTGATCAGTGTTGACGAGGGGGGGTTGCCATTTGTCTCGCACATTCCTTTGCACATCGAAGAGCGTGGCGAACAATTGGTGTTGTTAGGTCACTGCGCAAAACCTAATCCGCATTGGCGTTATTTGAGCGCAAGGCCACAAGCCTTGGTGACGTTCATGGGCCCGCAGGCTTACTTGTCGCCGCAGGTGTATCCCGACTTGGTCCGAGTACCGACCTGGAACTATTTGGCGGTGCACTGCACGGTGCAGGCCAGTTTGATAGAAGACGCGCAAGCCAAAGATCAACTTCTGAAGAAGCTTATTGGCGACCACGAGCCTATTTATGCCACCCAGTGGCGGTCTTTAGAGCCTGACTTTCAGCAAAAAATGCTGTCAGGCATTGTTGCGTTCAAACTGCTGGTGACGGATGTGCAGTGCAAACTCAAACTCAACCAGCATCGCCCTGAGTCACATGCCAAGTTGCATGAGATGTATGCCGCTGGAAACGAAGACGAACGCGCCTTGGCTGATTGGATGAATATATTAGGCTTAATGGGCTCTAGCCCCCGTTGAATAAGCGTTAGTAGCTCTGTTTTTCATAGTATTTCTGGATTCAATCAATGACTTCGCCGGGCAAGTGTGAGGCTCTGACCGATACAAAAGCCATGCAACTCGCCTTGTCCCAAGCGAGTTTGGCCGGACTTGCGGGCGAGGTTCCCGTGGGCGCTGTGGTGGTACGCCATGGTCAGGTGATTGCGGTAGGGCGCAATGCCCCCATCGGTCAGCATGACCCGACTGCGCACGCTGAAATGGTCGCCTTGCGCGCCGCATCGCAAGTCCTGGGCAACTACCGATTGGACGATTGCGAGTTATTTGTGACGCTTGAACCTTGCGCCATGTGTGCTGGCACCATGCTGCATGCGCGATTGAAACGCGTCGTGTTCGGCGCTTCCGATCCCAAAACAGGTGCGGCCGGCTCCGTGCTTGACTTGTTTGCCAACCGCCAACTCAATCACCACACGCTGGTTCAGGCGGGCTTGCTGGCAGAGCAAAGCACAATTTTGTTGCAAAATTTTTTCAAGGATAAACGCGAGGCACATCGCTTAATTAGTAGTCCCGTCCGCGAAGATGCCTTACGTACACCAGAGGCACGTTTTGACGACCTTTCAGCTTACCCATGGCCAAGCCACTACTTCAGTGACCTGTCTGTACTGTCTGGCTTGCGCCTACATTTCCTCGACGAAGGCCCGCGCAGTGCGCCGCTGAGCTACTTGTTTTTGCACGGCACGCAAAGTTGGAGTTATTTTTACCGACACATGATTCCTGTGTTGTTAGCCTCGGGGGCCCGTGTGGTCGCACCGGACCTGATTGGTTTTGGTAAAAGTGACAAACCCAAGAAAGAATCGTTTCATCAATTCAACTGGCACCGCCAGGTATTGTTGGCCTTGGTCGAAAAACTTGATCTTCAAAACACGGTGCTGGTGCTGCAAAACCAGAGTCACTTGCTGGGTTTGAGCTTGCCCATAGCGCTGAAAAAACGTTTCTGCGGCTTGTTGGACTTGAATATTGAAACCGAAGTCACTGATGTCAATGACCCGGCTTATGACGCCCCTTTTCCAGACCGTGGCCACCGCGCTGCCTTGCGTGCTTTTCCTCTCAAATGGATGGCTACAGATAATTCAGATGAGACCCCATTGCCACTGCAAGTTGTTGATTTCTGGCAACAACGCGGGTCAGGTCAAACATTCAAGATTCTGGATGGGCACTTGACCAAGGAACCCCGTGCGATCGATGCACAGGCTGCAGTTAGCTTTTTTATACCTCCCTCAACGCAGGCTATTTAGTGAAAAAACACATCTATATTTATTCTCCTTCGGGTGCTGTGCGAGACAAGGCTGCTTTTAAGCGTGGCGTCTCGCGACTTGAAAAATTGGGCCATGAGGTTGAGATTGATGAAGCAGCCCTCGCCAGTCATTTGCGTTTTGCTGGTGACGACGACACTCGATTAGCCGCTATTCACCGGGCCGCTGCCAGCGGTGCTGATGTTGCGTTGATTTCCCGCGGTGGCTACGGCTTGACGCGCATTCTCGACCGAATTCAGTACAAGAAAGTCGCCAAGGCCGTTGACAAAGGCATGCTGTTCGTCGGGATCAGTGATTTCACGGCGTTCCAGAATGCGGTGCTGGCGCGCACGGGCGCTGTGACATGGGCTGGTCCGGCCTTGTGCGAAGGTTTTGGCGTCGCCGACACACCCGACGACATCATGGAAGCCTGCTTTGATGATCTCATTTCGGGACAAGGGGAGGGCGCTGGCTGGCGACAACATCGTGAACCGGCACGAAATGCTACGAATTCAGTAGCTGTTAGCGCACGTGAAACGGGGGCTAGCGCTGATTTTGGTGTAAAGAATGCGGTGATATGGGGTGGCAACTTGTCAGTCTTGGTCTCTCTGATGGGTACACCCTATTTCCCTGATGTCAAAGGCGGCATCCTTTTTCTCGAAGATGTGGCCGAGCACCCTTACCGCATTGAGCGAATGATGACGCAACTGCTGCAAGCAGGTGTTTTGGGTCGTCAAAAAGCAATTGTTTTGGGTCAATTTACTGACTACAAACTTGTGCCGCATGACCGTGGATACAAGTTGCAAAGCGTTGTGGACTGGTTGCGCCTGAAGCTCAAGACGCCGGTGCTCACCAACTTGCCTTATGGCCATGTCGCCACAAAAGTGATCTTGCCAGTTGGTGCTAAAACCAATTTATGGGTAGAGGGTCGCGATGCCATGCTCTTTTGGGGTCATGCCTGAAGCATGCCTTATATGCCCTAAACTTGGCATAAGTTCAAGAAACGGAATCTGTTGGGAATGAGTCTTCACACTACTGTCGTATTTACAGATCTTTTTGGCAGCACAAGTGTTTTTGAAGCCTTGGGGAATGCTCGTGCGACACAGGCAGTGACCGAGATTACGACCTGGATTGCCTCCGTTGTAGAGTCGTACGGTGGGCGGGTAATCAAAATGCTTGGTGATGGCGTGTTGGCTTTGTTTGAAGACAACTCAGCCGCCATCAATGCTGTCGTTGAGATGCAACGCATGCATCAAAAACGCATGCCTCTGATTGCTTCAGACAAACAAATGCCCATTCGTATTGGGGTTGCCAGTGGCGATGTTGAAATCGTCGATGGCGATTGTTATGGTGATGCTGTCAACGTGGCGGCCCGCCTGAGCGATCTTTCGGGTCCGCATCAAATATGGGTCAATAGCGCCGCGCTGCTCGGTGCTGATGAAGGTGATGGCGTGCGTTTTCGCATCCTTGGCCCAATCAATATTCGGGGTCGCGCCGAGCCTTGTACTGTTTATCAGGTTGAATGGCAAGATGACATTACCTCTGACTTTCTGACCGTTCAGGCAGACCTTGATTCTCTTATGGACGGCTCGCGCACTGATGTGCTGGGCGGGGAGATTGAACTGACATGGCTCGACACTCACAAGACATTTAAGTCTTTTGAATTACCGATTCATATTGGGCGCGTGAGGCAAGCGGGGTTTGTGGTGAATGATCCCCGTGTGTCACGCACTCATGCCCGTATTGACTGGCGTAATGGCAGTGTGATGCTGGTGGATGTGAGTTCCTACGGTTGCTGGGTTCGTTTCTCTGGGGGCGGCTCAGACTTGTTGCTACGACGCGAAGAATGTGTCTTGCATGGCCGTGGTGAAATTGCGCTCGGAAGTTCATTTGCTGACCTTAGTGCGCCGACAGTTAGTTTTTCAGTCTCCTAGGCAATCGTCCATTTTCTTAATAATGGCGGTAAGTAGTCGGTGAACCCATAGACCGTCGCACCCGTGCGTGGAACTTCAACACTTCCCGACACCTCTGCCGTTAAGGCACCCGCTGACACACCTCCTGCGCTCTTTGCAAGACCCTCTTGCAATGCCATTTAGCGCCACTTCTCAAACTTGACCCGAAAGTACCTTAAAGGGTGAGGCGTACGTTCGCCGCATTGACGACGATAGACATGTAGAGTGTCCTGGCTGCTATTAACCTGCCGCCAAAAAGTCACTGCGCTCAAAAGTACGGGTAAGTTGCAGTGAAGTCACCGCTATGCTGTTAAATAATTTAACGAAATTTAACGAAATTCGTATAAATTCATCTATTGACGGGATAATAAAAGAATAACCAGCTAACCCGTGCCCCCGGTTGCAGTACCTAGAGGCCCAGAACACGCCTTTGTTGCAACCCGTGTATGAGCGATTTACTCGTTCAGCACTCAGTCGTCCCTTGGACGTACAACAGATTCGGACTGGGTCAATGTTTAGTCTTCAAAAAATAACCATCCGGGCATCGGTCAAGGTTTTTCAAAATCGGATGCAATCCGACGGCCATTTCAGCCACCCTCACACCAACGATGCAATCATGGACCTGTACTTTGACGTCCAGAGTCAAGGTCTTGTACGTCGGATAGCTTGAAACCATGAATTTCATTCGCCAGATTTACGAACGGGCGCGCCTGCCCCCACAGACTCGCAGTCACGCCATGCGTGGTCATCGCCTGCCCACTGTGCGCACCCTGCTCATGGGACTGGTACTCGGTTGCATGCTCCCCGGCATGGTCGGGACCATTTTCCTTTTTATCAAGGACATTCAAGTCGAACGCAAGCAACTTGAACAGTCATCCGTCCAGATGGCCCATGCCCTCAGTCTGGTGCTGGATCAGAAGTTTTCGCAACTCGAAACGACGGCTTTGATGCTCGCTCAGGACCAAACGCTAAGGGACAACAAACTGGCCCTGTTTCAAAACAATGCCGTTAGCGCCTTAGCAAGGGTCCAAATAGCCGGGCATATGGTGCTCAGCGACGCGAGCGGGCAAGTAGTTCTCAACACATTGACCGACTTCGGTGCTGCTTTGCCGCTTTATGGCAATCAGGCGCAATTGCGTCAGGTCTTTGCGACTGGGCAGTCCGTGATCTCCGATGTCTTTATTGGCGGCTTCCGAAAAAAGCACGCCATCACCATTGCCGTGCCAGTGTTCAATGGAGGAAAAATTATTTACGTTCTGAGCATTAGCTTCGATCCGGAACGTATCAATGAGTTGCTTCGCCAGCAAAGTTTCCCCAAGGACTGGATTGCCTTTGCGCTAGACAGCAAGGGGGTGATTGCCGCACGGACCTATAAGTTTGAAGAGACAGTGGGGAAAGCAGCAGCATTAACCAAATATAAGATGTTCAACGAGCAAAACGAAGGTGTCATTGAATTGGTGTCGCAAGAAGGCGCTCGAAATTTGACAGCGTTCAGCACCGCCCCCAACTCCAAGTGGCGGGTGGGTATTGGCATTCCCCGCGAGAGTCTGGAGTTGGCACTCATGCGCAAAGCAGCACTGATGGGGGTGGGCTTGCTCTTGCTGCTTGGTCTTGGGATCGTCTTAGCCCTGTTCATGGGCCGTCGAATTGCCCGTTCAGTGACAGGTCTGACCCTGCCAGCCAGAGACTTGATCGACGGCAACCCGCTGCGTGTGCCCAAAGTCTACTTTGAGGAAGCCAATGAAGTTGCCACTGCAATGGCAGATACATCGCAAAAATTAGGCTTGAAGTCAATCGAAGTACAGATCGCCTTGCAGAACTCGCGCGACAGCGAAAAGTTGCTCATAGAAGCCAACCTGAACCTTGAATCCAGAGTCATGGAGCGCACCCAGGCGCTGGCTGACCTCTACAACCAAGCCCCTTGCGGCTATCACTCGTTGGATGCACAGGGCCTAATCATCGATATCAACCAGACGGCGCTTGATTTACTGGGCTACACCCGCGAAGCGGTCATAGGGCAAAGCCCGACCCAGTTTTTTGATGCAAAAAATATAGCCCTATTCGCGCAGGTTTTTCCAAAACTGATGCGAGACGGCAAGCTCGAGAATATTGAACACGAGGTCATCTGCAAGGACGGCTCCCACATTCCTGTCCTGATCAGTTCCAATCTCGTCTTCGATGTACAAGGCCAAGTAGTCGGCTCCCGCGCCACGATGATCAACAACAGCGTCAACAAGGCGCGCCAGCAAAAAATAGCCGATCTCAGCCTATTCCTTACTGAGGTCATGGAGTCATTGACATTCGGTGTGGTGGTTTTGAATGAGGCGCGTGACGTGGTTCTGCGCAACCAACAGTTTGGACCCATCCTGGGCTACCCGCCTGAACTGGCTCAAAAAGAGAGTTTGAATTTTGCGGAAATGGTCCGTTTCAATTTTGACCGGGGCGACTACCCGGATCAGACCTATGAAGAAGTCTTGGGCGGGTTTCTTCAATTAATGCACGACCGAAAAACCATCTGTTTCGAGCGACTTCAGGCCAACGGTACTTATTTAGAAGTCCGTGGAAAGGTAATTTCCAAAGATTGGATTTTGCTGATCTATACCGACATCACAGCCTTCAAAACGGCCGAGCAAGTCCTGGCGCAAGCGCGTGAAGCGGCTGAAGTGGCCAACCTGGCCAAGAGCCAGTTTCTGGCCAATATGAGCCACGAAATCCGCACGCCGTTGAACGCGGTGCTGGGCATGGCGCAGGTGCTGATGCAGCCCAACATCTCGGAGTCCAATCGGCGCGACTATGCAGGCACCATTCTGAACTCCGGCCAGTCCTTACTGGCCCTGCTTAACGACATCCTGGATCTGTCCAAGATTGAAGCCGGCAAGCTTGATCTTGAAGCCATCGCGCTGGCACCAGCGCAACTCATCGGTGAAATAAAGGACCTGTTTACCCCGTCGACCCGCGCCAAGGGCTTGACCATTGAAGTCCGCTGGAACGGGCCCGAAAATCGCTACCTGGGCGACCCGAACCGCTTGAGCCAGATGCTTTCTAACCTCGTGGGCAATGCGATCAAATTCACTCTGCAGGGGGTTATCCGCATCGAAGCGCGTGAAGTGGTGTGCACTGAACAAACCGCCACACTTGAATTCTCGGTGTCTGACAGCGGCATTGGGATTGCCAAAGACAAGCAGGCGCTGTTGTTTCAAACCTTCTCTCAGGCAGACAACTCCACCACGCGCCAGTTCGGCGGAAGCGGGCTGGGGCTGTCCATCGTGCGCAAACTGGCGCAGGCCATGGGCGGCGAGTCGGGCCTAGAGAGCGAGGCCGGCATCGGTTCGCGTTTTTGGTTTCGCATCCAGGCCGACCTGCTCCCAGCCGATGCGCTGGATCTGCATGAGCAAGCGGGCATCAGCACGACTTCAGGGGTTGGAGCGACGATCACCCCGTTGCGCGGTCGTGTGCTGGTGATTGAGGACAACCCAGTGAACCAGATGGTGATGAAGGTGATGCTGGGTCAGATGGGGCTTGAGGTGGCGCTTGCAGACGACGGTCAACAGGCACTCGATGCGCTCATGGGCGGCGAGCGCGTGCAGCTGATACTGACCGATTTGCAAATGCCGGTGATGGACGGCTATCAGGCTGCCCAGCGCATTCGCCAGTGGGAGGCACAGACCCAGCAGAAGCGCCACCCCATCATCGCCCTGAGTGCCGATGCTTTTACCGATGTTCGAGTACGCTGCCTAGCCGTCGGCATGGATGAAATGATGAGCAAGCCGGTGATGCAGGGTGATCTGTGGGCGGTACTGGAAAAGTGGCTGCCAGCGGCCCCGCTAGCCCCACAGAAGGTCCCAACACGGCTTGACCAGAAGTCGGTCGACCCTGCCGCCATCAGCGCGCTGGTCAGTGAAATCCTGCCGATGCTGGCGCAAGGCAAGGCCGATGCCATTGACCGCTTCAAGGCCTTGCAGGAACTTGTCGCTGGCAGCACATTGGCACCAGAGCTAGCCGAAGTCGGCTTGCCACTCAAGAAGTTTCACTTTGATCTGGCGCGTGAGCGCCTTGACCAAATGGCAAGCAAATACGAATGGAGCGCTACACCATGACCCTATCAAGACCAAAAATATTGGTGATCGACGATGTGCCAGAAAATTTAGAACTACTGATTGCGGCATTGAAAGATGATTTCGATCTGCAGATTGCCACCTCTGGCGCGCGGGGCCTGGACTATGCCAGTCAGTCGACGCCTGACCTGATCCTGCTGGACGTGATGATGCCGGAGATGGACGGTTTTGAGGTCTGCCGGCGCATCAAGGGCGCTCATCAATTGCAAGATATCCCCGTCATCTTTCTGACCGCGCTCGGTGATGCTCAAGACGAGAGTTTTGGGCTTGAGTTGGGAGCAGCCGACTACATCACCAAACCAATTAACGTTGTGACAGCCCAACGAAGGATTCGCAACCTGCTCGAGCGGGAGGGACTGCGCAATGTGATCCAGGCCCAGTTCAATGAACTCAAGCAGGCCAGCGATCTTTTACAGGCATCACGCCAGCGGGAACTCGAATTTGGCAATGTCATCCAACGCACCTTACTGCAAGGCGTGATTCCCAAAGGCATTGAGGGTGCCAACATCAGCAGTTTCAGTCAACCCTCTCAAGTGGTGGATGGCGATTTCTCAGACATCCGCCGGATTCACACCAACAGCTTTGAGGTGCTGGTGGGCGACGTCATGGGCAAGGGCGTCAGTGCGGCGCTCATTGGCGCCGGGATCAGGTCGGCCTACCAGCAGGTGCTGGCCGACTTACAGATCGTCAAGTCGTTTGGAACTTTGCTACCCACGCCTGAGGAAATTGTCAATCAGTTGCACCGGGTGTTGACGCCGCGTCTGGCCGAGCTTTCCACCTATGTCACGCTGGCTTTGTACCGCTTTGATCTGGAGGCCGGCACGCTCACCTACGTGAACGCGGGGCACACCCCAGGCCTGTTGCGCTCGGCGACTCAAGGCCAAGTGCTGAGCATTGAGGGTACGAACCTGCCCATCGGCATTCTGGCCGATGAGGTTTATGTCGAGATCTGCGTCCCGATTGGCCCCGGCGACAGCCTGCTGGTGTACTCCGACGGCATCACCGAGGCCAGAAACCCCGAGGGTGAACAGTTCGGACAGGCGCGTTTGATCAACGCCTTCGAGACCGGCAAAGCGGCAGCGCTGGTGCCGTTTACGTTGCTCGAGTCCCTTCAGCAGTCGCTCAGGCGCTTTACCAGTGGCGCACCGGTGCAGGACGATAAAACCGCCATCATTGTCGAGTGGCCCAGTCACGTCGTTCCTTTGACGCGCTCACTGAGAACCAAGGAAACTGCGGCCCAGACACTGCACCGGCGGGCAGAGGCGGTGGCACGCAACTTTCTGACAGAAGCCTCGCGCAGTGACCGCTTCCTGTCGCCCGATAAAGCGCAGCAGGTCTTGTATGAACTGCGTGTGTACCAAGTCGAACTGGAGTTGCAAGCTGAGGAACTGAAGCGCACCCAGCGCAAACTCGAAGCCGATATTGTCGAGCGCAAACGCATGGAGCTGCAGGTGCACCAACTGGCGTTCTATGACCCGCTGACGCAATTGGCCAATCGTCGACTGCTCAAAGATCGCCTGAGCCAGGCCCTGTTAGCGAGCAAGCGCAGTGGCTTTTATAGCGCGCTGATGTTTCTGGATCTGGATAATTTCAAGCCACTCAACGACCAGCATGGGCACTCGGCGGGGGATCTGTTGCTGACAGCGATGGCAGCGCGACTCAAGGCCTGTGTGCGCGAGATCGATACCGTGGCCCGTTTTGGCGGTGATGAGTTCGTGGTGCTGCTGGATGAACTGTCGCTCAGCCGTGAAGAGTCGATGGCGCAGGCCGGCGTCATTGCCGAGAAAATTCGAGTTGCTTTGGCTGAACCCTACGTTCTAGGCATGGCGAACATGGGTGCCGACGCAGTCGCAGTTGAGCACCGCTGCACAACGAGCATGGGCGTGACCCTTTTCACTCACAGTGAAGATAGCCAGGACGAGATACTGATGCGCGCCGACAGCGCCATGTACCAAGCCAAGGCGCAGGGCCGCAACCGGGTTCGGTTCTATGACTCACAAACTGTTGCAAGTGTGCTGGCGTAATTCATCAGACCCATCCTCCGGTTGACTGCAACAATTCAGACACAGTTGGTGCCGAATTCAACGTCTAATCTGCAGTAAGCAAACCCATTCGCAGACACCAGGAGCACAGCGTGGAACTACTCAATCAAATTCAAGGCGATGACGTTTTGGTCATTCAAATCCAAGAAGACAATCTCGATGCCAGCAACGTGCGCGACTTTCGCGAAGGCATGCAAAAGCTGATCAAGGACAAGACCCGCGTTGTGCTGGATATGTCCAGTCTCAAATTTGTCGACAGCTCGGGCTTGGGGGCTCTGATCTCCTGCCTGCGTGACACCAACGGCCGCAAGGGCGATTTTCGTTTGAGCAATATGTCACGTTCCGTGTTGGCTTTGTTTGAACTGATGCGCATGCACCGCGTCTTCAGCATTCACGAGACAGCCGAAGGCGCAGTGGCTTCGTTTAGCTAAAGGTCCACGCGCTCCAGTCGGTAGCCATAGCCGTAGACCGGCACCATTTTCCAGCCCATGTTGCCGTCGAGCTTGAGCTTTTTGCGGATGCGGCTGACGTGGGTGTCGACAGTGCGTGAATCCACTTCGCTGCTGATGCCCCAGATACGGTCGAGCAAGTGGTCGCGCGACATGAGCTTGGCCGGGTTCTGAAACAGATACACCGAGAGATCAAATTCCTTTTGCGTCAGCGTGACAGGCGTGCCGTTGAGTAGCAGGGTGTGCTTGGGCACATCGATCTCGTAGGCCCCCATGCGCATGACAGGCAATCCGCCTGGGCTGGCGCGGCGCGCGGCAGATAAAAGACGGGCATTGAGTTCCTGCTGCTTGGCTGGTTTGACCACAAAGTCATCGGCACCGGCCTGCAAGGCATCAACCACGGTCTGCTCGTCGTCGCGCGAGGTCAGCACCACAATCGCAAGTTTCCAGCCCAGACTTTGACGCACCCAGCGCAGAATTTCGCCGCCATTGCCATCGGGCAGCATCCAGTCCAGCAGCAGTGCGTCGAAACTTCCTCCTTTGAGGGCCGCCAGCATGTCGGCTACGGTGCCAAACATCTCCACACTGTGCTGCGCGCTGCGCAGCCACAAATCCATCAAGGCTTGTTGATCCGGATCGTCTTCCAATACGCCAATATGCATTTCAGTATTCCTTTGTCAATTTGGCAAACCTGTTGTCTGTGCGAGTTCACATTTACACCACACTTGTTTATGCCTTGCCACGTATTCTCTGTCCATACCGACATTACGCGCAGCATACACAGCATCCATGAATACCTCCGAACTACTCACCCAGGTTACCTCTCCTGTGGAGATTCGTCGCCACATCGATTGGCACCATCAGCAAGATATTCCGCTCTTGCTGATGTGCGGCGCTGGGGGCGGCCACCGGCCCGCACGGATATCAAATTTTGACGCAACCAACACCGCCATCCATGTGGTCTGCGGCGGTGTTCATGATTTCAAGCAGGATGCAGATATTTCCTACGCTGTCATAGGCACCACTCCCAAGGGGGCCAACTTTCTGGCCTCCGGTCAGATGTGGGCCGATGCGGGTGTTCAAGACGGTTTTAAGCTGAGCCTGCCAAGCTGTATTGATGTTTCGCAATCGCGGGGAAGTGATCGTTGCGCGGCACCTGCCGGACATTTTCTACATTTCTGCGCGCTCGATCCGCATCTCAATGACGTGGTCTGTAGGGTGCAGAACATCAGCCGTGGCGGTCTTGCAGTCGAGTGGGAGCGGTGCGCAGACAGCCCACCGCCGGAGCAGGGCAGCATGACCGATGCCGCCATCCTGCAGTCCAGTGATCACCGCGTGCAACTTGGTCAATTGCGTGTGGCCCATATCACTTCGCGCAAGGGCGTCTATTCCATTGGTTTGAATTTTGAAAATGGCGCACCAAGCGAGTTTGATTCACTGGTGCTGGATGTGCAGCGCACCCGCAACTTTGCCTGAAGCGACTACAGCTAGGCCAACAAAGCAAAGACATGGGTAAAAGAATCATATTGGTAACCGGGCAGGGGGTGGCGCACCTGATTAGGATGCAATCGGTCAACGCTCGGGGTGACGTTGACAACTTTTGCCCTGTCGAAATTTACAGACGTGTGCCCACATGAGCCAGATACCGCAATTGCTGCGCATTCATCACGCCGCCATCATCTGCTCAGACTATGCTGTCTCAAGGCACTTTTATACCGAAGTGTTGGGTTTGCTTGTGCTGGCGGAGAACTTCCGCGCAGCACGTGATTCCTGGAAGCTCGACCTGCAACTGCCCGATGGCAGCCAAATCGAGCTGTTTTCAATGCCTCAGGCCCCGCAGCGGCCATCGTATCCAGAAGCGTGCGGACTTCGTCACCTGGCCTTTGCCGTCCTTGACCTGCAAACCTGGGTTGAGCATCTGAACGGCCTTGGTGTCGCAGTCGAGCCCATACGCCTGGATGAATATACCGGCAAGCGCTTTGTCTTCTTCCAGGACCCCGATCAACTTCCGCTGGAGTTGTACGAGGTTGAGGCGCCAGCTCCGACGCGATCGTGAAAGCCGCAGTGTTGGCAAAACTAGGGGTGTTTTTCCTTGCGCTGCTGCTGGCATGCTCAGCCGCTCCAAAAACACGCGCACTGAGGGCGCCAACGGTCGCGTCACCTGCACTGGGCGCCAATCTGGCGCCGGTGTCGGACTACTCTCAGACACCGGTGTTTGTAAACCTGATGGAACAAGCGCGCCGCTTTGGCTCTGCAGAGACCCCCTGGGACGAGAAAGCTGTGCTCGGCGTTGATGGCTGGCCGGTAGGTGACTTTGGCGTAGTGTTGATGGTCGGTCAGGGGCATGTGCCAGGTACGGCGGGTAAATACGCCGTCAGCTTTATCGGCCGTGCGCGCGTGGAGGTGGTGGCATCCCCCGCAGTGGTTCGCAATGCAGCCTATGACGCTCACAAAAACCACAGCACGCTTGACGTGGAGATGCCCCCTGGTGCTGAACAGCTGATGCTGCGTTTTATGGGCACGGGCCAAGGCATCAAGGCCCTGCGTGTGATTCGCCCCGGCTATGACGCACAGCATCCACCGCACTTCACCCGACTGTTCCTGCAGCACATTGCACCCTTCAAAACGCTGCGCTTCATGGACTGGTTGCGCACCAATGGAAGCACGGTTCGCACATGGGCACAGCGTGCCGATCCGGGAACCACGCATTTCCTCAGCGCTGCCGGCGTGCCTTGGGAGCGGGTGCTGGAACTGTCCAACACGAATTCCTCGGACCTCTGGATCAACCTGCCAGTGGAAGCCGATGACGACTACACACGGCAACTGGCGATGCTGTGCAAATCCCTACTCAAGCCCGGGCTGCATGTTTATCTGGAATACAGCAATGAAGTCTGGAACCCTGGCTTTGGTCAGTTTCACAAGAACCTGCAACTTGCACGCGAGGAGCTTGCCGCCAATGAATCAAGCAAGCTGCGCCTGGGTGGCGAGACCGATATCAACCGAATGGCCTTTCGCCGCACGGCCAAGCGCTTGCTGGAGATGGCCGCCATTTTTCGTGATGTTTATGGGCCGCAGGCGTACGCGCAGCGTGTCCGTCCGGTGCTGGCGGCACAGGTGGTGCAGCCTTCCATCCTGCAATTGCAACTGCGTTTTATCGAAGCGGCTTACGGCCCGCCTGCGGATTACCTCTTTGGCGTGGCCGTGGCCCCGTACTTCAATCTGGGTGCCAGCCAGACCGAGGATCAACTCTCAGCCGACCAGGTATTGACCGCCATGGGTGCGTCGGTTGACCGGTTGGAACGTCAGAACTCACTGGAAACCAATGTGGCACTAGCGCGCTGGTATGGCTTGCCCCTGTTGGCCTATGAGGGCGGCTCCGACACCTTTGGCTCGGGCAGCCTGGACGCCAAGCGCCAAGCCAGCCACGATCCGCGCATGCTGACCTTGTGCGAGCGCTATCTGGCCAAGTGGTTCGATACCGGTGGCGCTTTGTTCATGTGGTTTCAGGCCGGGGCTGGCGATTGGCGCCATCGCTACGGCAGTTGGGAGCTGAGTGAGTCTCTGCTGGACCAAAATGCGCCCAAGCTGCGCTGCTTGCAGGACTTTGGTGCGAAGTACATGGCGCATGATCCGCAGCGCAATGCGTTGCCCGGTGGCGTGGATGCCATGAACTATGTGGGCAGTTATGCGCCCTATAGCAAGGATTCCCGACTGCGGCTACGCTACTTGCATCCAGGGCAGTCACTGGACTATTTGCTGTGGAGCCCTGCTGCGCGCGATTACCAAATGAGCTTGCGAGCCGAAACCGGGCAGTCAGGAAATAGTGTGCAACTGGCGGTCGATGGCCGCAGCGTGGCCTCCACGGTGGCGCTTGTAGCCTCCGGCTGGGGCGCTATGAAGGAGACGGCATCGCTGACGCTGCGGTTGACTGCTGGTTTTCATACCTTACGTATCCGCACTTTGACCGAGACCACAGGCTTCCGTTTGGATACCATTTCACTGCGTTGAAATCAGGGGGTGAGAGTTCACACATCGACCATACATCACGCGTGTGAATTTTTAGAATGAAGGTTTCCCCCCCCAGAGGTAACACCCCCCATGAAAATGACCGTGCTATACGCTGGCCAGAGTTCGCCCCATGCAGGCTGGGCCGCCATTGACGAATTGGCGTTGATTCTGGCGCGCGTTTTTCAAGCCGAGCTACTGTCACCGGCGATTCAGCCCAATTCGCTGTTGCGGCGCATCACGGGGCGCGAAAAGCTGCAGTTTGCCCCGCTGGAATGTTCCGGCGGCGATGTGCTGTTCGTGGTGGCACGGGGCCCGGAAGATCTGGCCATGGTCAATGCCATTCGCAATGTGCGCGCCAAGTTCAGCCGCATCCATGCCTTTGTCACCGACACCTACTTCCAAGCCGGCTTCTACGCCGAGACGGCCTTGTTTGACAGCATTACCGTGACCGCCCATGAAGACCAAGACTTCCCGGCGCAAAAATTTGGAATCAAGGTACACCAACTTCACCAAGGCACTGATGCCTTGCAGTGGGCACCACGCCAGGCCTTTGCGCGAGAGATTGATGTCATGTCTTTTGGTAGAACGCCGCCTAGCTATCAACGCGCTCTAACCCAGTCCTTCCACCGCATGGACTCGCCCTATTTGTACCTGCACTCGCCGTTGGGTAATTTGTCCGGTCCCACAGTGCAGGTGGAGCGGGCCATGCTGTTCAAATTGCTGCACCGCACGCGTGTCTCGTTGGCTTTTCATCTGCTCATCGAGCCGCAGGGCGGACGTCCACGCTCCATGATGGTGACCAGCCGCTGGCTTGAGTCATTGCTCTCGGGTTGTGTGGTGGCCGGGCGTCGCCCGGTTTCGCGCATGGCCGATGAGATGCTGGATTGGCCGGGCAGCACTATTGAGCTCTCCGCTGTTCCCGAAGAGGCGGTACATGAACTGCAAAGCCTGTTGCAAAACGAGGGCGAGTTACAACAGCAGCGCCGCAGCAATGTGCGTAACACCCTGGAGCGGCATGATTGGCGACTGCGCATCCAGTCCCTGTGTCGCCTGCATGACTGGTCGGTGCCGACAACGCTGCTAGACGAATTGCAGCAACTGGAAGCACTGGCCCAACTTTGGCAAGATTAGGCTTGCAGAAGTTCACATTTCGGTAACGATATATAACCGACAGCCGCTGACACTTGCAGGCATGACAAACCTAAGGTCCTGCCTACACTCCACCCCCTTGCTCAGCCTGCTGTGTCTGCTCATCCTGACCCTGTTGAGCGCATGTGCCGGCAAACCGCCAGTGCATGCAGAGACTTTTCGTCCCATTGAAAAGCAGTCCACCACGGCACTCATGTCCAAGGAAGACCTGGCTCTGATCGAGGAGTCAAACAACCCGGTCTACCGCATGGGCAGTGGTGATGTGGTGCGGCTGGAAGTGTTTGGTCGCCCCGAAGTGAGTGGCAAGCACATTGTCGGGCCGGACGGCAAGATCACCCTGCCACTGGCCGGTGATATCGCCCTGAGTGAGCTTACCCGTGAAGAAGGCCGCGACCTGGTAACGCAGCGCTTGCGCACGTTTTTCACCCAGCCCTTTGTCAGCCTGATCGTGGACGAGTACACCTCCAACCAGGTCACTGTGCTGGGCCGGGTGGAGCATGCCGGCGTACAGAAATTCGCCCAGTCCCCCACGTTGGCCGAAGTGCTGGCCGGAGCGGGTGCCATGCCTATCTTGGACAAGCAGGCTACGCTGACGCGCTGCGCCATCATGCGCGGGCGCGACAAGCTGATCTGGGTAGACCTCAAGGCCCTGCTCAATGGTGACCCGGCCTACAACCTGCGAATGAAGAAGGGCGACATCGTATTCATCCCCGACTCTTCCGATACTTCCATCTATGTGCTGGGCCAAGTGGTCCGCCCCGGCTCTTACCGTCTGACACCCCGGATGACGGTGCTGGATGCGCTGGCCCAGGCCGGTGGGCCGACTGAAGATGCCAAGCCCGAAAAGATTGGCCTGTACCGCGTCGGCAACAACAGTATTCAAGAGATTACATTTGCCGACCTCATCAATCCGGCGCGTGCCGTCAACTTTGCCCTGGAAGACGGCGATGTCCTGTTTCTGCCGCGCAGTGGTTTGGGCGAATTCGGATACTTTCTGCGCCAAATAACACCGACCATTCAGGTTTTGGATTTTGGTATCAATTACCTCACATTTAAAAAGTACTACTAAACCCATGGTCACAGCACCCACGGTCTCGGTCGTCATCATCGGCCGCAATGAAGGCAAGCGTCTGCAACGATGCATCGCCTCGGTGCAGCAGGCCCATTGGGGCGTGCTACAGCACGACATCTGGTATGTCGATTCCCGCTCCACTGATGACAGCCTGGCACTGGCCCAGGCGCAGGGCGCACAGACGCTGGTGCTGCCCGAAGGCCCGATGTGCGCGGCCAAGGCGCGCAACCTGGGTTGGAACACCGCATCTGGCGAATTCATCCTGTTTCTGGATGGTGATACCGAGTTGCATCCGGAATTTGTGACCCATGCGCTGACCGCCCTGAATGACAGCAGCCTGTGTGCAGCTTGGGGTCATCGTCGCGAGTCGAATCCGCAGCAATCGATCTACACCCGCGTGCTGGATCTGGACTGGATATACCCACCCGGCATTAGTCCGTATTTTGGCGGCGACGTACTGGTGCGGCGCCGTGCGCTGGATCAGGTGGGCGGTTTCGATGCCACGCTCAACGCCGGCGAGGAGCCTGAACTGTGCGCCCGTTTGCGAAGCAAGGGCTGGAAGATCCTGCATATCGACGCTCCGATGACCCGTCACGACCTGGCCGTGCGCAGTTTCAAGGCCTATGCGCGGCGCTGCTACCGCTCGGGCATCGCCTATGCCGAGGTGACCCATCGAATGCAAGCCCTGGGCGACGCACTGTGGCAGCACGAAGCCCGCCGTGACCTGATGCACGGTCTGCTGTATGTGACCGCACCCCTGTTGCTGCTGATGGCCTTTGCGCTGCATGTGTTGGCGGGTGGCTTGCTGGCTGCGCTGGGCGTGGTGGTTGTGCTGCGCAGCGCTTGGCGCTGCCGTGAGCGGGCCGCTGGCGATGCAGTGTTGGCGCTTCAGTACGCGCTGCATTCGCATGTGCAAAAAATTCCTGCTTTCTTTGGTCAGCTGGCCTGGAAACGTGCCCATGCGCGCTCTCAGCGCTTGGCACTGGTGGACTACAAGGAGTAAACCCATGACCAAGAATATTCTGTCCTGGCTGCTGTGGCCACTGGCCTGTGGCCAGCAAACCTTGGGCGCCAAACTGCTTGCTTTGTGGAGCTTTGCTCGCCTTCGCGCGAGCCTGCGCAGTCCCTTGCATGTGTCCAATGTGATTTTGGGGCCAGTCAGCGTGGAAGGCACGGCCAATATTCGCATCGGACGTAACGCCCGCATCTACCCAGGTGTGGTCTTGGAGACGCAAGGGGCAGGGCGCATCGTGATTGGCGACAACGTGGTGCTGTCGCGCGGCGTTCACATCGTGGCCTTTGCAACCATCACCCTGGGCGACAACTGCATGCTGGGCGAGTACGCCAGCCTGCGCGATGCTGACCATAAAAAAAGCCAGGTTTCGATGCGCGACAGCGGGCACGACTGTGCCGCCATTGCGCTGGGCCGTAATGTCTGGGTTGGGCGTGGCGTCTGCGTACTCAAGGGCGTACAAATCGGCGCCAACAGCATCATCGGTGCCCATGCCGTGGTCACCCACGATGTGGCTTCTTCTTCCTGTGCCGTGGGTGTGCCTGCACGCGCACGCGCTCTGTCATTTTCTGCCTGAGGTTATTTTTCCATGTCCAATACCTGCGTTCCCCTGGCCTATCTGGTGAGCCGCTACCCGGCCATTTCGCATACCTTCATCCTGCGCGAGATTGCGCACCTGCGCACTCTAGGCTACAAAATTCATACGGCCTCCATCAATGCACCCGACCGCAGCCTGGAGACCATGGACGCCACTGAACGTACCGAGGCCGAGCAGACCTATGGCGTCAAGCAGCACGGTGCTGCCGGTGCCCTGGCTGCCCTGGGCTACTGGGCCTTGCATGCGCCGTCTGCCTTGCTGAAGACATGGGGCGCATCACGCCGCTTCGGCTTGGTCAAAGGCCTGGCCTATACGGTCGAGGCCGCCATGGTGGCGCGTTGGATGCAGCGCCAGTCACTGGCCCATCTGCATGTCCACTTCGGCAACGCCGGTGCCAGCGTGGGTGTGTTGGTCAAGCAACTTACGGGCTGTCATCTGTCCTACACCATCCACGGACCCGACGAGTTTGACGATGTGCCCGGCCAGCAACTGGCCTTCAAGATGCATGCCGCCGACGCCATCGTTTGCATCAGCCAGTTTGCACGCAGCCAGCTCATGCGCATCAGTTCACCCGCCGATTGGCCCAAGTTCACCGTCTGCCGTCTGGGCGTGGACGCCAGCGTATTTCAGGCCACACCGCGCGCCGTGTCAGCCGCCGTGCCGCAACTCGTCAGCATTGGACGCCTGACGCCTGCCAAGGGCCAGGTGCTCCTGATACAAGCTTGCGCACAACTGCGTGACCGTGGCGTGCCCTTTCATCTGACCATGGTCGGCGACGGCCCGGACCGTGGCCGTGTGGAAGCCGAAATTGCCAAGTTGCATTTGCAGTCGCAGGTCAGCCTGACCGGCTCGCTAACCCAGGAAGGCGTGCGCGCAGAGCTGGCCCGCTCGGATGCGTTTGTGCTGCCCAGCCTGGCCGAAGGCATTCCCGTGGTGCTGATGGAGGCCATGGCCTCCTATGTGCCCTGCATCTCCACGCCGGTTAATGGCATTCCGGAACTGATTGAACACGGTCACACCGGTCTGCTGGCCACGCCCGGCGATGTGGATAGCCTGGTCACGCAACTTACCCTGTTGTGCACCAACGCCGAGCTACGCCAGCGCATGGCGCTGGCCGCTTATGCCAAGGTCACCCGTCAGTTTGATTTGTTCTCCAACGTGCGCGCCCTCGGTGGCGTGTTTACCCAGTTTTCCAAGGCCTGACCATGGACCTCTCCATACTGATCGTGACCTACAACTCCGCGCCTCTGATGGACGCGCTGCTAAGCCAACTGAAGGCCGAAATCCATAGCGAAACATTTGGTTGGCAGGCTGAAGTAGTGCTGTTGGACAACGGCTCACGTGATGGCACCGCTGAATTGGTCACCGCGCTGCACCCTTGGGTCAAACAGGTGCCTAACTGTGTCAACCTTGGATTTGCCGCCGGTAACAACCTCGCCGCTCAAAGCGCCAGCGGACGTTACCTGCTGTTGCTCAATCCGGACGCAGTCCCAGCACCGGGCGCACTGGCCCAGGGCATCGCCCTGATGGACGCACACCCCGAGGCTGGCATGGCCGGTGGTGAGTTGCGCAATACCCGTGGCGAGCGTGAGCCTTCGGCGCGCATGTTTCCCACCTTGCGCGATGAAATCTTCACCATGTCCGGGCTGGCCGCCAAATACCCGCAGAGCCGCACCTTTGCGCGGCTGGATCGGCGCTGGGCCGACCCAGAGCAGGATGCCGCAGTGGACTGGATACCTGGTGCCTTTGTGTTTTTGCCGCGCAGCGTGTTCCTGAAACTGGGTGGTTTTGATGAGCGCTTCTTTATGTACTACGAAGAGGTGGACCTGTGCCGCCGCCTGCAGCAGAACGGATATAAAGTGCTCTACTGGCCGCGCCTCAAGGCCGTGCACATTGGCGGGGCCTCGGCCAAGACGGTCAAGAGCGCACGCGTTTCGCGCGCTGGCTCCCAACTTGAAAGCTGGCGCATGCGCAGCGCCATGCTCTATTACCGAAAGCATCACGGCCTGGCGGGTGCCTTGGGCCTGATGGCCATCGAGTGGGGTTGGCACCGACTGCGCGGCCTGCGCGCTGCCTGGCGTTGCCAGACCGACAAGGCCAGCGACATGGCCATGCACTGCACCCAACTGCGCCAGGCCTGGGCTGATACGGACTCCGGCAGTACCAGCCCGATCAAGCCGTGGTAGTGGCCGACGGGGCTGACAACGGACCCTCCTTGCAGCGCCGCATGTTGCACGCAGCGGCTTGGCTGGTGGGCAGCAATGTGGCGTCGCAAGGCCTGCGGCTGCTCAGCAGCCTGGTGCTGACGCGCTTGCTGTTGCCCGAGTCCTTTGGTCTGATGGCCGCAGTGCAAACCCTGTACTTTGCGCTGGTGATGTTCTCCGACCTGGGCGTCTGGCAAAGCGTGGTGACCCATCCGCGAGGCGAGCAGACAAAATTTCTGGGCACCGCGTTCTCAGTGCAGTTCGCCCGTGGCGTGCTGCTGGCTGCCATCGTGGCGATGATTGCGCTGGGCCTCAAGCTGTGCGCGGTTTATGCGCCGTTCCGTGCCGACACCGTCTATGCCGATGCACGTCTACCCGCCATGGTGCTGGTGTTCGCACTCAGTGCCCTGCTGCAAGGGGCAGAGTCCATGCACATTGCCACCGCCCAGCGCGCACTGCAGACCCGGCTGCTTACGCGCCTTGAACTGCTGACGCAACTGGCCGGCATGGTGGTGACTATTTCTTGCGCGCTCTGGACGCACTCGGTCTGGAGCCTGCTGCTGGGCACCGTCACCGCCACGCTGGCGCGCACCGTGCTCAGCCACACCCTGTTTCATGGCCCCGCCTACAAGCCTTGTTGGGACCGTGCCAGCCTGCATGACATAGTCGGTTTCGGCAAGTGGATTTTTCTCTCCTCCATCATCGGCTTTGCCGCCTCCAATGGCGAAAAATTGATTCTGGGCGGTGTATTGGCAGCGCAGGACTTTGGCGTGTTCTCCATCGCCTCGCTGCTGCTGGCTGCCATCATTGGCCTGGTGGGCAACCTCAATGCGCATCTGGTGTTTCCTGGTCTGAGCGAAGCGCTGCGCAGCGGCGATGCGGCCGCCCACAAGGTCTATACCCGCATACAGCAAATCGCCGATGCCATCCTTGGCAGCATTGCTGGCCTGACCCTGGTGCTGGGCGATTGGGTGGTGCGCATTCTGTACGATGTTCGTTATGCCGAGGCTGGCTGGATGTTGCAGATGTTGGCTCTGGGTTTGGTGGCCATGCGCTACCAGGTGCTGGAGCAGATGATGTTTGCCCGCAATCGCCCCGGCTGGGTGACCTTGAGCAACACGCTGCGCGCGCTGGCACTGGTGGTTCTGGTGCCGCTGGGTTATGCGTTGGGCAGTGTTCAAGGCGCGGTGCTGGCGGTGGTGGCCAGCCAGTTTGCCGGTTGGCCGGTGGCTATAGTTTTCAAGTTACGCCAGGGCCTGATGTCCTGGAAATCCGAGGTCGTCTGGCCATTGGCACTGCTGCTGGCCGGGGCCATCGCTTGGCTCATGCATAGGCTGCTCGACCTGTTGCTCCGCTGAACTTTACTCACCGTTCCCCTATGCGATTTACCTTTCTATTGCCCAGTGACAACTTCACCGGAGGTGCCCGTGTCATCGCGGTGTATGCCAGCGAACTGCAAAAGCTCGGTCACGAGGTGCTTGTGGTGACATGCGCACAAGACCCGCTACCCTGGCGGCAACGTTTGCGTGCGCTGTTCGCGCCGACCCAAGAGCCAGGACCGGTGGGCCATATTGCACTTTCGGGTGTGCCGCACAAAGTGATGCCACGTTTGGGCCCGATTGGTGAGGCGGATGTGCCCGATGCCGATGTGGTGGTGGCCACTTGGTGGGAGACGGCGGTCTGGATGCATGGCTTTAGCGCGGCCAAGGGTCGCAAGGTCCACCTGATCCAAGGCTATGAAGCGTGGTTTGGACCGCAGGTACTGCCTCAACTGCATGCCGCCCTGCGTCTGCCCAATACCAAGCTGGCGATTTCACGCGGGTTGGCCCAAACCATTGAAGAGGCGTTAGGTTCCCTGCCCATGACGGTGGTGGCCAATGCGGTCGATTTGCAGCAGTTCAATGCACCGCTGAGAGTGCGCAATCGCCCGCCGCGCGTGGGCTTCATCTATGCCCATGCGGCCATCAAAGGCAGCGACATCTGCATTGCTGCCTGTGCACTGGCACGCCAGCAGATTCCCGATCTGCAGGTGCTGGCCTTTGGCACCGAGGCAGTATCTGCCGAGCTGCCGCTGCCTGTGGGCACTCAATATTTCTACCGCCCGGCGCAGCAGGATTTGCGTTTGCATTACGCGGCTTGCGACTACTGGCTATTTGGCTCGCGCCTGGACAGCTTTGGCCTACCGATCCTCGAAGCCATGGCCTGCCGCACGCCCGTTATCGGCGTGCCCATTGGCGCAGCACCCGATCTGATCGGGCAGGGCGGTGGTGTACTGGTTGAAAAGGAGTCTGTGCAGGGCATGGCCGATGCCATCGTGGCACTGTGCCGTGATTCGGATGCCGAGTGGCAAAGCATGTCAGAGGCCGCCCATGCCACGGCCCATGCCTATTCGTGGACCGACGCCACGCATAAATTGCTGCAGGTGCTGGATCAGACCGCTCTTCGGCATCTGGATTTATGCTAAATATGGCTGTAGCCCCCGTGCTATATGCGTGAGCAGCTATTATATTTGCAGCAAATGTGGTGCGTTCGCATCAGCCTGTCAGCCGTATTTCCGCAATGGCTTGCGCCAGACGCTGCAGCGCGGCCTCCGATAGCAAGTCTGCGCCTGATTGCTGGGCTTCCATGGCCTCGCGGGCCAGCACACTCAGTGCTGCAAAGCCATAGCCACCCGCAGCCCCGGCCAGGCGATGCAGGGCCACATGACGTGCGTTTGCGTCAGGCGCCTTTTGAATGTCTTGCAAGCGCTGCGGTAGACCCGCAACAAAGGTTTTCTGAATTTTCAGAAACTGTGCCGCAAAGGCTGGCGCCATGCCCTCAGGCAGATTTGCCACGCCCGTGCTCCCAGTAAATGCGGATGTTCTGAGGCAGTGTCACTGCATCAAAAGGCTTGACGATGATGCCCGTGGCGCCACATTCCAACAGTGCCTCTACCTCGTCCTGCATGGCCTTGGCGGTCAGAAACACGATGGGCACACCCTGCATCACCGGCAGTGCACGCAGCTTGATCAGCGTTTCCGGTCCGCTCATCTCGGGCATCATCACATCCAGCAGCACCAATTGGGGCCGAAAAGCCTCGACGCGCTCCAGCGCTTCAGGGCCACTGGCGCACAGGCTCAGGCCAAAACCGCCGATGCCGCCGAGGCTGAAGTCCAGAATAGTTCGTATGTCTGCGTCATCTTCTACACACATGACACGCTCAAACACTTCCATGGTTCAAACCTCCGTTTTGGTCGGCCAGCATGGCACGTACCCGGTTGATGATTTCCTGGCGCGGCGTGGCGGTGGCTGAGAGCCATCCCATGCCTTGGCGCGATGCAAAGCCAGCGTCAAATGCGTCGCTCATCAGGACAATGCGCGCAGGCATCTGCAAGGACAACAGGCCTGCGCAGAACGCATCGACCGATCCCTGTGCCTGCGGGTTGGCCAGCACCGCCGCAGGTGGGCCCATGCGCCGGACCATGGCATCGGCACCTGCCAGGTTGTTGACCAGTTCCACACGGCCCAGTTCCAACAGCCAGTCTGCCATCCGTTCGAGCAACTGATGGTCCTGGGCGATGCACAGAATCCAGGGCGCTTCGTGCGGCTGAGTCAGGCACGGCAGGGTGATGCTGAAGGTGGCCCCGCCAGTGACTCTTGACTCAGCATGGATCGCGCCGCCCATTTTTTCAACCAGCATGCGGCTGATGTACAGACCCAACCCGGTGCCGCCGATGGCGCGCTGGTCAGAACCGTCGGCCTGTGAAAACTTTTCAAACAACTTCTTGCGAAATGCAGGATCAATACCCGGCCCTTCGTCAACCACGTCCACTTGCAATTGACCCTGGTTTTGCGTCAGATCGACGCGCACCACCTTGCCCTTGGGCGAGTGCTTGATGGCGTTGGAAAGCAGATTGGCCATGATTTGCAGAAATCGGTCGGGATCGACCTGGGCCCTGCACACCATGGTGTCGTGCTCGAATTGGAGCGTGACGTCACTGCGCTGCGCATACCCGGTGTTGGCGTTGACTGCCTCGCGGATCAAGGGTGCCAGGTCGGTTGGTCTCTGATTCAGCGGCATGCGGTTGCCTTCGAGCTTGGTCAGGTCCAATACATCGTCAATCAGGCGGCTCAGGCGGTCGCCGTTGCGCTTGGCGACATGCGCCAGTTGCAATGCCCGCTCCGGCAACGGTCCTCCGGCACCCGCTGCCAGCAGTCCGAGCGCTCCCAGTATGGAGGTCAGCGGAGTACGAAGTTCGTGGCTGACCGTGGCTAAAAACTCGTCCTTCATACGCTCGATGCGGCGTGCCTCGCTCAGGTCATGCAAGGCAATCGTGCAGAACTCCTGGCTACCCATGTGCCAATGGTTATACGAGACAGAAAAGTGCTTGACGGCCTCGGGTTGCAGATGGATCTCTACTTCAGCATGGGCTAACAAAAAGCCCATCTCCAGACCGGTCAGTTGCATGATGGAAACGTCGTCATGCACTTGATCGTTGCCCAGTGCAAATAGCGACCGCGCCGCACGGTTGAGTTCACTGATGCGGCCGTTCTGGTCAATGGTGATGATGGCATCGGCAATATGTTCGTGAATCGCATGCTGGCGTTGTGCCATCAGCGACAAGTTGTCCTGCATTACCAAAATGCGTTGGTACTGGCGCAGCTTGGCATGGAGGATGGCTGGATTCACTGGTTTGAGCAGGCAATCGGCTGCCCCACTGGCCAGGGCCTGCGCGTAATGTTCATCGCCTTGCAGCGCAGACAGCACGATCACCGGCAGCCATTTGCCTGTGACGCGTTTGCGAATGGCCCGAGCCACCTCAAATCCGTTCATGCCTGGCATGAGCAGGTCCAGCAGCAGCACATCCGGATGCAGGGTATCTATCAGGTGCAAGGCCTCTTCACCGCTGGCGGCTTCAATCGCTTCATGACCCAGTTCTCGCACGATCTGCAGTAACTCCTGGCGGCTGGCCAGGATGTCGTCGGCAACGAGTACCTTCATGGGTAGATTGACATGGGCGGGTGCTGGCATGGCAGGCTGTTGAGCGTTATTCAAATTCACAATCCGGACACAAGTTGGAGGCGACGCTGGTCTGTAATGGGCATGTTGAGTTAACTGTAACCGCATCCCGAGCCCTCCACACCATGAAAAAAAGAGACCTGCCCCAGATTCCGAGCCAGCGCGCGAGCCAGTTTCAGGCTTCCAGAAAGCGTATTGTGTGGCGCATCAAGGTGAGCACCTTGCACGTCGTGAAGCGTGCGATGGACATTGCCGTGGTGCTTCCAGCCCTGGTCTTGCTGGCGCCGCTGTTTTTGGTAGTGGCGCTTTGCATCCGTTTGCATGACGGCGGACCGGTGCTGTATTGGCAGAAACGCGTGGGGCGACGTGGGTGTGAATTTGCGTTTCCCAAGTTTCGTTCCATGTGTGTGGATTCGGACGCCGTGCGCGCCAAAATTGCCGCCATGAATCAGCATGGTGCCCATGGCGTGACCTTCAAAATGAAGCAAGACCCCCGCATCACCCCCACTGGTCGTGTGATCCGCCGCTTCAGTATTGACGAACTTCCGCAACTGTGGTGCGTGCTGACCGGCCAGATGACCTTGGTGGGCCCGCGCCCACCCATGCCCTCCGAGGTGGCCAAGTACAGCCTGCGTGACCGGGAGCGCCTGAGCGTGGTGCCGGGACTGACGTGCTTCTGGCAGGTCAACGGCCGCTCTGAAATTCCTTTTGATCAACAGGTTGAAATGGATATTGACTACATCCACCAGCGCTCGCTGTGGACCGACATCAAAGTCCTGTTTAAAACCATCCCTGCAGTGCTCTTTGGCCGCGGTGCCTATTGATCCAAGACAGTCCAATCCTCAGCTTATCCAAATTTCATGCAAGACTCTTTCCATTCCACTACCAGCCCTGCGCGCGTGGTGCTGTTCATGACCCACGAGTGCCCAAGCGATGTACCGGGCGAGGATCAGCTCTTGGCCTGCCTGCTTCCGCTGGGTACGGCCAGCTTTGCCGAGCGCATCATGGACAGTTGCGCATTGGCCGGCGTGCGCCAGATTGATGTGGTGGTCAGTGAACACCCCGAAGCTTTGCGTCATATCTTGCAGGATGGTGCACCCTGGGGCATTCGGATCAACTGGCACCATGCCAAAGAGTCGTCATCGCCCTACAAGGTATTGCGTGGCATGGCACTGGACGCAGCGCAACGCATTGTCATTGGCCATGCCCACCAGTGGGTGGGTAGCCGCATCGTGCGCGAACTGGTGCAGACCAATGGTGTGGCGCTCCATCTGGGGGGCGATGTGGCGTGGACTGGCTGGTTCAGTGCTGACGCTGCCACGGTGTCTGCATTCGGGTCGCACGCAGATTACGAAGCAATAGGGGCACTTGTTCGCAGCATGGAAGGGGTTCGCTGTGTGCTTGCTGCGCCGGCCGAGCATGGGCAATGCCTGAGTGCTTCAGATTTACTGGCCGCCCAGCAGCATGCACTGGACGGCAGCCAGGAAGCCGCCATTCCCGCATCCTGGCGGCGTATGCCTTGGGGCGCGGCCAGCCCGGATGCAGTGGTCCACTCGGATGCTCATATTCATGGTCCGGTGTTGATTGGACCGGGTAGTGTGGTTGAGGCCGGTGCCGAACTGGGACCAGGAACGGTGCTGGCGCATGATGTGTTTGTGGCCAGCGGTGCACGCGTGCGGCACTCCCTGGTGATGGCCAATACCTATGTGGGGGGGCAGATTACACTGGAAAATGCGCTGGCGCAAGGCAACTCCATACAAAGCCTGAAATGGTCGGTGCGTACCGTGTTGAGCCCGGATGACGCCATGATGGTGCCGTTGCGCAGGCGTGCCAATAGCGCTACGCCCTGGACATCGCGCTTAATGGCCGTACTGGTCGCTGCAAGCGTGAGTCTGTTGATGCTACCGGCCCTCCTGCTGCAATGGTTTATTGGAGGCCATGGACTATGGCGCAAGGTGGTCGTGGTGCAATCACGCGTGCGTGGTCAAGACCACTTAACTTGGGTGTCGGTACGCTTGGCTCATAGCCAACGGGCACCTGACCGATGGGTGGCCCACTTTGGCGCCTTGCTGGATATTGTGCAGGGTCGACGCTGTTGGTTTGGTCTGCGCCCCCGGTTGGAAGCCGAGTGGTACGCGCTGGGGCGAGACTGGCAGGAATTATTCAGCCGCACCGCTATTGGATTGTTTCATGCGCCGGCCTGGACCGAAAGCAGCGACAACCTGGACAGCGAGGCTTATGCCGCTGCGGACGCCTTCATGGCGGTGCAGTCCACCTTGACCGGACGCTTCAAAATTCTCTATACCCATGCGTGGCGCAGCCGATAACATTGGCAGCGCTACCAGTGGCTTACGGGATGGTCGTAGTGGCCGTTTGTTCAATCACATCAGGAAGGTAAGGCGGCATGCCTGACATCAAAAAGCTGCTCAAGCGCAACCGTTTCTTTCTGGAAATTCTGGGCATTGTTGCGCTGGGCGAGTTTGCCGTTATGGTGTTGCTGGACTATCTGGCACCTGCCATCAGTATGCTGCATGCGGACTTGCTGGACGCGCTCAGTCTGATGGTCTTGGTAGCGCCATTTATTTTCTGGCGCAGCCGTGCGGTGCATGGTCGCGAAGCGCAAAACCTGTCTGATGCGGTGCAGCATTCGAGCACGGCGGTGCTGCTACTGGATACCGGAGGGCGCATTTACTGGGTCAATACCGGCTTCACGCAGATGAGCGGCTATTCATTGAATGAGTCTGTCGGGTTGAGGCCGGCAGAGTTGCTTGGTTGCGACCGCACTGACGCGTCTGCTTTGGCATCGCTGAAGAAGAGTCTTGCCACGCGTGAACCGTGCCGGGTGGTCGTGATCAATCAACGCAAGGACGGCAGCCACTATTACGGCGACCTCGACTTCAGGCCGGATTACGACAAACATGGCAAGTTGGTCGGTTTCATTGAGATTTGCACCGACGTCACAGAATTGAAACTGGCCAAACGCAGCTTGGAAGCAAGCCTGCGTGAATCGGAGGCCTTGCGCCAAACGGTGGACACCCATGCCATTGTCTCGGTGGCTGACCATGCGGGACGGATCATCGAGGCTAATTCGGCTTTTTGTGCCATCAGTGGCTATAGCCGCGAACAATTATTCGGGCAGGACCACCGGATGTTGAACTCAGGCACGCACGCCCCTGAATTCTGGACAGCCATGTGGGACGACATATCGCATGGCAAACCTTGGCGCGGCGAGATTTGCAATCGCGACAGCAGCGGTAAGCTGTATTGGGTGGACAGCATGATTGCGCCTTTTCTGGGTGCTGATGGTCTGGTGGAGAAATATGTCTCGATGCGTATGGACATCACGGCGCGCAAATCTGCGGAAGTGGATTTGGCCCGGCAGACTCAGTTGTTAACTGAAGTGGTGGATGCTGCACCCTACGGCGTGGCCGTCTACGATGACCAGCAGGTGCTGCGATTTCACAATGATCAGTTCGGCAGGAAGTTGGATTTGCCAGCCGAAATGCTGGCTCTCAAGACTTTTCATTTGTCCGACCAGATCCGGTATCTGTATATGCGCGGAGACTATGGGTACACGCAAAGCTTAGAAGCAGTGCTGGCAGGGTTCCAGGAGGCCATCGCGACACGCGCACATTTGGTTCAGGAGCGACGTCAGTTCAATGGTCGCCATATTGAATTGGGAGTCTCCCCAATTTCTGCCGGATGGACGGTGCTGAACTACCGTGACAACACCGAGCGAAAAAATCAACAACTCAATTTGATCGACGCACAGGAGCGGGTGCGACTGGCGACAGAAAGTGCCGGCATTGGTATCTGGTCGGTGATGCCGATCTCCGGCGAACAAACGTGGGACGCGCAACAGTACAGCCTCTTCGGAATTCAATACGAAGCCAATCAGACCACTTCTATTTATGAATTGTGGTCTCAACATCTGCATCCCGAGGATGCTGAGCAGGCACGCGAGGCGTTTCAGAACACCCTTAACCTTGGCGTTCCGTTTAATCACCAGTTCCGCATCATCCGGCCTGATGGCGCGGTGCGCCATATCAAAGCTTTGGGGAGTCCGCGCTTTGATGCCGATGGTCGGGTCGACTACGTCGTGGGTACCAATATGGATGTCACTGATGCCGTGTTGCTGGCTGAATCGATGAAGGAGGCGCGCGACCGGGCCGAGGAAGCCAGTCTCATCAAGAGCCAGTTCCTGGCCAATATGAGCCATGAAATTCGAACCCCCATGAATGCCGTGCTGGGCATGCTGACACTCCTGGGACGTAGCGACCTGAGTGACCTGCAGCGGAACTATATCGAAAGGGCTGAAAGTTCATCGCGCATGATGATCCAATTAATTGACGACATCCTGGACCACACGAGGATAAACGCCAGCATGGTCACGCTATTGCCTAAAGCATTCTGTTTGGATGAGGTTCTGCAGCAGCTCTCTGATATGGCTTCAGCCAACTTGGGTAGCAAGGAAATTGACGTACTGTTCGACGTGGATCCGAGTCTGCCTGCCTATTTTTTTGGCGACAGTCAGCGGCTGCAGCAGATTCTTGTCAATCTGCTGGGTAACGCCATCAAGTTCACCCTGTCCGGCGAAGTGGTCTGTCGCATCCATCTGCAATCGCAGGACGGCGTTAACTGCCGTGTAGTTTTTTGCATTCGCGATTCCGGCATAGGCATTGCGCCGACATTCAGGGAAAGCATTTTCAAAAGCTTTACGCAGGTGCAGTCAACCACGACGCGCGAGTTTGGCGGCATTGGCCTCGGACTGCCCATCAGTCAGCAGCTGGTTGAAATGATGGGTGGCAGCATTGAGGTGGAAAGCGAAGTGGGCATAGGTAGTAGCTTCTCTTTTGAGCTTGACTTGGCGCTTCCTGAGGGCGACGAAGCACCGCCTCCGTCCAGGCCCACGCAACTAGCCCCGGAGGCGACGCTGGTGGTGGATGATTGCCCGATTTCCCTGGATGTGATCAGCGCCATGGCCGAGGGCTTGAACTGGCGCACATCCGCTGCGGATGATGGGGCTCAGGCACTGGAGATGATCCGTAGCAGCCTGGCAACGGGCGGCACGGCCTTCACACTGATCTTGCTGGACTGGAACTTGCCCGATGTGGACAACACCCAAATCGTGCGGCAGATCAGGACGCTATACCGCGATGCACATCAATCACAGCCCTGCATCATCCTGCTCAGCAATAACAGCAACCCGGTGTACCACCAGCGCATGCTGGACATGGGTGATTTGGTCAACGCCTGTTTAGCCAAGCCATTTACCTCAAGCATGTTGCGTGATGTGCTGGCGCGGGCTGAAAGAAGCGCCTATCGCTCAGCAGAGCAATCGAACTCCCTGCGGCCCCAGCGGCTCAAAGGTTTGCGGGTGCTGGCAGTGGATGATTTGGTGATCAATCAAAACGTGATCGAGCAGTTGCTGATGGTCGAGGGTGCCCTGGTTTCCCTGGCCTCTAATGGCAGACTGGGTGTCGATGCTGTGCTCGCCGCCATGGCAGAGCAGCCCTTTGATGTGGTGCTGATGGATATCCAGATGCCGGTCATGGACGGCTATGAAGCCACACGCCTGATTCGCAGCGTACCGCAACTGGCGCAGCTTCCGATCATCGCTGTGACGGCCAATGTGCAGACGTCGGATCGCGAACAATGTTTCGCAGCAGGAATGAATCACCACATCGCCAAGCCCTGCAACTTGGACGAACTGGTGGCCGTGATTCGGAGTGTCACCGGACTGCAGTCCGGCGTGCAGCCAAGCAGTCGTGCCATACCTCAACCGAGGAAAGAGCCTGTCAACGTGGCAGACTCGGCGGCGCATTCAATGTCCGCATACTGGATTCGCGCAACACCGCATCAGCCCGTCCCCGTCTGCGATGCCTTGCTGAAACAAGGTGTGCAGTTGCAGGTGCTCGAGTCTGTCGAGGACTTGGGTTTGCTGCTCGATGCCAATGCCCCGACAGGCCTGCTTGTCGTGGACCAGGCTACTGCCACCAGCGCGGCGATGCGTGCGTTGGGTAGCGGCCTCAAAGGTGCTAGCATGAAAGCCATGCAGATGATTGCCTTGGCTGACGCGGCCACCGACGAAGAGATGCGTGCCTGTTTACGCGCGGGGGTGGTGGATATGGTCCCCAATCAGTTTGCCCTGAACTACCTTAACGTGATTGGTAAAAGGCACCTCAATAACCGGGGTGAACGACCGTTGGACGAGAAACTGGAAATTACGGCCATTGACAGCCAGCGTGCCATGGCAGATACGGAGTCAGACGTGAAGTTTTTCGGTAGCTTGCTACAGGCCTTTTTTACCGAACTACCGGTGCGAAAAATGCAGATAAAAGAGGACTGGAGCCTTAATCCGCAACAGGTAAAACACCATATTCATGCGCTCAAGGGCCTTGCCATGACTTTTGGAATGCACCAACTTGTTGATGTGGTAGTTCGAATAGAAGCTCATGCAGCACAGTCCAATGCCTTGGACGCGTCCATGTTGGAACAATTGGAAGGCGAGATACAGTCCGCAGGTTTCCAGATTCTGCGTTGGCTGCAATTGAATATGGCTGCATTGGAGGTGTCTGAATGAGCTCATTAGCGGCTGACCCGCTGTCTGAGGGCGTCTTGCGCATCTTGCTGGTAGATGATGAACCCCTGGCTCGCCTGATACTGAGCCGACCGCTGGTGGAGATGGGTTACCACATCACGATGGCTGTGAGCGGGAATGACGCCCTACAAATCCTCGAAAACAATAATTTTGACCTGATTCTGCTGGACATTGGCATGCAAGACGGGGATGGGTATATGGTTCTGGAATCGCTTCGCCGAAGCGAGGCGGTGCGTTGGGTGCCGGTCATCGTGACCTCGGGCCACCAATCCGAGGCGCAGATTATGCGTGCGTTGGAGCTGGGTGCAGACGACTACATGACCAAGCCGCTTAACATCGGATTTTTGCGCTACAAGATTCGTAATTTTCAGCGCGTGATTTCGCTGCAGAACCTGAATTTGAAACTGCTGGACAGCGTGCTGCATAAGCAACAGCTACTGGAGGAACGCATTGCCTTGGAGTTTGAGTACAGCGCGCGCATTCAGAAGACTTTGCTGTTCGGCTCTATTCCGTTGGCACCTGGCGGCGTCTTCACTTCGGCGCGGGCACAGGCGGCGCAGGGGATCAATGGTGACTTTATAGAAATCATTTCGGTGTACTCGGACTCGGTGGACATCATCATCGGTGACGTCATGGGTAAGGGGCCACTGGCAGCCATTCTGGGTGCTGATGTCAAGTTGCAGGTGCAGCGACAGATTTCCAATCGCCTGACCACCCACAACGCTGAGCGGTTTTCGGTGGGTGAGATTGTCAATGCTATCCATAGAACGCTGACACCCAAGCTGATTGAGCTTGAGAGTTTTGTCACATTCCTTTATGCCCGCCTGGACAAGGCCGCAGGTACGCTCACGGTGGTATGTTGCGGACACCCGCCCTTGATCGTTCTGAATGGTGGTCAAACCCGTTTGTTCGGATCCCCCAATCTTCCTCTGGGCGTACTTGCTGAGGAGTTATATATAGAACAGCAATGTGACATTGCTGCCGGTGCCGCCGTGATCTGCTATTCCGATGGCCTGTCCGAGGCTAAGAACTCGCAAGGTGAGGCCTATGGTGAAGATCGCCTGATGCAGGAGCTGGCGCCCTACCACCAATCCCCATGGGGTGCCAACGCGCTGGTGGAAATGGTGTATGCCTCGGTTCTCAGGTTTATCGGGGATCAAGCCCTGACCGATGACCTGACATTGGTGGTGGCCAAGGTGCCGGATGCGGGCATATTGCCGCATCGCCTGCGCTTGGCCCGCCAGCTCTGCCACATCGCTGAGTTACGTGGTTTTATCGGTGACTTTGCCCGAGAGCAAAAGTTGACCGAAGACCTCGCCGACAAGATCACGCTGGTGACGGTTGAAGCCTTTACGAACACGGTTCGCCACTCTAGCAGCGAGATCATCAACTCGTCGATTGAAGTGCAGATCAGTCACCTTGATGGCACGGTCTGGGTACTGCTTGAAGCACTGGGGCCTTACTTTGATCCGGTGCGCGAATCGCTGTTGCTTGAAGAGCCTTTTGACCTCAACCGTGAAGGCGGTTTTGGCTTGCACATCATCAATGCTCTGGCGGACACCTTCAACTATTCGCACACGGCTGGGGTTAATCGTATGGGGTTTGGTTTTTATACTTTGCCTAGATGACAGCCTATGTGGTCTTCCTGGCCTTGTTCGTGGCGGCCTACTATGTTGACCGCCATGGACTTGAGGCGGTGTTCCTGAAGGTCTGGATTCCTATTTTTTTGTGCATTCCTTTTGCATTTACAGCACACATTCCCATGGTGCCGATACGCACCTTTTCTCAGGCCGCCGTCGTTCCCATTTTGTACGTTCTCTTCAAAGAAAAGGGGCACCTGATACGGTTGGGTCGTCTTGAGATTCTGCTGGCTCTGTATGTGGTGTTGCGTGTCGGCGCAGACTTCAACAGCCGTGGGTACAAGGATGCGCAGAATTACGCCTTTTACATGCTGAGCTGTCTGATCGGACCCTATCTGATGGGCTACTACATCATTAACAGTCGGCGCATGGACATCAAAACCAGCAAGATGTTTGTGCTGATCTTTCTGATCTTTTTTCCGCTGTTCCTGTACGAGGCCAAGTTCTGGGTCAGCCCGATCTTCAAGATCATGTCGCCGCTGTTTCCAGATGCCTTCAGTGGACTGTCGATACGATACGGCCTTGCGCGTACGGCGGGTACCTTTGAGCATCCGATCCTGGCCTGCATCATGATTATTGCGGTCTACCGACTGCATCGCTGGCTCACCTGGACCGGTGCGTGGAAAGAAAGGCAAGAGGGCTGGTTGGGGAAAATACAGGGTTGGCTCAAACCATTGCCTTTCACGTTTGAAGGGCAGATCGCTATCGCGCTGATCATCATGGCAGTGATGACCATCTCGCGCGGACCCTGGATAGGCGGAATTGCCGCGGCCATCCTGGTGGGCGCGGGCAATATGAAGAACCGCAAGCGCGCCTTGGCGATCGTCTGTCTGGTGTTTGTAATCGGTGGCATTGGCGGCAAGATGGCACTGGATGCTTACATCACCCCCGCCGAGGGGCAGGTGATTGCGGCAGAAGCACAAACCATGCTCTATCGCAAGGTGATGGTGGAGCGCTATACCGAGTTCTTGGTGGAGAAAATGTGGGCCGGATGGGGCTTGACCACCGTGCCCACGATCAAGGGCATGGAGTCTATTGACAACGCTTTTTTTCTGATGGCCTTGCAGCATGGGGTGCTGGCACCGGCGCTGTTTGTCATTATCTTTGTGTACGCCATCGTATCGCAGGTGCAATTCGGGCTCAAATCGCCATCAGGTATAGCGCCATTGGGCTTTACCTTTTCCGGCATCTATCTGATGTGCTTTTTTGCCTTTTCCTCGGTTTATATGGGCGCGCAAACCGAGCCATTGCTGTTTTTGCTATTGGGCTGGGGTGAGGGCATGAAATCCCGCAAGGCCGAGACGGGGGGGCCGGATGCTGCACCTCAGGTACTCGAAAAAGGCCACGGCTTTCGCCGTGTGTTGCGTTAGCGGCCTTTCCTGCGATGGCTGCCAAGCCTGATTTTCTGCAATTTAAGCAAGAACAGACTCCAGTGCAAACTCATGCTGGAACTGCTCATGAACGTATTGAACTTGTCGCCCGTGATGGTTTCCACGAGCTGGGATTTGATGGATTCGCCGCCACTTTCCATCGGCACCCGGTTGACAACCAGTCCCACCGCGTCAGGGTCCATGCGTTCAAGCTGCACCCGCGCCCGCACCACGTCCGCCTTGGTCAACACCTCGGCTTCCACCACCAGAAACACTTGGCCGATGGCGTCTATCAACAACTCGGCATCGGCCGATGGAAGTAGCGGTGGCAGATCGATCAGCACCATGTCGAATTGTGTGCTCCAGGTTTCCAGCGCAGCCTTGAATACATCCAGGCGTTTGATACCGCTGTCAGTCGAAAGTCCATAGGGCACCACATTAAGTTGCATTCCGAAATGTCGTTGAGACGTGATGGCGGCCTGAGCCGAAATTTTCCCGATCATCAGGTCGGTCAGTCCACGGGCGTCGGAGCCGAGCGCTGAGGCGCTGGTAAGCGAGTCGGCGTCAATCACCAGCGTGCGCGAGCCCAGTTCAACCAGAGTACGGGCCAGTTCCAAAATGGTCGAGGTGGTGCCACCCCCCACCTTGACAGAGGAGAAGCTGTAGACATTGCGCGCGCCTCGTGCCTGGTTGCGGCGCAGCGTGGAAGCAAAGCGTCGTAGCTGCTCCTTTATCAGGATACCGGTGGCGGCATCGCGATGATCCACTAACCAGGCTGCAGAGGGTATTAGCATCGCCTTCTCGGCATCGCCTACCGTGATGACGCGCTTATCGAGGAAATCCAGGGCGATGGGGATAAGCAGCATCAACGCCATACTGGCGGCCAGCAGTCCCAGCATGACCTTGGTCTTGCCAATGCCTTGCGGTGTGATGGCGGGTAGCGCCGGTGTAATCAGGCGGGTAAAACCGAAGGCGTTGCTTTCGGTGTCCAGATAGTTGGTGCGCGTGCGCATGTCGGCAAGTTCCTGTTCGCGCAGCTTGATTTCACTGGTGTAGCGCATGGCTTCGCGGAAACTACTGGCGAATTTTGATGCTTGATCCTGGAGTTGGCTTACGCGCTCGCTCAGCTCCTTTTCGACCTGCTGGGCTTGTTCAAGTGTGGCGACAAAACGTGAGCGGGTATTTCCCAGGGTTGACTTATCAAAGTCGGACTCAGAGAGTTGCAGGCGGCGCTTGATATCTGCCATTTCATCCAGCGCTGGTTTCTTGGCCGGATGACCATCCTGCAAACCGCTGACGGTTCGCATCAGTTCTTCGTTGCGCTTGATGACTTCATTACGCATGGCCTGTAGACCGTTGTCCTGTAAGCGCATTTCAAGAACCGAACGTCCAGATGCTGCTGGTACTTCCTTTTGGCGCTCAAACGTGGCCAGGATGGCTTGCGCGCGACTGCGCTCAAGGGCCGCTTGCGCCAGCCTTTCGCGTGCCTGGGCCAAGATGACGTCAAACGGATTGGTAGTGCTTTCACCAAAGGTGGTCAGACTCAGGAAAGATGCCAGATCGGCGCGACGTGATTCGAAATCTTTGATTTCTCGCCTAACCACAGAGGCTCTCTCGGCCAGTACATGACCGCGCTGGTCGGAACCGTAGATCTGTTCGTTGTGCGTGGTTTCCAGAAAGGAATCCAGCACCGCGTTGATGATTTCGTGAAGATTTTCCTTGTTGTCCGAACGCATGCCGGCACGCACCATGTAGGTATCAGGAATGGCGAAGACGTAGATGGTGTGCTGCAGCCTCTCTATGCACTTTCGAGTGTCCTCGGATGGCAGCCTTGGATTGATGCCCTTGGCGGACAGTGCGGTCAATGCCCGTTCCAGCACGTCATAGCGAAGAAGTGAGCGAGACAGATGGTTGACGAATTCACGGTACTGCGAGTTGGACTGCAATTCCAGATCTTTGTCAGCCGACATGGTCTTCTGGTAGGACGGAGACACTTGAAAAACGGCTTCTGCGCTGTAACTGCTCTTGACCATGAGCAGCGCAAGCGGAATGCCAATGAGCAGCAGCACCAAGGCTATGACGATGCCAACCATGCGGTGGCGTTGCCAGGCGATGGCCGGGCGCAAACTGCGTGCAGGGGATGCTTTGAATTCGGGGTTTTTCATGGTGGATATCAAACCTTGCGGGAGGTCCGTGTCCAGCCTGATTTACGATTCAGGAAGAAGGCCACGTACACCGGCAACTTCCAGGCCGCGTACAACGGGACAGTCAGTAACTCACGCAGACTCAGCAGGTGCCTTGCGTAGCGCAGCCAAGCCAGCGTGATGGCCAGTGCCAGTGCGACTGCAGTGGACAAGGAAACCAGTGCGGCGGCACCTATCTCGGCGCTGAAGAAATAGCCCAAGGCAAACAGCGGCAAACTGATTGCCACGCACAGAAAGTAAAGTGCCAAGGGTGGGATCACCAGGTCCATGGCCAGCACCAGAGTGGCAGCCCGTGGGCGGCGCGCAAAGGCAACTAGCAAGCGAGGCAGCTCTTGTACCAGCGTCTGCAAGTGGCCGTGTTCCCAGCGTGTTTTTTGGGTGCGTGCAATGGCCGCATCAATTGGAAATTCACTGGTAATTTGCGCTTGCGCCAGGAACTGCGTGGGCCGCCCGGCAATTGCCATGTCCACGCCTAACTTCATGTCTTCGGCAATATGGCCGGTGGCAAGTTTCGCTGTGGACGCCAGGTCCCAAGGCAGGGCCATGCCGGTACCCATCAGGTGGCAGGCTCGGCCCAGTCGAAAACTGCCCAGTGGCCGCACCTGGTTCTTCACCAGCCAAGCGAATTCCAGCATGCGTGTGCGCAAACCCGCACCGGGAGGTGCCACCATCAGGTCCAACATCTGCACCGGGCATTTTGTTTGTTCACATCGCTGTGCAATGGCCTGTATGCCACCAACGCTAACGCGGCAGTCGGCATCCACCACCACCACGACATCCGGTGCGTCATCACGCAATGCATCTACGCCGAAAGCCAGGGCATACCCTTTACCCCGCAGGCTAGCGTGCTGGCGTTCAACTACCTCGGCACCGCAGGCGCGTGCCACGCTGGCAGTGTCATCCTGGCAGTTGTCGGCAATGACCAGCAGACGATCGTTCGGCCCAAGTTGCGCCTGCAGGCAGTTCAGGGTGGGAAGAATGTTGACGGATTCATTATGGGCTGGCACCAGTATTGCTACGCGCAGCGGTGTTTTGACGCCATCCGCTGTGGCAGACGTCAGAATACGTTTACCAGCCGCCAGTGTCAGCAGCAGCAGGCTCCAGGCGGGGATGGCCAGCACGAAGGCCAGGGCGCAGCTAAGAGCGGTGGCGAGCGTAAGGGCGGTAGTGCCTAAGAATTCCATGGTCATGCCTTTTTGTGGGAAGCGCCCAACGAGATGGGGCGTTTCGATAGGCAAAATGGTAAGCGGACGGCCCTCCACAAGTGTGTTCGAAATGTGAACTCAGACCGGTTGCTGGGGTACGCGCGGCAGGTTCAGTGGCACGCTTTACGGGGCTTGATGACTGCTGGTACACCCACGGCAATGCAATTGGCTGGTACATCGGTGATGACGACGGCATTGGCGCCAATCAGTACGTTGTCTCCGATACGGATGTTTCCCAGTACCTTGGCTCCTGCTCCGATGTCCACATTGTCACCAAACTGTGGTGCGCACGGTTCGTTGACTCGGGACAGACCAATGACGACGCCGTTGCGGATGCGGCAGTTGGCACCAAAGCTGGCAAAGCCGCTGACCACAATGCCGCCTGAGTGCTCAATGACAAAACCCTGGCCCAAAGGAACTTCGCAAGGCAGTTCGATGCCGGTAATGATCTGGATGAATTTGTAAAGCACCTTGTAAAGCAGCGACAGAGGCTTGCGCAACAGGGCAGGGCGCACACTGTAGCGCCAGCGCCCGAAGCGGTACACCAGCAGGGCCCAGAAGCCCTGCGCACCCCAGTCACCGCCGTGAGCTGTTAGATCAGAGCGGATGTTTTTAAACATGGCCGTAACTCCGCAGCAACTCTAAGCCGGTGCCCAAACTGGCCAGTCCAAGTGACGTGTACTCCACCCAAGACGCTACGCTGTGGTCGAACAGGATGGCGTTGAGAGCCAAGTCGGAATAGTGAAAGGAGACATAACGCAATAGATATAGCACGAGTGTGCCGGTTGCGCCTGTAAGCAGTATGTTACGCAACACTGAGGTTCGGGCTGCTGTGTGGCGCTGCACCCGCTGATATTGCTGCCACGTTGCCCAGGCCAACAAGACCAGGGTCAGCAGGGCTGCTAGCTGAAACAGGCGGCGCTCTTCGTATAAATGTTGCTCGCGAGCAAAGACGCGTGCCCATTGAACCCACAGCACGTCACCCTTCACCAAGCAGCTGGTCGCTATCAGTAAATAAAGTGGACATAGTGCAAGCCATAGTTGTTGCACGCGGGCAGGTGTGTGTCGGGCCAAACTTTGGGATGTGCCTAGCAAGGCGCAGACCATCGCTGCCAGCCCATAGGCCAGGGGCCTGGCCCAATCGCTCAGCTCGCCCCAACCTTCGGTGCCTAAAAGAACATGAAGCGCATCGTTCATATGGCGGCCTGTTGCGGTTGCGCATTACCCATCAGATAGGTGCTGCAGGTGCGCGAACGAGCAATCAGGTGTTGCAGGCCGGCCGGAGCCATCACGCCGACTGGAACGCTTACAAACAATACCAGAAAAGGGGCGTCCAGTGCCATCGCATGCAGGGCCATGCGTGTAGCCGAGGTAAAAAAGACGTGAAACAAAAAGATGGCAAACGAATAGTGACCGATGCGTGCCAGCAGGCGGTTGCGCCAGCCCAGCGACCAAAATCCAGAGGCCAGCAGCAAACCGGCCATCAGCATGGGGGGGGAGAAGCGTTCCAACTCAGGTCCCTGCGCCATCAACCAGGCCACAACTGAAGCGCCTAGCGCGATGCGCAGCAGACCGGATTTGGGCTGTTGCTGGGTCGCGTCCCATTGCAGCCGGGTCATGCCCAGGCCTAGCAAGAAATAGGGCAACAAATAGGTGGCGCCCAGCACGCTGAACCAGATGAAGCCAGGGTGTGCCAGATACACCAGAACACTCAAAACAAAGTAGCCACACCAACTGTGCGTGCTGGTGATTGGTAATACGGATTCGGCCAGCGCCACGATGCAGAAAATCAAAAACAGTGATTCGAGAAACCAGAAATGTGCCACCGGCACGATGTGCATAAGTTGGAGCTCGTCAATGCGGTAGTTACTGCCTGGCGTTACGTACTGAACCAGAGCAAACACTGTGCCCACGCTTAGCATGGGCCACAGCAGGCGCGCCGCCTTGTTGCGCACCAAGCTCCAACCGCGTTTTTTGCTAAATCCGTACATGGCACCGGCAAGCAGGCCGAACACAGGCATGCGCAGTGCCATCAATGCTTCAGTCAGTTGGCGTAACCATCCGTCGTGGATACGCAGGCCCTGGTTCTCTGTGGCTCCGACCACGTGGTAGACCACCAGTAGCAGGCATGCCAAGCCACGCAGTGTCTGTACTTTTGACGCCTTCATTCGATGACCAGATGCTGCACGCCTGAGAGTTGCAAGTAGCGACGAATGGACGGGGGTGTTCCGGACAGGCACAGGCTCAGTTGGCGAGAAGCCAAAGACTGTTCGAGCAACAGCAGCAGGCCAACAAAGGCGCTATCAATGCTGCTTACCTGTGACAAGTTCAGCACAACATTGCCATTGTCATGCTCAATTTGGGTGAAGATGTCGCGAACTGGCCGCAGGTTACTGGCATTCCAGGCGCCACGCAAATGGACCAGGCCTTGGCTTTCCTGGCGCCCGTATTCTGCCGTTGCGTTGCGCAAATCCTCTGTACTTGGCTTCTGGTAGGCATGGTGCAATGCCAGTGGTAGCACGCGTATGGCAAGCACACGCAAAAAAGAAAGTCCATCGTTCAGATAGCGCCGGATCAGGGTACGTTCTTCCTTGGCACGCCAGAGCCATTCCAAACCTGCGCGCTGCATCCAGGGTGGCGCACGCTGGATGTTGCCAGCGACAAAATTTATAACTGCACCTAAGTGACCGATGACCGGTGCCGTAATGTGCTGACGATTACGACAAATCCAGTCCTGCCCTTTGGCCGCTCCGAGTGACACCACCACCAGATCCGGCTCGCTTTGGTTGATGCATTGCACCAGATCATCGCGACTCATTTCCTCGGTGTTGACAAAGCCGGGGTAGATGTAGCCGGTTGGCAGGACGCCGGCCGACTGATCACCGATGGCAAGGCAAGCGCTCTGTCCGACTCCTTTGGTACCACCAAAGAAAAACACCCGCCACAAGCTCTCGGTCTGTTGACGCAAACAATCGAACAGGTCTGAGCCGCTGACGCGTTCCCGTATCGGGATATTCAGCAGTTTGGCGACCCATACCAATGGCATTCCGTCTGGAAGGCTGAGGTCGCTCATGCAAACCGATTCCCTGAAATGTGACTGCTTCTGGCTGGCCATCATGAAATTGAGGTTTGGCGTGGAAAAAAAGCATTTCTGTCGGGTGATGCGGGCTTGCTGCAGCTGGCGCACGGCCTCGTCCATGGACATGGCATCAATGGGCAAGCCCATGATGCAGTGCACATTTCTGTAAAAGTCGGTCATTTGGATTCTCTCGTTTGGTGCCAGACACTCATCCCAGTCGGATGCAGCGATTGGACGGGAGATGGTTCCAAACTGTGTTGCAAGATTGTGAATTTGCTTGGTTTTAATTAATGCCATTCACAGACAACCGTGAGCAAGTTAATGCAGAGTGACAACATGCCCTGGAGGAAATGTTACAGGTCACGCGCAGCCAAATTGTCGACCACACCACATGACTAGAGCAGTCGCAGATAGCCATTAACGGCGCGAAGGCGATCTTGATGCGATTCAACTTAAACACGCGGACTACGAAAAGAAACTTTTGGCTGAGCAACGTCGTAGTGAGGATGAAATCAAGCGCCATTCAGAAGATGAACAACGAACCGCCAATTTTAAAGAAATAGACGCCTCAAATGCAGCGCTGCTTCAAGAGGAGTGCGTCACTTTTACTTCCCAAAGAGGGACATTTTTACTTCGCCGGATGACGCTCATCCGGCGAAATAGATTAAACCCTCAGCTTGTTAACTTAACATAATATACATCGTATGAAGTACACTTGCCGAGTTAAAATCAAACCTTAAATTCACAAAGCCCAAATCCCGCTTTACAAAAAAGGAGATGGTCGATGTCGAGACATTTAGGCAACCTGAAAAGGTTTCAGTCAAAATTGATAGCCAGGTACGGGGCCGATGACAATTTGGTCATACAAGTATCGAAAGAACTTGAATTGCTTGAGGTTCTTAAGTCCAAACGTACCATCAGTTTCATCCCCCCTGCGGCCTTGCTTGGAAATTCTGACTTCATTCGAGTTCACAAACAGATTTTCCAATTTCGTTAATGTGATACTTGAGGCTCATTCGGTCCAGTGAGCTTGTTGGCAATGAAATAAACAGCTCAATGCGCTTACGCAAGTTGGACCCTGCATTCATGAAAGCGCGATGTTTTTCTTCGGCACTGCCTTTGACTTTGCCGGGGTCTGCCACTCCCCAATGCGCAACAATGGGATGACCTGGCCAAATCGGCGATTGGTCTTCCACTGCATCGTCACAGATGGTCAAAATAAAGTCCATGACAGGTGCGTCAGGCGTCGCAAATTCATCCCAGGATTTACTGCGCAAACCATCAGTGGGAAGGCCGATATGCTGAAGAAAATCAATGGCATTGGGATTCACTTTGCCGATCGGAAAACTGCCCGCCGAGAAAGCCCTGAAGCGTCCTTTACCTAATGCGTTCAATTGCGCTTCTGCCAAAAGACTGCGCGCAGTGTTGCAAGTGCACAGAAAAAGTACGTTGAAGACCTTGTCACTCATAAGTTAGCTTTCGGGTTGTCAGTTTTTGAAAAAATGAAGGACGATTATCAACCTTGTTCTCCATTTGATGGCGATACTCTCATCTCAGAATTCTCATCCAAATCGACATTAACCAGAGACACGGTGAATAACTCATACTCCCCCGAAACTTTTTTGTTTTTCGACTTTCCATCAATGGAGTGAATGAATGCAGCCGACTGTCCCGACCCAAGCCCATTGGGCAAAAATCAACTCAAGCCATTGGTACCGTTGGCGTGGTTACATGGTGCGCTGGTTGATTTTTGCTGGCGTAGTAGGAATGTTTCAACCCGTTGACCAGGACCTGGAAAACTATTGGCTACAAAAACTGTACCAAGGACTTTTTGGTCTATTTTTTGGAGCGGTTTGCGCGGTGGTTTTTACGTTGGCTGAAAATAAATTGAATGTTGCGCGTATCAAGTGGAAATCATGGTCAATCGTGATTGCAACGTGGTTGACTACCAAACTGGTGTTTGTTAGCGTTATGGCTGCAATCGGTTGACACCCAGTTAATTGGGTTTCTTGGCGGCTGACTTTGCCGCTTTTTGAGCCTGATCACGCTTTATTTCATAAAGATCACGAATCCGTTCTGCCATAGCGGCGTAGGTCACCGCATTTTCTTCTTCTGCATCAGCCGCATTGATGAAGGCATTGAAGTGACGGTCATTGACCCAAAAAGTTTGTTCAGCAGCGTAATCATCAAGTGCATCTGCAAAATTTTGAACATCGTTGTCTGTTGCAAAAAAGTCCGTTAAGAAAGTGGCTGGTGTCCCAAATCCGGCTTCAACCGCAGCGGTCATGCTGTCGAGCATCTCATTGATCAGACTCTCGTCAAGATCGTCACTCATGTTCTTGAATGGCAATAATTTACCGGTTCTGGGGTCGTACCCTCCCCTTGATTCGAGACGGTCCAGAAGCTCTGGAAGTGCGCCTGAAGGTGTGTTGCTATCGATACCGTCGTACGAGATCGTGGTTATTTGTGGTTTGTAAGAGGTAACCATGGGAGCCTTGATGTAGTGAAAGTTGGGGTTATAAAACTGGAGGTCAAAAGCCAAGTCGATTCTGAACGTGCCTTAACTGTAACCAGTGAAAGCAGAAATAAAATTATGCTCAAATCGATTACTTGATTTAACCAGTTGATTCTTTTACTGCTGGATACAACGACTTGAAAGGTAAATCAGATTAATGGATACGGTCATTATTTTTGCCATAGCCGGGTGCCTTTTTAGCGCGGCTGTGGTGTATGTCGTGCAGGATTACCGTCGGCATGGTGAACGTCAGGATGCTTTGGACAACGTGTTGAGTGTGAAGGCCGAGGTCTTGAAGATCAAGAAAACACTGCTTGGTTATACAAAATACATGGATTATCTTGCACCCGCAAAGCAAGCTGTGTTGGAAAAAGCAAAGTCATTAGTGATCAAAATGGTGAGAGAGCAGGTCCACGTTGAAAACCTAAAGTCAGATCCTGGAAGGCCCAAGCCTGACACCACTGTGATTTTCAAATACTTGGTCGAATACTCAATTGGTTTTGATCTCAAGACTGATAGTTTCGACATCATCAGCACCACTTCCGGTATTGAAATTAAGGTGGGTAGACCTTCAGTCGTCAGTTCGCCTTTTATACGAACACATTCGCATGAGATTTCTAGCGGAGGGTCACTTTCCGACGAAGTGACTGTTTTAAAAGAAATTCAAGACAAGCTTCCCACCATGGCGAGTCAACACGGCTTAGCCATGGCTTCAGAGCCTGCAATTCGAGCGCTTTGTGATAAAAAGCTGATTGAGCTTTTAAGCAGTTTTTTAACCGGGCAACCTGGCGTATTGCAAGTTCCTGGTATTTCTGTTGTCTACAGATAATTGACCCATTCGCATCCATTCCACCTGAATCCAAGCCCCAATTTTCCGTATGTCCTCAGTTTTTAACTTCACTTTTGTGCCCTGGTTTCGTTCGGTGGCGCCTTATATTCATAAGTTTCGCAACCAGACATTTGTCGTGGGCATTGCGGGTGAAGCTATTGCGGCTGGCAAGTTGGCGCATCTGGCGCAAGACCTGGCCATGATTCAAAGTATGGGTGTCAAGGTGGTGCTGGTGCATGGCTTTAGACCGCAGGTGAATGAACAGCTCAAGGCCAAGGGTCATACGCCGCGCTACTCACATGGCATGCGCATCACAGACGAAGTAGCGCTGGACTGTGCGCAGGAAGCCGCCGGGCAACTTCGTTATGAAATTGAGGCCGCCTTCAGTCAGGGCTTGCCCAATACCCCCATGGCCGGTTCGACGGTAAGGGTGATCTCGGGTAATTTTTTAACCGCACGCCCGGTCGGCATAGTTGATGGCGTAGATTTTCAGTCCTCGGGACTGGTGCGCAAGGTAGACACGGCGGGCATTATGCGCACGCTAGATTTTGGTGCCATGGTGCTGCTGTCACCATTTGGGTTTTCACCCACCGGTGAAGCTTTTAACCTCACGATGGAAGAGGTTGCCACTTCAGTCGCCGTGGCCCTGCAAGCCGATAAACTGATTTTTGTGACCGAAATACCGGGTATCCGGATTCAACCGGGTCAGCCCGAAAGCGACGACAACCCGATTGACACCGAACTGCCGTTGGCAGCAGCTGAAAAACTGTTGGCCGAATTGCCGGCAGCGAACCAACCCAGCGACACCGCTTTTTACCTTCAGCACTGCGTGAAGGCCTGCAAACATGGCGTTGAGCGCAGTCACATTATTCCGTTTGCGGTAGATGGCTCCATCTTGCTGGAGGTCTATGTGCACGACGGCATTGGCACCATGGTGGTGGATGAAAAGCTGGAGAGTCTGCGCGAGGCTACCGTGGACGATGTCGGTGGCATCTTGCAATTGATTGAGCCGTTTGAACAAGATGGCACTTTGGTCAAACGCAGTCGCACCGAAATAGAGCGTGACGTCGGGCTCTACACCGTGATTGAGCATGATGGCGTTATTTTTGCCTGTGCCGCACTCTACGCCTACCCGGAAGCGCGCACAGCTGAGATGGCTGCGCTCACGGTGTCGCCGCAAGTGCAAGGCCAAGGCGACGGCGAACGGGTTTTGAAACGCGTAGAGCAACGGGCCAAGGCCGCCGGGCTTGACTGCATTTTTGTACTCACAACCCGTACCACCCATTGGTTTCTCAAACGCGGCTTTGTGCTGGTCGACCCTGATTGGTTACCAGAAGCGCGAAAACGCAAATACAACTGGGATCGCAAGAGCCAGGTGCTGGTCAAAAAACTCCCCTGAGCACGGTTCTTGCTGTGTTTACACAGCAAGGCATCGGGCCTTGTTCATCAATATCAACTCTTAGAAAAAGACATGCATTCACTCAATTTCATCGGCGGCGAAAAAGGCGGCGTTGGTAAATCCGTGGTTTCACGGGTTCTGGCCCAGTATTTCATTGACAACGGTCGCCCGTTCACCGGCTTTGACACCGACCGTTCACACACCTCATTTACGCGTTTTTATGCCGACTACGCTTCTCCGGTCGTTGTGGACAGCTACGAAGGCCTGGACCGTTTGGTTGAGGCATTTGAAGACCAATCCGTGGGCAGCGAGCAAAAAAGCGTCATTGTAGATTTGGCGGCGCAGACGGCTGCACCCTTGACACGCTGGATCAAGGATTCAGATTTATTTGCCGTCATGAAAGAAATGGGCATTGCCGTGAATTTTTGGCACGTCGCTGATGCGGGCAAAGATTCAGTGGACTTGCTAGGTCGCTTGGTCAACACGTTTGAAGAAGGACCCAACTACTTTGTGGTTAAAAATCAAGGCCGTGGGGCGGATTTTTCACAACTAGACGATTCGCCAGCCTTGGAGAAAGCGGTCTCGCTGGGCGCTAAAGTGGTGACGCTGGGGCAGTTGCATGAAGCAAGCATGCGCAAGATTGACCGCCAGAATGCCAGTTTTTGGGCCGCCTTCAACGACCGCACAGGTCCGGAAGCACTGGGGTTGCTGGAGCGTCAACGTGTCAAACTATGGTTACGCAGAACCTACGACATGCTGGATACGCTGCCGCTGTAACGTTTTATTTAGCTTCTGGCTTGACTGATCCGCCAGATCAGCAAGCAAGCCAGAATAGTTATGCCACTGAAGCAGACAAATGACCAATTGGCAATGGAGCCGCCGAGAAAGGTCCAATCGACCTTGATGCAGTCGCCACCACCCTTGAAAATCATGGGTAAGGCGCGCTGCAAGGGGAAAGTCTCGATCATTCCGTAGAAGTCACGACCGCAACTGGCAACTTCCGGCGGATACCACTGCAACCAGCTTTGTCGGGCTGCCACAAAGCCACCAAAACCAGCCGTGATCAGCAACAAGACTGAGCCGCCAAGATGCAAGCCTTTTCTGCTTCCAGCCCCCGTCAGTCCTGCGATAAGTGCTACCAATACAAGAGCATAACGCTGTACGATGCACATGGGACACGGAACCAAGCCGACCACTTGTTGCAGGTAAATGCCGAAAGCAAGCAGCGCAACACAGCTTGCACTGATGAGCAGGAATACGAGGCGGGGTTGCTTGTCAATCAAGCCTGTCAAAACCCGAAAAGTCATGACATTAGCTAGCGGCCGCGTCAGCCTCTTTGCAAGAGGGTGAACAAACAGCCTGAGATTTACCAAGAATTTTGCGCGTGACCATTTGCGAACGAGCGCGGTGCTTACCGCACAGGAAGCACGACATGGTCGCGGCGCCGAAGGAGGTGGCCGCAGTAAAGGGCGAACCCGAAACTTTGGATTTGTAACGAAGGCCGTCGGCCAACATTTTGGTTTTTGTGTCTGCTTTTGCCATAGTCTGTATTTTACTTCAGTGAGAATATATTGCGATAGTTCATTGGTTTCATATGCTGATGTGGGGGCATCACAAAGCTTGCTAAAGTGGCAGCCTTTATAAGATTTTTGAAAAAGGCTTCACATGGCACGCACTGTTAACTGCATCAAGCTCGGCAAAGAAGCTGAAGGACTGGATTTCGCGCCCTACCCTGGCGAACTTGGCAAGCGTATTTGGGAAAGCGTCAGCAAGGAAGCTTGGGCGGCATGGCTTAAGCACCAGACCATGCTGGTCAATGAAAACCGACTGAATCTGGCAGATGCACGGGCTCGCCAATATCTTGCTCGCCAGATGGAAAATCACTTTTTTGGTGATGGTGCCGATGCTGCCCAAGGGTACGTACCGCCCAGCGCCTGAATCACCTGCCAATGACTGACCCAGCAGCCTCTGCCTTGATTCAAGGTTGTGGCCTGCCACAGGCGTGGGCTGACACCACGGCCTGGCGTATTTTGGATACGCGTTTTGGATCGGGTCTGAATTTTCTAAGCACCTGGCATAGCTGGAACTCAGACCCACTTCGTCCGCGTCTACTTCACTATGTGGCGCTGACCCCTGCACCCCTCTCTTTGCATGAGTTGTTGGCAAACGCGGCTCCTTTTCCTGAGTTGCTGGCACTCGCCCACGAATTGGCAACGCATTGGTTTGGCCTTTTGCCCGGTTTTCATCGCCTCACGCTCGCTGGGGGTGATGTTTTATTGACCTTGTGCGTCGGGGACTTGACCGCGATGTTGCGCGATCAGTTGTTTGTCGCCGATTCGGTCTATCTGGATATTGCACCGACTTTCGACCCTCAATGTCCCCCATGGACGATCTGGCTCACCAAGGCACTGGCGCGCTGCTGTCAACGTGGAACCACTTTTGCCGCCAGCCCGGCAGCGCTGGCGCACACCGCTGATTTAAAGCAATGCGGCTTCGAATTCATCAATAACGCCAACGAATCCGACATCAACACACTTAGCGGGCAGTTCAACCCCCGCTGGACCCTGAAAAACACCCGCGAGGCGTCAACCCGACAAGCGCAGGCAGTTGGAACGTGCG
>NZ_JBAWYV010000001.1:0-85064 GCF_037143375.1 Rhodoferax sp. | reverse complement strand
ATGACGGCCACACCCAGACCCAACTGATCAGCCTGACGGTGACGGCGGTGGCCGATATCACAGACGACAGCGCGACGGTGGCCGAAGACAGCGCCGCTGGCATCACCACCGACGTGCTGGCCAACGACAGCTTCGAGAACTCGGGACGCAGCGTAACGGCGGTCACGCAAGGCACCCACGGCACAGTGGCGATCGTGGATGCGGCGCTGGGCACAGTCAAGTACACACCTAACGCCAACTACAACGGCGCCGACAGCTACACCTACACGGTGACCAGCGCTGGCGTCACCGAGACCGCCACGGTCAATGTGACGGTGACGCAAGTCAACGACCCCGCCAGCTTTGGCAGCGGAGTCGGTGTTGACAGCGGCAGCGGTGCTGAGGACGGTGCAGCCATCACCGGCGTCCTGACCGTGACGGATGCCGCTGACGGCATGACGACACCGAACTTCAGGGTGAGCACGGTGGCCGGCCACGGCACGGCCAGCATTGATGCAGTGACCGGCGCCTGGAGCTACACGCCCGTGGGCGACTACAACGGGGCGGACAGCTTTGTGGTCAGCGTGACCGACAACAACGGCAACACCGAGACCAAGACGATCAGCCTGACGGTGACGGCAGTGGCCGATATCACAGACGACGCCGTGATCACGCCGGAAAACACAGCCATTACGGTCAATGTCATCACCGGCACCAATGGCGCCAGCGCCGACAGCTTTGAAGGCACACCGGTCTTGTCAAGCGTTACCCAGGGCGCTCATGGCAGCGTGAGCTTCACCGCCGATGGCTCGGTCACCTACACCCCGGTGGCCAACTACAGCGGTGTCGACTCGTTCACCTATACCGTCACCAGCCCAGCCGGCGTCACCGAGACTGCCACGTTCAACATCACGGTGGTCAATGATCTGATCGTGAACTCCATCGATGTCAATGAGGCCTCGCTGTATGCGGTGTTTAACGTGAGCGGCGTGGCCGGCCAAAGCGTTAGCCTGGTGCTGGCAGGCACCAGCGCCACCGGCACAGGAACAGACTTTGGCGCAGCAGGTGCAACGAATTTGCAAGTCTCGCTGGACAACGGTGCCACCTGGACGGATTACAGCGCAGCGGTGACGCTGCCCGCGGGCGGCGGCATCCTGGTACGCACGCCGGTGGTGGAAGACAACATCAGCGACAACAACGAAGCCTTCACGCTGACGGCAACACCAAGTGGCGGCTCAGCAGCCGTGGGCACGGCGACCATCAAGGACGACGGTACCGGCACTATTTACAACGCCAACGGCACAGAAAACACCAGCGCCATCAAAACCGACGACCGCGCCGTCACCGTCAGCAGCCCCACCGTCAGCGAAGCTTCACCCTATGTGGTGTTTACCGTCACCGGCCTGCCCGATCAGTTGGTGAGTCTGTCACTGGCGTCGGATACCGCTACGGTAGGTGTTGACACCGGCAGCTCGTTACAGTATTTCGACGGCACCGCTTGGCAAAACTACATTCCTGGCAGTCTGGTCGCGATTCCTGCGGGTGGCACTACCTTGCTCGTGCGCACCGCCATCATCAACGACACCGTTTTTGAAGTCAGTGAATCGTTACGACTCAAGGTGAGTAACTCCGGGGGCGTCTCTTTTGAAGGGATCGCGACGATCAAGGACGATGCCAGTAGCAGCAACGTCTATTTGGCAGACAACCGCACGGGCGTTCCGACATCGGGTGAAGCGAACGACGACCAGCCGAAACCTGTTGCGCCCGACACTGTAGCGCCTGTAACCCCAACCCCTGAGCCCGCACCGGTGGTGGCACTAGCAGAGCCAGCTCCCACCCCTGCGCCAGCGTTCAACTCTGCCACCGTGGTGACCACGCCATCGACTTTGCCCATCCCTGAAAGAGTGACGCCAATTGCCGAGATATTGACCAGTGTCTCGGGTTTTCGGGTGGTGGTGGCTGATGCACCAACCCCCGGCCTGTCGGTGTTCCGTGGCATCACGGACCAGTTCATTGAAGGCAACAAACCCGCGACCTTCTCCCTCCCCGCCGATGCCTTTGTCCATACCAAGGCCGATTCGGTGGTCACCATCTTTGCCAAGCTGGCCAATGGCGATGATCTGCCGGCCTGGGTACAGTTTGATGCGCGTTCGGGCACCTTCAAGTTGGACCCGCCTGCTGGCTTCAATGAGGAGCTGCAAATCAAGGTCATTGCGCGAGACAACGAGGGGCGTGAAGCCACTTCTCTCTTCAAGTTCAGCGTGGGCAAAGGCAAAGCCAGCACCTCCAGCCGGAGCAGTCTGAGTGAGCAAATTCGTCTGGCGTCCACGCGTTCCACACCGTGGCTGGACTTGGTGCAAGCGAAGAGTAACAAGGCTGACGCTGACAAGCTCCCAGTCACCCGACTGCAAGCCGTCGCGCGTCAGATGCAGGCCCGCAGTTGATGCCCGAGGCTAGCGCGCAAGTATCAGGCGCGGTCCGGTCGCTGGCCGCGCTGCTGGACCTGTCCCGCCGCGCCCGGCTGGCGATAAGCGCCCGTGAACTGGGTTTCTTGCTGGTCAATGACACGCATGCGCTGGCGCCTTACCGGCAGTCGGCGTTCTGGCTGGCAGGCGACGGGGTTCACACGCTCTCAGGTCTGGTGCAAATTGAGGCCAATGCGCCTTATGCGCTGTGGCTGGCCCAAGTGTGTCGTTATCTTTCAACCCAGGTTGCAGAGGCCACCCGGACTATCTCTGATACCGACTTGCCGCCCGAGTTGGCGCAGGATTGGGGCGAGTGGTGGCCCGCCCATGCGTTGTGGTTGGCCTTGCCCGGCGTTCCCAGCGCAGCCCCGCAGGACGGCGCCGAGGCCGGCTTACTGCTGGTGCGCGACGAGCCCTGGACCCCTGAGGAACAGGCCTTGCTGCGTGAGTGGGTAGACGTGGCATGGCATGCTTTTGCCGCATTGCATCGCCCCCGTGGTCCCTCTTGGCGCGCTGTTTTGAAACGTGTGCGCGCCCAAGTGGCCTTGCAACCCGGTCGTCGCTGGTGGCAGCAACCCTCTTTGCGTTGGGCCGCGTTGCTGGCGGTCATTCTGGTGTTTCCGGTCCGACTAACGGTGTTGGCGCCGGGCGAGTTGGTGCCCGCGCATCCGGTGGTGATTCGCGCCCCGCTGGACGGCGTGGTGGATGTGTTTCATGTGCAGCCCAACCAACTGGTTAAAAAGGACCAGCCCCTGTTCGGGTTTGATGAGGCCTTGATCCAGAGTCGGCTCGATGTGGCGGCGCAAGCCCTGTCCACCGCCGAGACCGAGTACCGCCAGACCTCGCAGCAAGCCCTGACCGATGCCAAAGCCAAGCCCCAGTTGGCGATGCTGACCGGCAAGATTGAAGAAAAGCGCGCCGAAGTTGATTTCTTGCGCGACCAGTTAACGCGGGCGCGGGTGCTGGCTCCGCAGGACGGTGTCGCGCTGTTTGACGACCCGACCGAGTGGATCGGCCGACCGGTGGCGGTGGGCGAGCGCATCATGCGCATGGCCGCCCCCCGTGATGTCGAGGTGGAGGCCTGGTTGCCGCTGGCCGATGCCATCGCGCTGCCAGACGGCTCAGCGGTGAGTTTGTATTTGAATGCCAGCCCGCTGTTTGCGGTCAGCGCCCAGCTGCGCTACATGGCGCACGATGCCGTGCAACGCCCCGATGGCAGCTACGCCTACCGGGTGCGTGCCGCGCTGGAGGCGCCGACCGAACACCGTGTCGGCCTCAAAGGCACGGCCAAACTGCACGGCGCCTGGGTGCCGCTGATCTATTGGGTGCTGCGCCGACCGCTCGCCACCCTGCGCTCCACCTTGGGCGTGTAGCCGATGGCGCTCCCTCCGCTGCGCGAAGAACTGGCGTTGTTGCCGGGCCCGGTGCTGCCGGATGGGCAACCCAGCTGGACGCTGCACGACCCGGTGCGCAATGTGTTTTTTCGCATCGACTGGCCCACCTTCGAGGTGCTGCAACGCTGGTCGTTGGATGACCCGGCAGCCATCGCGCATGCCATCTGCGAAAACACCACCCTGCAACTCGACGAAGCCGAGGTGTCGGGCGTCGCCCAGTTTTTGGTCAGCAACCAACTCATCCAGCCCGGTGGCCCCCAAAGTGCCCGCCAAATGGCGGACCGCCTCGACCAATTGCAGGGCAGCGTGGGGAAATGGCTGCTGCACCATTACCTGTTTTTTCGTATTCCGCTGCTGCGCCCGGATGCCTGGCTGGGGCGCTGGCAAGGCGTGGCGGGCTGGTTCTACAGCCGCACGTTTGCCTGGCTGACGGGTGCCGCGCTGCTTTTTGGCTTGACCCAGGTGGTGCGTCGCTGGGAGAGCTTCAGCGCCTCGCTGGTCGATACCTTCAATCTGGAGGGCTTGCTGGCCTACGGCTTTGCCATGTTTGTGGTCAAGCTGGTGCACGAGTTGGGCCATGCCTTTACCGCCAAACGGCTGGGGTGCCGGGTGCCGACCATGGGCGTGGCTTTTTTGGTGATGTGGCCGGTGGCCTACACCGACACCAACGACACCTGGCGCCTGACCGACCGGCTGCAGCGCCTGCAAGTGGCGGCGGCGGGCATCGCCACCGAGCTGATCATCGCGGCCTGGGCCACACTGGCCTGGAGCTTGTTGCCTGACGGCGCGTTGCGCACCGCTGCCTTTGTGCTAGCCACGATCAGCTGGGTCGCCACACTCGCCATCAATGCCAGCCCGTTCATGCGGTTTGACGGTTATTTCATTCTCTCGGACTGGCTGGACATGCCCAACCTGCATGAGCGAAGCTTTGCTTTGGCGCGCTGGAAGCTGCGTGAAACACTGTTTGATTTAGGCGAAGACCCGCCGGAACATTTGCCCGCAAAAACGCAATGGGGGCTGATTGCTTTTGCCTGGGCCACCTGGATCTACCGGCTGGTGCTGTTCCTCGGGATTGCGGTGCTGGTGTATCACTTCTTCATCAAGCTGGTGGGGATTGGCCTGTTTGTGATTGAGATGCTGTGGTTTGTGCTGCTGCCGTTCAAGCGCGAATTTCAGGCCTGGCAAAAGCGCTGGCCCGTCATTCGCGCGCGCCGTCGCAGCCGTCTCAGTGCCGCGCTGTTCGTCGGCTTGGTGGTGCTGGTGCTGTTGCCGTGGCCCGGACGGGTAACCGGCAGTGGTCTGTTGCGACCCGCCGAGGTCTGGCCGGTGTATGCGCCCGCTGGTGCGCGCGTTGACACCTTGCCTCACCAGAATGGCGATGCGGTGGCGGCGGGCGACGTGCTGCTGCAACTGCATGTGCCCGACCTGCAAATGCGCCGCCAAGCCTTGCTGGCCAAGGTCGACCGGCTGCGCTGGCAGGCCGCCGCTTCAGGCTTTGAGGCCGAGTCGCGCAGCCGTCTGCTGGTCAATGAAGTGATGCTGACCACCGCCCAGTCAGAGTTGTCCAGCCTGGATACCGAGCTGCTCAACTACGCCCCGCGCGCGCCCTTTGCCGGCCAGTTGCGCGACATGGACCCCGACCTGCAAGTAGGACAGTGGTTGTCGCGCAAGGAAAAAATTGCGCTGCTGGTGCGCAACGATGGCCGCTGGCTGGTGGAAACCTGGCTTGACGAAGAGTCGGTGCAGCGCGTGGCGCCCGGGGACTCAGCCCTGTTTATCACCGATGGCGCGCAGAGTTCGGCCCTGCGTTTGCAGGTGCTGGCGGTGGACCGGGATGCGGCGCGCGTTTTGCCTCGCGCCGAGTTGGCCGCGCACTTGGGTGGGCACATTTTGACGCGTGAAAAGGCGGGGCAACTGGTTCCCGAGCGCGCTATTTACCATGTGACGCTGGCGCTTGAACCTGCAAGTCAATCGATGGCGGAACTACTCAACCAATCCTGGCGCGGCAAGCTCACGATTCACGCCCGCTGGGAGGCGCCCGCCTGGCCGTACTTGCGACAGGCGGTGGCGGTGCTGGTGCGCGAATTCGGGTTTTGACACGGGTCTCGGCGCTGTGGTCTGATGCGTTCTTTGCCGCTCGAAAGAAACCATGACGACCCTGACTGAACTCAACGCCCAGTTTTCAATGCCCGGCCACGTCCACTGCCATGAGGATGCCAGTGGCTTGATCGAGGTCCGCATTTCCAATAGTTTGGGCGACGCCATCATCGCCTTGCAGGGCGGCCACCTCACGCACTTTTGCCCCAAGGGCCAAGCGCCACTGATCTGGCTCTCGGAACGCGCCAAGTTCGCCCCGGCCAAAGCGATTCGTGGCGGCGTGCCGGTGTGCTGGCCGTGGTTTGGGCCACACGCCAGCGACGCCAAACTGCCGGCCCACGGCGTCGCCCGCACGGCGCTCTGGCAGGTGCGGGAAACGCGGGCTTTGGCCGATGGTCAGACGTTTGTGCGCCTGGGTTTGCCCGAAACACCCGCCGCACGCGCCCTGTGGTCGCACCCGGTAGGCGTCGAGTTGGAAGTCACCGTGGGCAGTGCTTTGCAGCTCGCGCTGGTCACCCGCAACACCGGCGTTGAGGCCGTCGTGGTGGGCGAGGCGCTGCACACCTACTTTGCCATCAGCGACATAGCGCAGGTCCGTGTTGACGGTTTGGACGGCTGTGAATTTCTCGACAAGGTGGACCAAGGCAACCGCAAAACGCAGCAGGGCCCGATTCACATCGACAGCGAAGTCGACCGCGTCTACCTCAACACCTCCGCCGACTGTTTGATTGAAGACGTCGTTATGAAGCGGCGCATCCGCATCGCCAGCCAAGCCGCCCGCAGCACCGTGGTCTGGAATCCGTGGGTCGAAAAAGCCAGCAAGATGGACGACATGGCACCCGATAGTTACCGCAGCATGGTCTGCGTTGAGACCTGCAACGCGGCTGAAAACGTCGTCACTGTGGCGCCCGGTACCACGCACCGGATGACGGCCATTTACAGCCTCGAAGCGCTGGTTTGACCCAGAGCAGAAGCGCCGTAATTCCGATGGGATGCAGCCAGAATCCCGGAGGAGTGATTCCTGAAAAGGCCGCTTTGGCAGTTCAATATTTATGCCAAATCAGCCTGTAGCCCCCGTTCTACTTGCGCAAGCAGCTATAAATATCAGAGCATGTGCGAGGTCTGGCCCGGCCGCCCCGGCAGATGCAGTTGACTGGTGGCGGCGGGCGCTTCGGCCAGCAGGCGGCCGCGCCGGAACACCTTGAGCCGGGTGGCGCGCAGGCGCAGCGCTTCCACCGGGTCACGCGCTTGCAGCAGCACAAAATCGGCAAAGCAACCGGCCGCCAGCCCATAACCCGGCAAGCCCAGCATGCGCGCCGGGTTGACGGTCACGGCGTCAAAGCACTGGCGCATGGCGGCCTGGCTGGTCATCTGGCCGACGTGCAGGCCCATGTGGGCCACTTCAAGCATGTCGCCACTGCCGAGCGAATACCAGGGGTCCATCACGCAGTCGTGGCCAAACGCGACGTTGATACCGGCCGCCAGCAACTCGGGCACGCGCGTCATGCCACGGCGTTTCGGGTAGCTGTCGTGGCGCCCTTGCAGGGTGATGTTGATGAGCGGATTGGCCACCACCTGCAACTGCGCCTCCGCCATCAAGGGCAGCAGCTTGCTCACGTAGTAGTTGTCCATGCTGTGCATGCTGGTCAGGTGCGAACCGGTGACGCGGCCGTGCAACCCGAGGCGCTGGGTCTCAAAGGCCAGTGTTTCAACGTGGCGCGAGTGCGGGTCGTCGGACTCGTCGCAGTGCATGTCGACGCGCAGACCGCGCTCGGCGGCCAGTTCGCACAGCAGCTTCACGCTCAAGGCGCCATCGGCCATGCTGCGCTCAAAGTGCGGAATACCACCCACCACATCGACGCCCATATCCAGTGCGCGCTTGAGGTTGCTCAGGTGCTGGTCCGGCCCTAGCGGGCCGCGCAACACGCCGTCCTGCGGAAACGCCACCAGTTGCAAATCGAGGTAGGGCGCCACCCGGCGTTTGACTTCCAGCAGCGCTTCCACCGCCAGCAGGCGCGGGTCGCACACATCAACGTGGGTGCGAATGGCCAGCAAGCCTTTGGCCACCGCCCAGTCGCAGTAGGTGAGGGCCCGTTCGATCAGCGCCTCGGCCGTCAGCAATGGTTTGAGTTCGCCCCACAGCGCAATGCCTTCGAGCAGCGTGCCCGACGCATTGACGCGCGGCAGGCCGTAGCTCAAGGTGGCGTCCATGTGAAAGTGCGCATCCACAAACGGCGGGCTGAGCAGCAAGCCTTGGGCATCCAGCGTCTGCTGCGCCGGGGCCGATAGCCCCGCAGTCACTTCAACAATTTTGTCGCCGCGCACGGCCACCGACATGCCGGTGCGGCCATCGGGCAGGCTGGCGTTTTGAATCAGCAAGTCAAGCATTTAGCGTTCGCCTTTGCGGTAAGGTTTCATCAGCGCCTGCGGGTAGCTGGCTTTGCGGGCCACCAACACCAGCGCCACAATCGAGAGCACATAGGGCAGCATCAGGTACATCTGGTAGGGCAGCACGGCCGCGCCCGACTGTTGCAGGCGCAGTTGTAGCGCGTCAAAAAATGCAAACAGCAGCGCGCCCAGCAAGGCCTTGCCGGGTCGCCATGAGGCAAACACGACGAGGGCGACGCAGATCCAGCCGCGCCCGTTGACCATGTTGAAAAAGAAGGCGTTGAACGCCGACAGCGTGAGGAACGAACCCGCCACGCCCATCAGGGCCGAGCCCGCCACAATCGCGCCGGTGCGCACCGCCGCTACCGACACGCCCTGGCCTTCTGCCGCCTGCGGGTTCTCGCCCACCATGCGTACCGCCAGCCCCATCGGCGTGCGGTACAGCGTGTAGGCAATCAGCGGCACCAGCCCCAACGCCAGCAAGGTGAGCGGGGTTTGCTGTGCCACGATCGGGATACCCAACCAGTCCATCTCGGCAAACGGCGTGATGGTTGGCGGGGTCGTGACTTTGGGAAAACTCACGCGGTAACCGTAGTAACTCAGCGACGTGGCGAGCAGCGTGATGCCCAGCCCCGACACGTGTTGCGACAGCGCCAGCCCGACCGTGAGGAAGGCGTGCAGCAAGCCAAACGCCGCCCCGGTCAGGGCCGCCACCGCCACCCCAATCCACAGCGGGGCGCCCAGGTACACCGCCAGCCAGCCGGTAAAAGCGCCCGCCACCATGATGCCTTCGATGCCCAGGTTCAGCACCCCGGCGCGCTCGCACAGCAGCACACCCAGCGTGCCCAGAATCAGCGGCGTGGCAATGCGCAGCACCGCCACCCAAAACGACAGGTTGGCCAGAATGTCAAACAGATCGGTCATTTCAGGCGCACCCGGTATTGCGTCAGCAGCGTGGCCACCAGCACCGAGATCAGGGAGGTCGCCACGATCACATCGGCGATGAAGGTTGGCACGCCCACCGCCCGGCTCATGCTGTCGGCCCCGACCAGCACGCCCGCCACAAACACGCTGGCCAGCACCACGCCGAGCGGGTGCAGGGCAGCCAGCATGGCAATCACAATGCCCGAATAACCGTAGCCCGGCGACATGTCCAGCGTCAGGTAACTGGTACGCCCTGCGACCTCAATCGCCCCGGCCAGGCCCGCCAAAGCGCCCGACAACATGGCCACCAGCACCACCGTGCGCGTCACCGGCACCCCGGCAAAGGCCGCCGCACGGGCATTGGCCCCGACGGCGCGAATATCAAAACCCAGCACCGTGTATTTCATCAGCGCCCACAGGCTGACCGACAAGGCCACCGCCCACAGCAGGCCGGTGTGCACGCGGGTTTGCGGGATCAGTTTGGCGAGTTCCAGTTCCGGCATCAGGGCCACGCTTTGCGGCCAGCCCATCGCGGTCGGGTCTTTCATCGGGCCGTCCAGCATCAGCGACACCAGCAGCTGCACGATGAAGTTCAGCAGCAGCGTGGTGACGACTTCATCGACCCCCAGCTTGGCTTTCATCAGCGCCGGCCCCAGCAGCAGCAGGGCGCCCGCCAGCGCGGCGGCCAGCATCATCAGCACAAACAGCAGGGCCGGGGGCAGCGCCCAGCCGGTGCCGTCATGCAGTCCGCCCACCGCCACGGCAGCGATGGCGCCGACATACAGTTGGCCTTCGGCGCCAATGTTGAACAGCCGCGCTTTGAACGCCACGGTGGCCGCCATCCCGGTCAGCATCAAGGGAATGGCGCGGGTCAGGGTTTCGCTGAAGGCAAAGACCGAGCCGAAGCCGCCTTGCAGCAGCAAGCCATAGGTCTGGCCGACCGGTGCACCGGCCCACAGCACCAGCAAGGCGCTGACCAGCAAGGTGAATACCACGGCGCCCATCGGCGCCAGCACCAGCGCCATCGAAGCGCTTTGGGTCCGTTTTTCGAGTCTCATGCCGTTTCTTTTTCTTCGTGTGGGGCGTGCGCCGGGTGGTCGCCGCCGATGCCGGCCATCGCCAGCCCGATCGCTTCGCGGCTCCATTGCAAGGCCGGGCGCGCATCGCTCAGGCAGCCGCCATGCATCACCGCCACGCGGTCGCCCAGCGTGAGCACTTCATCGAGGTCGTCGGAGATCAGCAGCACCGCCGCACCGGCATCGCGGGCCGCGATCAACTGCGCCTGCACGTAGGCAACCGCGCCAATGTCCAGCCCCCAAGTCGGTTGGTGGGCCACGATCAGGCGCGGTGTCAGGTTTGGGTGGGTGATTGATGCGGGGTGCGTCAGGGCGCGGCCCAGTATCAGCTTTTGCATATTGCCGCCGGACAGAGACCGCGCCGGGGACAGCGCACCGCCGCCGCGCACGTCAAACGCTTCCATCACGCGCTGCGCATAGGCCCGGGCCGCCACTCGGCGCACCCAGCCAAAGCGTGAAAAATCCGGGCTGCGCAGGCGCTCAGACACGGCGTTTTCCCACACCGGCAAATCACCGACCACGCCTACCGCGTGCCGGTCTTCCGGGATGCGCGCCACGCCTTGGGCCACCAGCTGCGCCGGGTGCGCGGGCAGCGGATGGCCCAAAAATTCGACGCTGCCGGTAGCGGCACGGCGCGTGCCTGACAGCAACTCGGCCAACGCCACCTGGCCGTTGCCAGAGACTCCGGCAATCGCCACGATCTCACCGGCGTTCAGGGTCAAAGAAACCTCATGCAGCTTTTCGCGTCCGGCACCGGTGCTGACAGCGCTCAGCACGCACACCGGCGCGCCGACCGAGACGGCAGGGCGGCGCTGCGGCGCGTTGATGGCGTGGCCCACCATCCACTGCGCCAGTTGCGCTTGCGTGGTGTCTTTGGCCTCGGCTTCGTTCACCAGCTTGCCGCCGCGCAGCACGGCAATGCGGTGCGACACGCGCAGCACTTCGCCCAGCTTGTGGCTGATGAAAATAATCGACAAACCCTGCGCCACCATCTGCGCCAGCACGGCAAACAGGGCTTCGCTTTCTTGCGGCGTCAGCACCGCCGTGGGTTCGTCCAGAATCAAAATACGGGCGCCCCGGTACAGGGCTTTCAAAATCTCCACACGTTGACGCTCGCCGACCGACAGGCTGCCGACCCGGGCATGGGCATCCACGCCCAGCCCAAAGCGCTGCGCTACTGCCATCAGTTTGGAGAGGGCGGCACGGCGCCGGGTGAAGGGCAAAAACAGCGGCTCCGAGCCCATCATCACGTTGTCCAAAACACTCAGGTTGTCGGCCAGCGTGAAGTGCTGGTGCACCATGCCAATGCCCGCCGCCAGCGCCGCCTTCGGGTCGCCGGGGTGCAAGGCGTGGCCATTGACCTCGATGTGACCGGTGTCCGCCGTGTAGTGGCCAAACAGAATCGACACCAGCGTGGACTTACCGGCCCCGTTCTCACCCAGCAGCGCCAACACTTCACCCGCTTTCAGGTGCAGCGAGATGTCGTCGTTGGCCACCAAAGCGCCAAAGCGCTTGGTGATGTGGGAGAGCTTGAGAACGGTCTCGGTCATGCCTTATTTAGCCGTGGACTTGGGCTGGGTGTCGTCCACTTTGACGGTGAACTTGCCGTCCAGAATCGCTTTCTCTTTGGCCTTGACCTTGGCGATCACGTCCGCCGGAACCTTCTTCTCGAAGGTGCCCAAGGGCGCCAACTCGGAACCCTTGTGTTTCATCATCGAATACTGCGCGTAGTCTTCGGCGGCAAACTTGCCCTCTTTGACCAGCTTGATGGCGCGGTCGATGCTGGGCTCCATCTTCCAGAGCGCCGAGGCCACCACGGTGTCGGGGTACTGGGCTTGCGTGTTGATCACATTGCCAATTGCCAGCTTGCCTTTTTCCTTGGCCGCATCACTCACGCCAAAACGCTCGGCGTACATCACGTCGGCGCCCTTGTCGATCATGGCGAAGGCGGCTTCCTTGGCTTTGGGCGGGTCAAACCAGCTGTTGATGAAACTCACGCTGAACTCGACCTTGGGGTTGACCTCTTTGGCGCCCATCATGAAAGCGTTCATCAGGCGGTTGACTTCGGGGATCGGAAAACCACCGACCATGCCGATTTTGTTGCTCTTGGTGACGCCGCCCGCGATCATGCCCGACAGGTAGGCCGGCTCCTGAATGTAGTTGTCAAACACGCTGAAGTTGGGCGCGGCGGGTTTGCCGCTGGAGCCCATCAGAAACGACACCTTGGGAAAATCTTTGGCCACCTTGCGGGCGGCGGCTTCCACGGCAAAGGCTTCGCCGACGATCAGGGTGTTGCCGGCGGTGGCGTACTCGCGCATGACGCGCTCGTAGTCAGCATTGCTGACGTTCTCGCTGGCCTTGTATTCAATCTCGCCGCGTGCCTCGGCGGCCTTGAGTGCGGTGTGCAGACGGCCGGCCCATTGCTGCTCGAACGGCACGGTGTAAATCCCCGCGACCTTGGGCTTGGCTTGCGCCAGCACCCAACTGGGCGCCAGTGTGGCGAGGGCCGCAGCCAAAACTACCGCGCGACGGCGGGTTAGACATTTCATCGACATAGTTACTCCAGGTTAATGACACTACAAAAATAATAGCCGATCACGCAGGTAATACGGGGGCTAGCGCCCGATTTCTTATAAAAATGCAAGCAGATTATGTGCCAGCGCGCTCCAGCATCGCGTGCAGCAACACGTTGCAACCGGCGGTGATGTGCTCGGGTTTTGCCGACTCAATCTCATTGTGGCTGATGCCGTTCAGGCAGGGGATAAAAATCATGCCGCTGGGCGCCAGTTGCGCCATGTAAACCGCGTCGTGCCCGGCCCCGGAAACCGCAGGCATGTTGGAGTAACCCAGCTTGGCCGCAGCCCGCGCCACCGCACCAATGCAATCTGCATGAAAACCCTGAGCCGGGTAGCTCGACACCAACTCAATCTGAATCCCCAGCCCCGACGTGGTGGCGAGTTGCGCAGCATAGGCCTTGACCTCGTCCACCATGGTGTCGACCAGCGCATCAGTTGCGTTGCGCAAGTCAATCGAAAACTTCACGCGCCCCGGAATCACGTTGCGGCTGTTCGGAAACACCTGCACCATGCCGACCGTGCCGCGCCCGTGCGGCGCATGGCGCAGCGCCGCCGCCACCACCTCCTGCATCAGGTGCGTGGCAACCTGCATCGCGTCCTTGCGCAGCGCCATCGGCGTCGGCCCGGCGTGCGCCTCCATGCCGGTCACGGTGCAGTCAAACCAGCGAATGCCGAGCACACCCTGCACCACGCCAATCGTCACACCGTGGTCTTCGAGCACCGGCCCTTGCTCGATGTGGGTCTCAAAATAAGCACCAATCGGATGATCGCCCGGCTCCTGCTCGCCAATGTAGCCAATGCGCGCCAGCTCCTCGCCCACCGACTTGCCCTCAATATCCCGCGCGGCGTAGGCGTGTTCCAGCGTAAACGCCTTGGCAAACACGCCCGAGCCCATCATCACCGGCACAAAGCGCGAGCCCTCCTCGTTGGTCCAAAAAGCCACCTCAATCGGTGCCTCGGTCACCACCCCAAAATCGTTCAAAGTGCGCACCACCTCCAGCCCCGCCAGCACCCCGTAATTGCCATCAAACTTGCCCCCAGTAGGCTGCGTGTCAATGTGGCTCCCGGTCACGATCGGCGGCAGCGAATTGTTGCGCCCGGCCCGCCGCATGAACCCATTGCCAATCTTGTCGATCGTCACCGTCATGCCCGCCTCACGCGCCCACCCAAGAACCAAGTCGCGTCCCTGCTTGTCCAAATCCGTCAACGTCAACCGGCAGACACCGCCTTTGGCAGTAGCACCAATCTGCGCCAGTTCCATGAGAGAACCCCAGAGCCGTTCCCCGTTAATTCGAAGCGCGTTGATGTCAGTAGAAGTAGAAGTGTTCATACCCAATATTCCAAAAAAGCCAGAACCAAAAAATCAAAAAGAGAAGTTCAAAAACTTCTAAAAACCGAACGGCTCCAGTCGCCGGAGAGGGGATCGCCGGGGGCCGATTTCTGGGCCTTTGACAGCTGAGGCCCCCGGCGATCCCCTCTCCGGCAGCGCACCGCTCATCAAATAAATTCAGCGCTGAACCGCCACAGGTTTCAAAGCCAAAGCCCTCTGCTGCGAAGCCGCAAAATTCGCCCCAAACGCCGGCCGTTTAATGTACCGCCCCACCCCCCGCTCCGCCCGCAAATCCCCATTTACAAACACCAACCGCCCCTGACTCACCGTATGGCTAGGAACCCCCACCACCGTGCGCCCCTCAAAAACATTGAAGTCCCCTTTACTGAACTGCGTCTTGGCCGATAAAGTCTTGGACCCAGAAGGGTCCCACACCACCAGATCAGCATCCGCCCCCACCGCCACACACCCTTTCTGCGGGTAAATGTTAAACAGTTTGGCCGTGTTAGCCGAGGTAATCGCGACAAACTCCGAAGGCGTCAAACGCCCGGAATTCACCCCCGCATCCCAGATCACCGCCATGCGCTCCTCGACACCACCACACCCATTAGGAATCTTCGAGAAATCATCCTTGCCCGCCGCCTTTTGCGCCGCACAAAACGTGCAATGGTCGGTGGCGGTGGTGTGCAAATTGCCCGATTGCAGACCGCGCCACAGCGCCTCCTGATGCCCCTTGGGCCGAAACGGCGGGCTCATCACGTGCGCAGCGGCGGTGGCAAAGTCGGGGTGGCGGTACACGCTGTCGTCCACCACCAAATGCCCGGCCAGCACCTCGCCATAAACCCGCTGACCGCGTGCCCGCGCCCGGGCAATGGCCTCGGCCGCCTCGATGCACGACACATGCACCACATAGATCGGAACGCCCAGCACATCGGCAATCGCAATCGCGCGGTTGGCGGCTTCGCCTTCGACGGTGGGCGGGCGAGACAGCGGATGCCCTTCCGGCCCGGTGATACCCATCGCCGCCATCTCCTTTTGCAGCAAGAACACCAGCTCGCCGTTTTCAGCGTGCACGGTCGGCATGGCGCCGAGTTCAAGCGAACGCTTGAAGCTGTTCACCAGCGTTTCGTCGTCGCACATGATGGCGTTTTTGTAGGCCATGAAATGCTTGAAGCTGTTGATGCCTTCCTCTTTCACCAGCGTCCCCATCTCTTGCCGCACCGACTCGCTCCACCACGTGATCGCCATGTGAAAAGAATAATCCGACGCTGATTTTTCGGCCCAGCCGCGCCAAGTCTGGTACGCCTCCAAGAGCGATTGCTGCGGGTTGGGAATCACAAAATCGATGATGGTGGTGGTGCCGCCCGCCATCGCCGCCGCCGTGCCGGTGTAGAAATCGTCCATGGTGGTGGTGCCCATGAACGGCAACTGCATGTGGGTGTGCGGGTCGATGCCGCCCGGCAGCACATACTGACCGCCAGCGTCCACCACCTGCGCGCCTGGCGGAGCTGCCAGGTAATGACCCACCGCCACAATCAGGCCGTCCTGCGTCAGAACATCGGCTTTGAAGGCGCGGTCGGCGTTTACCACCGTGCCGCCTTTGATCAGAATGCTGCTCATAAATACTCCTGAAACAATAGCTACTTGCGCAATAAATACGGGGGCTAGAGGCTAATTTGGCTTAAATTAGATGGCGCGCATCGGGTTATTCGGGTGCGTTGTCCAATCGGCATGTTTATCGCTCACAACCCGCCCTGTGCGCAAGTCTTTTTCGCCGGGTTCCAAATTTCTCAGGCTGATGCACTCGGGCACCGGGCACACCACCACACACAGGTTGCAGCCGACGCAGTCTTCTTCGCGGACTGAGAAGTGGCGCTTGCCGTCTTTCTCAAAGGTGATGGCTTGGTGCGAGGTGTCTTCGCAGGCAATGTGGCAGCGCCCGCACATGATGCAGGCGTCTTGCTGGATGACGGCTTTGCTGATGTGGTTCAGGTTGAGGTAGCGCCAGTCCGACACCGTGGGCACCGCCTTGCCGCGGAAATCTTCAATGGAGGTGAACCCCATCTCGTCCATGTAGTTGGACAAACCATCGCTCATCTCCTGCACGATTTTGAAACCGTAGACCATGGCAGCGGTGCAGACCTGCACGTTACCGGCGCCCAACGCGATGAAATCCAGCGCATCGCGCCAGTTGCCGACGCCGCCAATGCCCGAGATCGGCAGCCCGGCGGTGAGCGGGTCGCGTGCAATTTCGGCCACCATGTTGAGCGCAATCGGCTTCACCGCCGGGCCGCAGTAGCCGCCGTGCGAGCCCTTGCCACCGGTAGAGGGCGACATGGTCAGCGTGTACGGGTCCACGCCCATGATGGAGTTGATGGTGTTGATGAGCGAGACCGCATCGGCCCCGCCACGGTGGGCGGCGCGGGCGGGCAGGCGGATGTCGGTGATGTTGGGCGTGAGCTTCACAATCACCGGCAGTTTGGAATACTGCTTGCACCAGGCCGTGACCATCTCGATGTACTCCGGCACCTGGCCGACTGCCGCGCCCATGCCGCGCTCGCTCATGCCGTGCGGGCAGCCAAAATTAAGCTCAATGCCATCGGCGCCGGTGTCTTCCACGCGCGGCAAGATCGCTTTCCACGACGCCTCCTCGCACGGCACCATCAAGGACACCACCATCGCCCGGTCGGCCCAGTTGCGCTTGACCTCGGTGATCTCTTTCAGGTTCAGTTCAAGGTCGCGGTCAGTGATGAGCTCGATGTTGTTGAAGCCCATCAGGCGCCGGTCGGGGCTCAAGAGCGCGCCGTAGCGCGGGCCGTTCACATTGACCACCGGGGGCCCGGCCTCGCCCAGCGTTTTCCAGACCACGCCGCCCCAACCGGCCTCAAACGCGCGGTTGACGTTGACCGCTTTGTCGGTCGGCGGTGCTGAGGCCAGCCAGAATGGGTTGGGGCTGTGGATGCCGGCGAAGGTGGTGTGCAGGTTGGCCATGAAATTCTCCGAATCTTGGGGTGTTATTGGGCGAGCTGAGCGTGAATGGCGAGCGCCGATTGCTTGCCGTGTTCCACGGCTTCCACCGTCAGGTCCAGACCCCCGGCACGGCAGTCACCCCCGGCCCAGATGCCGCGCAAGTTGGTCAGGCCTACGGCATCGGTGGCAATGCGACCACCCTCCAGCGCAAAACCAGCTTGTGCCAGCACCGGGTTGCCCAGCTGTTGGCCAATGGCCTTGAACACCATGTCGGCCTCAATGGTTTCGCGCTCTCCGGTCGCGGTGAGCTTGCCGCCCACCAGCGCTTGACGGGCAAAGCGCACGGCACCCACATGGTTGCTCTGGGTCGGGTTGGCCAGGATCTCGGTGGGGGCCAACCAGTGGTGAATCGTCACGCCATGGGTTTGCGCCCACGCCTGCTCGGCACTGGAGGCCGACATCGCCTCGGGCCCGCGCCGGTAAACGATGTGCACACTCTCGGCCCCGAGAAGCTTGGCCTGCACAGCAGCGTCCACCGCCGTCATGCCGCCGCCAATCACCACCACGCGGCGGCCAATGGGCAGCGTGGCCAGGTTGTCGGTCTGGCGCAGCGTGGCGATGAAATCGACCGCGTCCTGCACGCCGCCCAATGGCTCTCCAGGCACGCCGAGCTGGTGCGTGGTGCCCAGGCCCATGCCCAGAAACAGGGCGTCATAGTCCATTCGCAGGGCGTCGAGTTGCGCCAGCGTGCGCAGCTTCCAGTCGCGGTGAAGGGTGATGCCGCCAATGCTGAGCAGCCACTGCACCTCGGTCTGGGCAAAATTGCCCGGCGTTTTGTAACTCGCCAAGCCATATTCATTAAGGCCACCTGCCTTGGGGCGGGCGTCATACACCATCACGTCGTGCCCCAGTTTGGCCAGGGTATGCGCGCAGGCCAAACCGGCCGGCCCGGCACCCACCACGGCCACCTTTTTGCCGGTGGCCGGAGCGCGGGTAAAGAGTTGCGGGTGGGCACTTTCCATCAGCGCATCGACCGCGTGGCGCTGCAGGCGGCCAATGGCCACGGGCTTGCCTTCCTGGGTGTTGCGCACACACACCGCCTCGCACAGGTTTTCGGTCGGGCAGACGCGGGCGCACATGCCGCCCAGCGGGTTGGCCTCCAGAATGGCGCGCGCCGAACCGCGCAGATTGCCTTCGGCGAGGCGCTTGATGAACGAGGGCACATCAATGCCGGTGGGGCAGGCTGTGGCGCACGGTGCATCAAAGCAATACAGGCAGCGCTCGGCTTCCAGCACGGCTTGTGCGGGCGTCAGGCGCGGGGTGGCGTCGGCAAAGCGCTGGGCGTACTCGGCCGGGGCCAGTCGGCCGGGGCGAACATCGGGGGCAGTTGAAATAGACACGCTGGCAACTCCTGTTAAAAATCTGACCGTTTAGTCAACTTCTAAAAGGAATACTAGCAAACCACGTGCCAAGCTGTAACTAGGGGTTTGCCCGAAATCGAATGTAAAAAGGCCCTGTGTAGCGCGGGACTCGGGACAGTTCGGTGCGGGGCACAGGACGGCGTGGCACTCAGCGCTGTTCGTGTCCCCCGCCCTGCGGGCTCCGCCTTGACCTCACTGCGCTGAATGCCACACCGTCCTGAGCCTGAAAGCGTTGCGGGTGTTCATGGGCTGTTGAATTACCGCAGGCCAACACGGCGGCCAGACGATGGCAACGGGGTTGAGGGTGCAGCGAAGTCAAGGAGGAGGATCGGGCGCAGCCCGGTCCGGGGGACATGAGCGGAACCCTCTACCCCGGTGTCATCGGCCCCCCCAAACCGAACAGCTGCAATGAGAAAAACGTGTCTCAAATGGCAGCATCACCGGCCCTACTATTTTTACTGAGCGCGGTATTCGGAATGCGCGGAAAAAGCACCTGCCGTCAATTCGACATCGGCTGCTGCGACTCCAGCCGTCCTCGCGGCATCGCGCCAAGGGTCGACCGCGGAGGCGACTTCTTCGACAAGCTGCTTGGCTCGGTCCGGCGAGAGACCATAAAACGGCCCCGTCATCAGGACCGTCTCCAAGCTGGGGCGACTGTCCGCATCATCGATGTTCAAGACATGCGCCGCTTTGTCGATGTTCGGATTGACATCAAACGCCGGTGCCAGCCGCCACCCGTTCGCACCGAGTACGAAGCCGTGATTGCGCAGATGGTCGTCCCGGTTGCCGACGGCCACATTGAACGCAACTCTGCGAAATAATTGCGCCAGGTCCACTCCCGTGTGTGCGCCGTCGCCGTTGGCGCGCAGGAATTGTGCGAGTTCCAGATAGCTGGTTCCTTCGCTATGCTCCTTGCGAAGCAGGGTCATGGCTGACGCGTAGAACCGCCGTGCCCCTTTGACGCGGTCAAAGCGCTGAACACAGAAGGTGTGGAAATCGTTGTTCAACCGTACCAACCTGGCGAGCGGAACGTCGATGCACGCTTTCTTCGCCAACCCGTGCACCACGTATTCCCATGCGCCCACATCCCGGTCATCGTCACGCGCCGGGAACTTGCCAATCCAAAGGGAGCCGTCGGCCTCGGTAAAGTTCGCTTTCGGGCGGGCGCCGCCAAGGGATGCACCTGGCGCCACCAGAACAGCCAGCCACTTGCGCAGGGCATCCAGGTCGTCGATTCTGCGACTGCTGAGCTGGTAGGCGACCGCCTCTAGTTCGCGCAGTGTTGTGATGGGTGGCGCCGCCATTTTCTCGCTGCCCAAAAACTCATCCGTGCCGGCAAGGCGAAAGCGCAGTGCGCCTTGGCGTGTCAAGTCCTGAACCCCAATCAGGAAGTCCCAAGCGTACAAAGTGCGCGGGGCGCGTTTCTCGTCTTTGGCTTGCAGTGCCTCCCGTCGTTTCATCAGTGTTTGCCCCCACCGGTCTGGCGAGGAGTCCAGGAATATGCCGAAGTTGCCCAGTTCTGGTTTTGGAAAAAAAGGGTGCTCGTCCAGCGACAAGTCGGGGTCGAGTGCGAAGGCGCGCGCTTGCCTGAGCCAGTGGCGGTCGTAGTGGAAGCGAACCTGCCCCCGGTCGTGCGCGAGCGTGCCCACCTGGCACGCGGGCCCGAGGTCGCAGTCGAGCCAAACCTCCAAGACGTTGGCTTGAGCGTTCATGATGGCCCCATGGCCAAGTCCTGCAGTTTTCGCCCTACCTTGTCGTCCGCTGCCAGCGTGTTGAAGTCGCCCTCCAGGCCCAGGACGGCCAGCACGCGAAGATAGGTTCCCAATGTTGCGCCGGGGTCACCTGCCTCCACCTTGTACACGGATGAGCGAGAGATGCCGGCGCGCTGAGCTACCGCCGCATTGCTTAGCTTGCGGCGCATCCGGGCGAGCTTGAACCGCTCGCCAAGGCTGGAGAGCAACTTTTGCTCTTGGGGAAAGATGAGGGGTGGTTTGCGTGGCATACCTCTATTTTAGACAAATACACACTTATTTGTCCATAATAGAAAACATTTCATGGGTGAAAGCCTAATTGAACTATCCAAAGATTCAAAAAATGTAAGTTTCCGGCGACCTGGTTCTGATATAAATCAAGCTTCTCCCGCTTACCCTTGACCCTGGTGGCAGGTCCTGAAGGCCCCGCACCCGCCTACCACCTTGATGTGAGTGACGCATCTGCATGACGCGCACCCATGTCGTTGCTCAAGGCGTTGGCAAGCGTGTTTCATCCTACCGAACCCATTCCCGTGGCGGGCCACCCCGTGACAGCGGTCGCGGCCTCCCACGTTGAACTGCTGCAAAAACTCACCAGTCGCTTGCCCGGCGTGGTCTACCAATACCGGATGCGGCCTGATGGCAGTTCCTGTTTTCCCTACGCCAGTGATGCGATCAAGGACATCTACCGGGTCAGCCCGGCTGATGTCCTTGACGATGCGTCGCCGGTCTTTGCCGTTCTTCACCCGGATGACTCTGCCGCAGTAGCCGCGTCCATCCTGACCTCGGCCAAAGAATGCAGCCCCTGGCAACAAGAGTACCGGGTCAAGTTTGACGATGGTGCGGAGCACTGGCTGTTTGGCAACGCCTTGCCCGAGCGGGAAGCCGATGGCGCGACGCTCTGGCATGGCTTTATTACTGACATTACCGAGCGTAAACAGGTTGAAAAAACACTGCACCAGAGTGAGAGCCGCATGCAGGCGGCGCTGGATGCCCTTCCTGATTTGATGTTTGAACTCGACCTGGACGGGCGCTTCTGTGACTTTCGCAGTCCGCGCACCGATTTGCTGGCCGTGCCACCGCACCTTTTTATCGGCAAAAGGGTCTCGGACGTGCTGCCCGCTGAGGCGGCGCAAGTGGCGATGTCCGCCTTGCAGGAAGCGCATGACACCGGCTACTCCAATGGAAAACAGTATGCGTTGACCCTGGCGCAAGGAGAAGCGTGGTTCGAACTGTCGGTAGCCCGCAAAGCCACTGAAGTGGGTGAGGTACCGCGTTTTATTCTGCTGGCAAGGGACATCACGGAGCGATTCAAAGCGAAAGAAAAACTGCGCATCAGCGACCTGGCCCTGAAAGCGGTGTCACAAGGGGTGCTGATTTCGTCGCCCGATGGGTGCATTCTGTCCGTCAATGAAGCTTTCCTGCATATCACCGGCTACGCTGAAGCGGAAGTTTTGGGCCGCGCTTGTGGTTACCTGCAGGGGCCGCGCTCCGACCCCCTCGTGGTTCAGGCCATGCGCCAGGCCAAGGTCAACGGCACGGAGTTCAAGGGTGAAATTTTCAATTACCGCAAAGACGGCAGCACCTTCTGTAACGAACTCAGTATTTCACCGGTTCGCAATAGCGCGGGTCAGATCATCCATTTCATTGGCATCACGCGCGACATCACGCTGCGCAAAATGGCCGAGGATGCGCTGGACAAACATCACCATCATCTGGAAGACCTCGTGGCCGAACGCACGGCTGAATTGAGCACCGCACTGGAAGAGAGCAAGACGGCGAGAAATCTTCTGCAAATGGCCCTGACAGGCGCGGGGGCCGGTAGTTTTGAGTGGAGCGTTGAAAGCGGCGTCAGTCATTGGTCGCCCGAGGTCTGGGTACTCAACGGGCTCCAGCCCCAAGAGGGGCCCGTGTCGTATGAGGCCTGGAGCCAGACCGTGGCGCCGGCTGACCTGGCGGCAGTGGAAAAAACCGTGGCGCTGGCGGTGTCGAATCGGGCCGCGATCGATGTTGAATGGCAGGTCAAGCAACTGCCAGACGTGGCGCCGCGTTGGCTCATGTGCCGGGCCCAACCCGAGCCGGAAGTTGATGGTCAGGTATTGAACTACCGCGGCATCATCATCAATATTTCCAAGCGGCGGCAAGCCGAGCTCACGTTGGCTCTGTACCGCGAGCATCTGGAGCAGCGGGTGGCCGATCGCACTGCCAAGCTCATGGGCGCAGAGGTCGAACAACACCGCCTGAACCGCGCCCTGCGTTTGCTCAGCGATTGCAATGTGGCCGTGGTGCACGCCCAAAACGAGCAAGAATTACTGAACGAGATTTGCCGACTTGTGGTGGAGAACGGTGGCTACGTCATGGCGTGGGTAGGCATTGCCGAGCAGGATCCCGCCAAGACGGTTCGCCCGGTGGCTGCCTATGGACCTGCCACGGGCTACCTTGACCACATTCAAGTTTCTTGGGATGAGACGAAGGCGATTGGCTGCGGTCCTTCGGGTGTCGCCATCCGCACCGGCATCGCTCAGGTGAGCCAGAATTGTTTGACCAGCCTCCAAATGGCCCCTTGGCGCGAGGCCGCCCGCCGCCGGGGCTACCAATCCGCAGCTGCGCTGCCACTGCTGATGAAAGGGCAGGTCCTGGGTGTGTTGGCGCTCTACGCCGCAGAAGCCCAGGTCTTTGGCGACGATGAGTTGAAGTTGTTGAAAGAGATGGTCAACGACATGGCCTTTGGCATCCAGTCGCTGCGTGAGCGCCGTCAGCTGGCGTGTTACCAGAATCAACTGGAGAAACTGGTCTCGCAACGCACCCTGGAAATTGACACTCTCAACACCACTTTGATGGCCAAGGCGCACGAAGCAGAGGCCGCCAATCAGGCAAAGAGCGCCTTCCTCGCCAGCATGAGCCACGAGTTGCGCACGCCCCTGAATGCGGTGGTGGGCTTGGCCGGGCTGCTGGCCGAGACGCCACTTAACCGCCGCCAGCGCGATTTTGCCGACAAAATTCAGACTTCAGCCCAGGCCTTGCGTGCCGTGATCGACGACATCCTTGACTTCTCCAAAATTGAGGCCGGTGAACTCCGACTGGAGCAGGTGCCGTTTTCCTTGTCCAACGTGCTTCGGACCACCGCGGCGGTATTGGGCGCTGGTTTGGGGCTCAAACCCATCGAAGCCGTGTTTCTGGTTGACCCTGAGGTGCCCGACGCGCTGCTGGGCGACGCCTTGCGTTTGCAGCAAATCCTGCTGAACCTGACCAGCAATGCAGTCAAATTCACCGAGGCTGGTGCGATTGTGGTTGCGGTGCGTTGCCTCACCCCGGCGGATGCCCCGCTCACGCTGCAATTTACCGTCGGCGACACCGGCATTGGCATCGCCCCGGAACAACTCGGGCACATTTTTGAGGGGTTTACCCAGGCCGACGCCTCGACCAGCCGCCTCTATGGCGGAACGGGTCTGGGTCTTGCCATCAGCGTTCGGCTTGCCAACCTGATGGGTGGGCAAATTGGCGTTGAAAGCACTCTGGGCCAGGGCAGCGAGTTCCACATGGAGGTGCCTCTGAAGCGCGGGCTTGTGACGCCCAAAGTGATACTTGAAAACATCCCACCAGTCTTGAATATTTTGATTGTGGATGACCATCCTCTCGCGCGAGACGCCTTGTCGCAAAGCTGTCAGTCCTTGGGTTGGCAGGTGACGGCGGTCGATTCGGGGGCGGCGGGCCTGCAAGCGTTACGACGCAGTGTGGGCGATGACCAGGTCTATGACCTCATGCTGCTGGACTGGCGCATGCCCGGGATGGATGGGCTGGAGATGCTCCGTCAGGCCTATGTCACCCCCGAGGTGGGCCTGCCACTGGTGGTTTTGATGGCGTCCATGGCCGAACTGGAGGCGGCCGAGGCAGCCAGCCAGGACCTGACGCTGGAAGGCATCGTCGCCAAGCCGTTGACACCGGGCAGTTTGCTGGAAGCGGTCATCCGGGCGTACACCGGTGACTGCGAAGTCATCCCAAAAGTGAGTCACCAGACGCAACGCCTCGCGGGTATGCGCCTGCTGGTGGCTGAAGACAATGCACTAAACCAGGAAGTGGTGGAGCAAATCCTGATTCGCGCTGGCGCCCAGGTGGTGCTGGTCGGCAACGGCGTGGCTGTGGTGGACGCCTTGCGCAGAGAGGGGTCGAATTTTGATGCGGTGCTGATGGACATCCATTTGCCCCTGCTGGACGGCTACGCTGCCACCCGGATCATTCGGGAAGAGTTGGGCTTGCTTGACTTGCCGATCATCGCGGTCACGGCTTTTGCCCGCCCACAAGACCGGGAGAAATCCCGGCTGGCGGGCATGGTGGGGCACATCGTCAAGCCCTTGAATGTCCCAGATTTGCTGGACCTGCTGGCTGAGCATCGCCGGGAAATACCCTCTGCATCAGCGATGCGCGTCCCCACGCTGGTCGGTCTGGATGTTGCTGCGGCCTTGAAGGACTTTGGGGGCGATGAAAAACGCTACGGAAATCTATTGCGCAAGTTTGTGGTGCAGCACGGCGGCAATGTCGAAGTGGCAAGCGCTTTGTTCAGCAAAGACGACCACGCGGGCGTCATTGAGCTGTTGCACACCTTGAGTGGCATGGCGGTCTTGTTGCACGCCAAGGGGCTGTCTCGTCTGGCCAGCGCCGCCGAGGAGGCCCTGCGGGACGGTCATGCAGACGAGATGCCCTTTTTATTGAATGAACTGGCAGACGCCATGAATACCGTCATGGCGTCTGTGGACCAGTTCGAGGCCTTTTACGGCCAGGCTTAGCTTAGATGCGTTCGAAAATCACGGCGATACCCTGACCGCCGCCGATGCACATGGTGGCCAGCGCGTACTTGCCGCCGGTGCGTTGCAACTCATAGACTGCTTTGGTCGCGATGAACGCGCCCGAGCAGCCCACGGGGTGACCGAGGGCAATAGCGCCGCCGTTAGGGTTGGTTTTTGCAGGGTCCAGGCCGAGGGCCTTGTTCACTGCAATAGCCTGAGCCGCAAACGCTTCGTTGGCTTCGATCACGTCCATCTGGTCCAGCGTCAGGCCGGCTTTTTTCAGTGCCAGCTTGGTCGCGGGGATCGGGCCTTCACCCATGAGTTCGTTAGGCACGCCAGAGACAGCGTACGACACGATGCGGGCAATGGGCTTCTGACCGGCTTTGGCAGCCACATCAGCAGCAGCCAGCACAAAGAAGGCGGCGCCGTCATTGATGCCGGACGCGTTACCAGCGGTCACAGTGCCGTCTTTCTTGAACGCAGGCTTCATCTTGGCCAGCGATTCCATGGTGGTGTTGGCCTTGCCATGCTCGTCGGTGTCAAACACGGTTTCGCCCTTGCGGGTTTGTTGCACGATCGGCACGATTTGCGACTTGAAACGGCCTTCAGCGATGGCCACGGCAGCACGGCGCTGTGATTCAACGGCAAATGCGTCCTGGTCTTCGCGCGAAATGTTCCACTTGGTGGCCAAATTTTCAGCCGTGATGCCCATGTGGCCAACGCCAAACGGGTCAGTCAGCACCGCCACCATCATGTCGAGCGCCTTGGCATCGCCCATGCGTGCGCCGGAACGCAGTGCAGGCATCATGTAAGAGCCGCGCGACATCACTTCAACACCGCCACCGATGCCGTAGTCGTAGTCACCGAGCATGATGCTTTGGGCGGCGGTCACGATGCCTTGCAGGCCGGAGGAGCACAGGCGGCTCACTTGCATGGCGATGGAGTCCATCGGCAGGCCGGCTTGGATCGAAGCCACGCGCGACACGTAGGCGTAACGGGAATCAGTAGGGATGCAGGTGCCGACGACCGCGTTGCCGATCTGGGCTGGGTCAACCTTGGAGCGGGCAATCGCCTCCTTCATCACGATACCCGCCAGCTCAGCGGGCTCCATGTTCGACAGGGAACCTGCGAATGCACCAATGGCGGAACGAGCTGCGCTTAAAACTACGACATCTTTACTCATGGAATCTCCAAAAATTAAATAAACCGGCTAAGAGGCGGTCATGCCTCACCACCAACAATCGTAGCAGCGTCAATATGCTTAACGCAAGATTCGTTTAGAAAAATTTTTAGGGTTATCTTCCAAGACCTTGGCGCTGAGGCTTGCGCGCGTTAATTCAGCGCGTGCTCGGCCTGTCTGAAGGCGGTGTCTTCCACTTCATCGCCAAACTGGGAGGCCACATAAGCCCGCATAAACCACTTGATGGGCTCGTTCACGAGGGCATTGAGGGTCTTCCAGTCGGGGCCAAACCACTCAATGAGGACGTCCTCCAGCACATACCATTCGTTGGAGACGATGGGGCCGGCCTGAGACCAGTCGCTGGCGGGGCTGAAGGTTGATGGGTGCCAAAGCCCGCTTTCCGGGTCATGCTGGTCCGTGGCCAAGGGCTGATCAGGGCTCAGTTTGAGCCCGCATGATTTGGCTACCCAAAAATTCAGCCGGGATCCTTCAAGTCGTTTGACGTTCATCTGCGTCTCCTTCTGGTTGCGGTCGTGTTTGCCGTGGATTCATGGTAGCCCTGCACAAACAAGCCAAACAGGCCTGAAGGGTGTGACTTGAAGGACCGAGGGTCTGAAGAATCATCAGACTTTGGTCCCTGACGCGCCCACAGGCACACTGTTACAGTGATTGCCCACCCCCAGTCAGGAACCCATGAACGCCCGCCATGAAGCCATTTTTTAGTCAGCTGTCACTGTCCCGGCAGTTTCTGTGGGTAAGTTTCCCGATCCTGCTCGGTGCCACGCTGACGATGGGTTGGTGGGTCGGCCGACAGGTGCAAGACAGCGTGGTGCACCGCATCGGCAGCGTGACGGCGTTGTACGTCGACAGCTTCATTGCGCCACATATCCAGAGCCTGGGCAACCAGACCGATCTCACCCCGCACGACCTGGAGATGCTGAACGCCGACCTCAACGGCACCCCGCTCGGCCAAAAAATCGTGGCGCTGAAGATCTGGCGCAAGGATGGCACGGTGTTGTTCAGCACCGACGCCAGCGTCATCGGCAAAAAATTCCCGATCGATGACGGCTTGGCGCAGGCGCTGACTGGCCAGATATTTTCAGAAATCAGTGAGCGCTCTGACGACCAGCAGCAGGCGCATGGCCAGGTGCTGGCACGCCTGATCGAGACTTACACCCCGCTGCACGCTGACCGCACCGGCGAGGTCATGGCGGCGGCCGAGTTTTATGTCAAGCCGGATGACGTGGACCGCGAAACCCGTGCCGCCCAGCGGCGCAGTTGGCGGGTGGTGGCCGGCACCATGCTGGCGCTGTACCTGGGCCTGTTTCTGGTGGTGCGCCGGGGCAGCCGCACCATAGACGAGCAGCAGGCAGAACTCGGCGACAAAGTCCGGCAACTCACCGCCTTGAATGCGCAAAACCTGCAACTCCAGGCGCGGGTCATCAGCGCGGCGGAGCGTGCCACCGCCGTTAACGAGAACTTTTTGCAGCGGGTCTCGGCCGATATCCATGATGGCCCGGGGCAAGATCTGGGTTTTGCACTGATGCAACTCAAAAACCTGGGTGACCAGAGCCTGGCCGATGGCGACAGGGCGCACGAAGCTTGGGGGAAAGGCCTGGCGCCTGCAAGGGCGGCGGTGGCGTCGGCCCTGAATGATTTGCGTGCCATGTCCGCCAACATTGAACTGCCCGACATTGCCTCTTTGGGCGCTTGCGACATTGCGGCCCGTGTGGTGCGGGATTTTCAGGCCAAGACCGGGGCGCAGGTGGCGCTGCAGGCCGCAGCGCCCGACGTCAATGTGTCGTACCGGGTCAAGGTCGCGCTGTACCGGGTGTTGCAGGAGTCGTTGGCCAACACCTTGCGCCACGCGCAGGGCAAGGACGTCCGCGTGCTGCTGACGGGAGATAGCCTGCGCCTGACGCTGGAAGTGAGCGACCAGGGTCCGGGCTTTGATCCCCGTGAAGCCGCCAAAAAAGGACGCTTGGGTTTGCACGGCATGCGCCAGCGCATTGAGGTGCTGGGCGGTACATTTGAAGTTCAGACAGCCGAAGGCGCGGGGACGCTGATCCGCGTGGTGCTGCCACTTATTCAGGATCAACATGACAGTCAGTAATCCCGTCGATATTCTGGTCGTGGACGACCACCCCCTGTTCCGCCAGGGCGTGGTGCATTCACTGGAAATGGATGCCGGATTCAGGATCGTGGGGGAAGCCTCTTCAGGCGAGGAAGCCCTGACATTGGCCTTGGCGCTGTTGCCCGACGTGGTGTTGCTGGATGTCAATATGCCGGGCTGGAGCGGTATCGTGACGGCCGAAAAAATCGCTCTGGCGTGTCCCGCCACGGCGATCGTGATGCTGACCGGCTCCGAGGACAAAGACAAACTGCTGGCCGCCCTCAAGGCCGGCGCCCGCGCCTACGTGCTCAAAGGCGTGTCGGCCAAAGAGTTGGCCAAGGTGGTGCGCGCGGCGGTGGCGGGCGAGGTCTATGTGTCGCCGTCCATTGCGGTTGAAATGCTGGTGTCCCTGACGCAGGGCAAGGCGCCCAACCCCTTGCAGGAATTGACTGACCGCGAGCGTGAAATTCTGGCCTTGATTGGCACCGGCCTGACCAATCGGGAGATCGGCGAGAAGATATTCCTGTCAGAAAAAACCATCAAGCACTACGTGACCAATATCCTGCAAAAACTGCAGGTACGCAGCCGCGTGGAAGCCGCGCTACTCGCGAGTCGGCAGAACCACTAACTAAAAAATAAATACCTTGCATTAGGAATCCGTAGGTTCATACTTCTACTCCGTTTTAGTCCTGATTTTTCCCCCCCCCCTAAATTGGAGACAGTATGTTGAAAAAGTTGATTCTTGTTGTCGGTATGATTTTGCTTGGCTTGGCCATCACAAATTGCGGTGGCGGTGGTAGCGCAGCCAGCGTAGACAAGCTCACCATCGTAGGTTCTGGTAGCTAGCCCTGTTTAAAAAATGACCAGGAAAACTATTATGAAACCATCCCGTTTTATTTCAATCGCCGCAGTACTTTTGGCAACCAACGCGTTGGCAGGAACTGTGCTTCCACCTGTTGATGCCAGTTCTTTGAAATTGAAAGTGTATTCAATCATGCTTTCTACGAGTGCGCTGTGTACCAGTCCTATCACGGTGTTTTCAAGCGCGGTGCCCACAGAAGTCGATTTTTTGGCGTCGCCAACTTTGGGCAGTGGCAACCCCGCTGACGGCACCTACAACTGCGTCATCATCAAAATGTCTGACAACATCAAATTCAAACCCACGACGTCGTCAGGCAGTTGTGTCTCCGGTGTTGAGTATGTCAATGATGTGTGTAGAAGTGACAATGGCGGCACGACCCAGGCACCTGATGCGGTTGGTGCTGCAACGAGTTGTACGGGTACGGATCCTTTGCCAGTTCCGGACATCGTTCATCTGTATTTGACGACCAACGCCTTGGCCGGTACAGGTGGAAATACATTTTTGCAGCCGACAAGTTCTTCAAGTACCAATGGCATAAAACTGATCTCGCCGCTGGTTGTAGCCGGGACTGCGAAATCAAAATTTGTCGTTAACGCCGCAGGAGCGGTAGATGGAAGCAATAGCACCTGCGGCATGAATCCGCCCGCCTTTGGTTTTGTCAAGTTATAGCGTTCAATGGGTAGGAAGGGTTGCAGCGCAGGGGGACTGGCGCAGTAGCAAAGCAGCGCAGCTTTGCAGCGCCGGTGAGTCCGAGGCTTGCGCAAGCTGGACGAGGTTGGCGACATAGGCCGGGTCGCAGTGCAGACGGGTGGTGTCGATCCACCAGCCTTCTCCGGCCATGAGCCATTTGAAATCAACTTCAACCAACAGTGAAACGCCTTCCTCGCTATTCACCACGGGTGGATCGCTTGGGAGGTCGGGAGTTGTCAGGTTTTGCATGGTAATTACTCCTCATGCTTAGGGAGATGGGGCTTTAACGCCGCTTGCAAAGTATGGGCTGACAATGAAAGGGTGCTCGCTCTAAAAGGGGGAGAAAAACGACGTTTATCAAACGAACGGAATGCGTTGTGGATCGGGCAGTGAGCGGCGCAGCCGGTTAAGAAATGACGCGCACAATGAACCCTGCACACAACCGAGCCCGCTCCATGACCTACACCGAACGATTTTCAGCCGCTGAGCTGGCCCAAGTGATCAACGAAAGCTTTGTTTATATGTGTGCCTGCCCGGCCCAGGTGGCTGAGGGTATTTTGAAGCTGCGCGAGCTGTACCGCTACCAGATGACGTGCTTGAACGACACCAGCAACCAAGTGCTGGTCCACCAGGCCATCGCCGCCAGCACCATTGCCGCGCACGCCGAACTGGAAGCCTGCATGGAAAAGGTGCTGCGCCTGGAAGGCTGGGATCTCACGACCCTGAAGATGCCTGAAAGCCTGCGCAACCGTCAGATGAAGGAACTGCTGGCGGATTAGCCACCGCCTGCTGCAGCCAGGCCAGAAAGGTTTTCATCACCGGGCGCTCGTCGGCGCGTTCGGGCGTCACCAGGTAATACGCGCGCTCGCCGGGCACGGCTTGGCCACTGGCCAACACCAACTCCCCGCGCAACAACTCCCCTTCGATCAACAAACGCGGCACCAGCGCAAGTCCCAAACCGTGGCTGGCCGCTGCCGCCGTCATGGAAAACAACTCGTAGCGCGGGCCAGCCAGGGCCTGCGGCGCGTTCACGCCTGCGGCCTCGAACCACTGGCGCCAACTGTCCGGGCGGGTGCTTTGTTGCAGCAAGGGGAGCTGGGCCATGGCCTCGGGCGTCAGGGTGCGCTGGGTGCCCAAAAACCGGGGGCTGCAGACCGGCACCACATCCTCGGCCAGCAGCCGGGTGGCGCGGGTGCCCGCCCATTGGCTCACCTGCGCCGGGCTGCCGGAGTACAGCGCGGCGTCAAACGCGGTGTCGGCAAACATGAAGGGGCGCGTGCGGGTTTCGATGTGCACCGTGATTTCGGGGTGCAACGCGGCCAGCAGCGGCAGGCGCGGAATCAGCCAGCGGGTGGCAAAGGTGGGTACCGCCGCCAGCGTGATCGTGCCGCCGCTTCCCTGGTTGGCCATGGCGTCCAGCGTGTCGCGCTCCAGACCTTGCAGCCGCGGCGCCACCGAACGCGCATAGTCGGCCCCGCGCTCGGTCAGCGCTACGCCGTGGCGGGTGCGGCGAAACAGCGCCATGCCCAAAAATTCCTCCAGTGCCGTGATTTGGCGCGACACCGCGCCCTGCGTCAGCGACAACTCTTGCGCTGCGCGGGTGTAACTCTCGTGGCGGGCGGCGGCGTCAAAGCAGGCCAGGGCTTGAAGGGAGGGGATTTTTCTGCGCATGATGTGCGGAATATACACATAAGTTTGAATGCGCAATTAAAAAACGCTACTTAATTTATAGCTTCTTGCGCATTTACATAAAGGGCTAGAGGTTAATTTGATCAATATGTCCAGGCTAAATTCCAAGGGCCTAATAGATCCATATATTAGTAAAACGCATGACTGAGTGATGAACTATCGTTTGCTCAAGGGGTGGCTGTCCCGCTACCATGCACAACATGCTGCCGTTGCAGCCCCGAATAATTTCACTTTCACCTCACGGAGATACACATGGCCCACGCTTCTTTCAACTGGCAAGACCCGTTTTTACTCGACAGCCAACTCAGCGATGAAGAACGCATGGTGCGCGATGCCTCAGCCGCCTATTGCCAGGACAAACTGCAACCGCGCGTGATCGAGGCCTTTCGCAAAGAACAAACCGACGCCTCCATCTTTCGCGAAATGGGCGAACTCGGTCTGCTAGGGCCAACGATCACCGAAGCCTACGGCGGCCCCGGCCTGAATTACGTCGCCTACGGCCTGATCGCCCGCGAAGTCGAGCGCGTGGACTCGGGCTACCGTTCCATGATGAGCGTGCAAAGCTCGCTGGTGATGGTGCCCATTTTTGAGTTCGGCACCGAAGGCCAGCGCCAGAAATACCTGCCCAAACTCGCCACCGGCGAGTGGATTGGCTGCTTCGGCCTGACCGAACCAGACCACGGCTCCGACCCCGGTTCCATGATCACCCGCGCCCAGAAAGTGCCAGGCGGCTACAAGCTCAGCGGCGCCAAGATGTGGATCTCCAACTCCCCGATTGCCGATGTGTTTGTGGTCTGGGCCAAAGAGGTCAGCGAGAGCGGCCAGGTCGGACCGATCCGCGGCTTTGTGCTGGAAAAAGGCATGGCCGGTTTAACCGCACCTGCCATTCACGGCAAAGTCGGTTTGCGCGCCAGCATCACCGGTGAAATCGTGATGGACGGCGTGTTTTGCCCCGAAGAAAACGCCTTCCCTGAAGTGCAAGGCTTGAAAGGCCCGTTCACCTGCCTCAACAGCGCCCGCTACGGCATCGCCTGGGGCGCCTTGGGTGCGGCCGAAGACTGCTGGTTCCGTGCCCGTCAATACACCATGGACCGCAAACAGTTTGGTCGCCCCTTGGCCGCCAACCAGCTCATCCAGAAAAAACTGGCCGATATGCAGACCGAGATTGCACTCGGTTTGCAGGGTTGTTTGCGCCTGGGTCGCATGAAGGACGAAGGCACAGCATCGGTCGAACTCACGTCGCTGCTCAAGCGCAATTCGTGTGGCAAGTCGCTCGATATTGCCCGTTTGGCGCGCGACATGATGGGTGGCAACGGCATCTCGGACGAGTATGGCGTGGCGCGGCATTTGGTGAATCTGGAGGTGGTCAACACCTATGAAGGCACGCACGATATTCATGCCCTGATTTTGGGTCGGGCGCAGACGGGGATTGCGGCTTTTTCTAACTGATATTGTTTTTGCGCTGGTTTTTGGTTCTATGTTGATGGTTTTGTGGGGCAGCGTTTGGGGTCTTTGTCCCCGCCTCATCTGTCAAAGGCCCAGAAAATCGGCGGGGACAAAGACCCCAAACGCTGTCGTTAACAGGGTGTGGCACCACGAGGGAATACCGAACCGCTCTGCGTGTTGCGTGCATTCGGAATTAGGTATTCGTCATTCGGTTTGCTGCTTTCTGTATGCCTCAGCCGCGTAACACCGCCGGCTCACGTCATGAGGGGGAGTCCCGGGGGGCGATTTTCTGGGCCTTTGACAGATGAGCCCCCCGGGACGCCCCCTCGTGACTAGTAGCTCCGCCAAAGCCAACCCTACCCAGAAGTCCTGCCCAAAAACCCAAAACCAAACGCCAACCAAGCAACCAAACAAGCGCCAGGAACAAAAAATGACAACCAAACCCGCCGCCCTCGCACACCTCAAAGTACTAGACCTGTCCCGCGTGCTGGCCGGCCCGTGGTGCACCCAAATGCTGGCCGACCTGGGCGCTGACGTCATCAAAGTCGAACGCCCCGGCGCCGGTGACGACACCCGCCACTGGGGCCCGCCGTTCATGCAGGACGCGCAAGGCAACGACACCGACCAGGCCACCTACTTCACCGCCTGCAACCGCAACAAACGGTCCATCACCCTCGACATGGCCCAACCCGAAGGCCAGGCGCTAATCCGGCAAATGGCCTTGCAAAGCGACATTTTGGTGGAGAACTTCAAGGTCGGCGGACTCAAAAGCTACGGGCTGGATTACGCCAGCCTCAAGGCGCTGAACCCGCGCCTGATTTACTGCTCGGTCACCGGTTTTGGCCAGGACGGCCCGTATGCTGAACGCGCGGGTTACGACCTGATGATCCAGGCCATGAGCGGCATGATGAGCATCACCGGCCGCGCTGACGATGTGCCCGGCGGCGGGCCGCAACGGGTAGGCGTGGCCATCACCGACATCCTGACCGGCGTCTACGCCTGCAGCGCCATTTTGGCTGCCATCGAAGTGCGCCACAGCAGCGGCGAGGGCCAGCACATCGACATGGCGCTGCTCGATGTCGGCATGGCGATGCTGGGCAACCAGGGTGCCGGATTTTTGAACACCGCTCGCGTGCCGCAGCGCCAAGGCAACAGCCACCCCAGCCTCGCGCCCTACCAGGACTTTGCCACGCAGGACGGCGCCATGCTGCTGGCGATTGGCAACGAAGGCCAGTTCAGCCGCTTTTGCGAGGCGCTCAAGCACCCTGAATGGGCGACCGATGCCCGCTTTGCCAGCAATACCTTGCGGGTGCTCAACCGCGAAGCGCTGGTCGCCCTCATGCTGCCGGTCACCCGCAGCCAAACCACGGCCCACTGGATCACCTTGCTGGAAGACAAAGCCGTGCCCTGCGGCCCGATCAACGACATCGGTCAAGCCTTTGCCGATACCCAGGTCAAAGTCCGGGGTTTAGTGGTCAATCAGCCTGTAGCCCACGTTGTATATGTGCAGACAGCTATTGAATCAGTAGCAACAGTGGCCAGCCCGCTGCGCCTGACTGCCACACCGCCGGTGCTGCGCCGGGCGCCACCGGCCTTGGGCGAGCACACCGACGAAGTGCTGGCCGAGCTGGGGCTGGATGCAGCGCAAATTGCCGCGCTGCGACAGGCCGGGGTGGTTTAGCCCTGTTCTGTGAACCCTCCAACGCCCTCGCCATGACCCTGATTCCTACCCAGCACCCCCAATTCACCCTGCGCTTTGCCACGCCAGACGACGCTGGCTTGGTCGTCAACTTCATGCAGAAGCTCGGCACCTACCAAAAGATGGCCGACAAAGTCATCGCCACCGAAGCCGGGATTCGTCAGCTGCTGATCAAGCAAAAAGGCGAAGCGGTGTTTGGCATTTACGCCGGTGAAATGGTCGGCTTTGTCTATTTTTGCCAGACCTCGTCGGCCTTTATCGGGCAGTCCGGCCTCTACATCGACGGCTTTCTGATCGACGATGCCCTGCGCCACAAAGGGCTGGGGAAAATCATGATGGCGTTCATGTCCAAGCTGGCACTTGAACGCGGTTGCCAGCGGCTGGAATGGGGCTGTCTCGATTGGAACGAGCCCACCCTCCAGTTTTACAAAAGTCTGGGCGCCTACGGTGTCGACACCATGACCATTTACCGTTTTGCCCCCGAGCAACTGAAAGCCAACGCAGCTTTGTTTTAAAGCGGAATCAGTTTATAAATTAGACCCATATAGGTATAATTTAAGTATGCCTAAAACCCACCACGAACCCAAGCCTTTACTTTGGGTAGGGTCTGCCAAAAAAGATCTTCAGGCTATGCCCGAGGAGGTGCAAGATGCATTTGGTTATGCGCTGCACTTGGCGCAGGCGGGTGGCAAGCATGCACATGCCAAGCCATTGAAGGGGTTTGGTTCGGCGGGCGTGCTGGAGGTCGTGGAAAGCGAGTCAGGGAGTACTTATCGGGCGGTTTACACCGTCAAAATTGCCAGCGCCGTGTATGTTCTGCATTGCTTTCAGAAAAAATCAACCTCGGGTGTGGCCACGCCCAAGCCCGATATGGACTTGGTGCGCGACCGGCTCAAGGCGGCCTTGGTCCATGCCGGCCTATCGCAGTAACCATCAAAAATTAAGGAGCCATCATGAGCACCATTCCCATTGAAGAAGGCAGCAGCAATGTCTACGCAGACCTTGGCATGGCCGAGGCACAGGAGATGCTGGTTAAAGCCAAGCTGGCCAGCAAAATCGGCGACATCATCAAGCGTCAAAACCTGACCCAGCAACAAGCGGCCGAATTGCTGGCCATGCCGCAGCCCAAGGTCTCCAAACTGCTGAACGGACAATTCAGGGGCATCAGCGAAGCCAAAATGCTGGACTGCCTCGCCCGGCTGGGGCGGGATGTCGACATCGTGGTCAAGCCGGCACGCAGGCGGACTGCCGCAGGTGCCGTGGGGCGGGTCAATGTTGTTTTCGCCTGAGTCATCGATGAATTACAAACGTGTGATGGCACTGGCCTTGTCGCTCAGCGCTGCCTTGGTCGCGGCACCTGTCAGCGCCCAACCGGTCACCTTCGGCCTGTTTGGCGACACGCCTTACAGCGCGTGGGAACGGGACCATTTGCCTGATTTGATCGCGGAGATGGAGGGTGAAAACCTGGCCTTTGTGGTGCACGACGGCGACATCAAGAACGGTTCCAGCGAATGCAGCGACGCCGTGCTGCGCGACATTCGGGATGTGTTTCAGGCCTCCAAAACACCGCTGATATATGTGCCGGGCGACAACGAGTGGACCGATTGCCATCGCAAAAGCAACGGCAAATACGACCCGCTGGAGCGATTGGACAAACTGCGCGAACTGTTCTTTGCGGGGGATGTCGCCCTCGGCCAGCGCAAGCTGGTTCTCAAGCGCCAGAGCCATGATCCTGCATTTTCAAGCTACCGCGAAAACGTACGCTGGGAGGCCGGTGGCGCCCTGTTCGTCGGGCTCAACCTGCCGGGCAGCGATAACAATTTTTACGGCACCCACCAAAAGGACAAGGGCGGCCCGGTGCCGGAGTTTGTCGAGCGTAGCGCGGCCAATCGGGTGTGGCTGGCGCAGGCGTTTTCGCACGCCCGCACTAAAAAACTGGCCGGTGTGATGGTCGTGATCCAGGCCAATCCTGAATTTGAAGACATCAACAAGGGCAAGCGCCAGCCGGGCTATGAAGCTTTTGTCGCACAACTTCTCGAAGAAACGCAGGCTTTCGCAGGTCAAGTGGTGCTGGTGCATGGCGACTCGCATTCGCAGCAGATCAACCAGCCGATGATCGACCCTGTGAGCCGGCAGGTGGTTAAAAACTTCACGCGGGTCGAGACCTTTGGCTTCCCGTTTTTTGGGTGGGTCAAGGCCACGGTCGATGCGCGTGACCCGCAGGTGTTTCGGTTTTCGCCGCGCCGCTGGCTCAAGGCACCTGAAAATTAGCCCTTATTCGGTCGCGGCGGTGACGGCCGGTTTGCGGTTCACCAGCACGATGCCCCCCGCCACCATGGACAACGATGCCATTAAATTAACCGTGACGGGTTCGTGCAGCCAGGACGCACCAAACAGCAACGCAAAGACCGGGGTCAGAAACACAAAGGCCGAAATCTTGGTCGCCGGGTAGCGCCCCAGCATCCACATCCAGGCCAGATAACTGGCAAACGCGCCGATGACGGTTTGCGCCGCCAGCGAAGACAGGGCAAAGGCGCTGAACTGCCAGACCCAGCGCTCCGCCAGCCCGAGGGACAACAGCGGCAACGCCAGTGCGCTCACCGCCACTTGGTAAAAAAGCAGTTTTTCGGGCGACACGCGGGTCAACCCAGAACTGCGAATCACCACCGTGGTTAAACCCCAGAACATGCCAGCGGCCAGTGCCAGCAGGTCGCCTTTCCATTGTTCGGCGGAGCTGGTTGCGCCCAGGCCTTCGCCCAGCGCAAACACCACCGCCAAAAAGGCCAACGCCAACCCTAACCACTGCACCGGGCGCAACTTTTCAGAGCTGACAAACAAGGGCAGCAAGACCGCGACCCAGAACGGCGCGGTGTAGAGAAAAACCGTCAGGCGCGAGGCCGGTGAAAACTTCAGGCCGATGTAGAGGCAGGCAAACTCCATGGCAAACAGGCCGCCCGCAAGCAGGCCGGGCCACAGCGATTGGTCCCGCTCAAACAACTTCACTCCGCGCCACGCACACCACAGCCACAGCAGCAGCGTGGCCCCGGTAAAACGCAGAGCAGCCTGAAACACCGGTGGCAACTCAGGAATGGTGGCTTTCACCAGCACCTGCTGAAAGCCCCAGAACAGGCAGCAGACCAGCAGCAGGCTGACCGCAAGGCCGTCCAGATGCTCTTTGCGCGCGGGCATCAACGCAGCCTCACAGCGGATGTTCGGTGTAGAACTTGCCGCCGTGGTAGAGCAACGGTGAAGCGTCAGCACGGTGGGTGCAGCGTTCGACTTCGCCGACAAAGATGGTGTGGTCGCCTTCTTCGTAGCGGCTGCGGTTGAAGCACTCAAACGAAGCCGCCGCGCCTGCCAATAATGGCGCACCGCCCACACCTTCAATGAATTCAACATCCGCAAAGCGGTCCAAGCCCTTGGCCGCAAAGCGCAGCGCCATGTCTTTCTGGTCAGAGGCCAGAATGTTGATGGCGTAGTGCGAGCCTTTGCTGAAGGCCGGCATGGAGGCCGCCGCCTTGGAGAGGCTCCACAGCACCAGCGGCGGGTTGAGCGATACCGAGTTGAACGAGTTGGCGGTGAGCCCCACCAGTTCGCCTTCTGCTGTGCGGGCGGTCACGATGGTGACGCCGGTGGCAAACATGCCCAAGGCGGTGCGGAACTCGGGTTGGGAAAAGTTGGGGGTTTGGGCCCGAAGGCGCCGGTCAGTCAAAGTCATAAGATCAATTTAACCGACTTTGGACTTAGCCGCTTGCAGCATGGCCCCCAGCAGGGTGGCGGGGTCATGGGCCCCCGAAACGCTTAACTGCTGGTTGAAGATGAAAAAGGGCACACCGGTCATGCCGAGGCTGCGGATGTGGGCGTCGGCCTGGGCCACCACCTCCAGGTGTTCGGGGTCGGTCACAAAATTGCGGGCGTCTTCGCCGTTCAGGCAGGCTTCTTCGGCAATTTCAGCCAGCACATCGGGGCTGCCGATCAGGCGGTTTTCGACAAAGTAAGCTTGAAACAGACGTTCCATAACGTCGCTGACATTGGCGTCGCCCGCTTGGGCAAAGGCGATCAGGGCGTGGGCGGCCAGCGTGTTGGGTTGCTTGCTGATGCCGTCGATGTACAGGGTTAGCCCCACCGCTTGACCGGCAGCGCGCACGCGTTCGTAAATCTCGGCGGCCTGCTCTGGCCCACCAAACTTGTCTTCCAGGTACTGCTTGCGCGGCATGCCGGCGGCGGGCAGGTCGGGGTTGAGCTGGAACGGGTGCCAGCGGATGATGACGTTGGGAAGGTCAGCGGCTTCGGGCAAGGCCAGGGCGGCCTCCAGTTTGCGTTTGCCGATGTAGCACCAGGGGCAAACGACGTCGGACACGATGTCAATGGTCAGGGTTGGAGAGTTCATCTGTAAATTGTAGGGTGAGGGCGTAACGGCTGTAGGGCCGTCAGGAAATGGCCAACTACTGTCAACTGGCATCTGTATACTTAAAAACCGGGAACAATTTGACTGCGCAGGCACTGACCGGCGTGGCGAAAAAACAAACCTTTACCGGTTTTCTTACCCAGCCCACCATGACCTCGTCGGCGCCACTGCAGAGTTCCCTCAAAACCAGGATCACGTTCACCACGTTGGTCGTTTTGCTGCTGGGTCTCTGGTCTCTGTCTTATTACGCCAGCCAGATGCTGCGCCGTGACATGCAGCGCTCGCTGGGCGAGCAGCAGTTTTCTACGGTTTCCATGGTCGCCACAGGGGTGAACGAAGAGTTGGTTGAACGACTGGATGCGCTTAAAAGCCTGGGCAGCCACATCAACCCGTCCATGATGCCCAGCAACGAATCGATTCAGGCCCTGCTGGAGCAGCACCCGGTGGAGCTTTCAATGTTCAACGGCGGCGTATTCGTCACCGGTCTTGATGGCACGGCCATCGCTGATGCGCCCCGAGTGGCTGGACGAATGGGTACCAATTACCTCGACCGGGATTCGGTCTCTGTGCCGCTGCGCGAGGGCACGCTCTGGATCGGGCGGCCCAACATGGGCAAGACATTGAAGGCCCCGATTTTCAGTCTGTCAGCGCCCATTTTTGATCCCCAGGGCAAGGTGATGGGTGCAGTGGTCGGGACGATTAACCTGGACCGGCCTAACTTTCTCGACAAAATCATGGGTGGGCATTACGGCAAAAGTGGGGGCTATTTGCTGATCGCGCCCCAGCACGGCCTGATCGTCACCGCAACCGACAAGAGCCGCAACATGCTGCCGATACCGGTCACGGGCGTCAATGCCATGCACGACCGTTACATGCAGGGTTTTGAAGGCTACGGAGTGGCCGTAAGCTCCCAAGGCGTGCAAGAACTGTCGGCGGCCAAAGGCATACCGGTGGCGGGGTGGTTCATGGCCATCACGCTGCCAGCGGAGGATGCGTTCGCGCCAATCCATGCGATGCAGCAGCGCATATTTTTCGCAACGCTCATTCTCACCTTGCTGGTGGGCGGTCTGACTTGGTGGGCGACCTGGTGGCTGCTCCGGCAGCAACTTTCGCCCATGCTGGTTGCCACGCGCATGCTGTCGAATATGGCGACAAACAAGCTGCCGCCCCAGCCCTTGCAGGTGCACCGGAAAGACGAAATTGGGGAGCTGATTGGCGGTTTCAATAACCTGCTGGGCACCTTGGGCCAACGCGAAGCCTTGCTCAAGCAAATTCTGAATATCTCCAGCGTGGCAATTTTTCTGGTGGACAAAGAAGGGGTCATCTCGCAGCCCAACCAGCGCATGGCCGAGATGTTCGGGATGCCGCTGGCAGACCTGGACGGCAAAGAGTATGTCGAGCTGGTGCACCCCAACGAGCGGGAAGCCGGGCGCAAAAATATGCGGGCCTTGCTGAACAGCCAGGTTCAGTTCGTAGAAGTTGAGCGCTGCTACTGGCGGGCCGACCAATCCGAGTTTTGGGGCCACTTGACGGGCCAGCGCTTTATCGATGCCAATGGCGAAGACCGCGGCTTGGTGGGCGTGATTGCCGACGTGACCCAGCGCCGCCAGGCCGAGGCCGAGTTGCACATCGTCGCCACCGCGTTCGAGTCACAGCAAGGCATTGCCATCACCGATGCCAACCGGACCATTTTGCGGGTCAACAAAGCGTTCACCGAAATCACCGGCTACACCTCGGCCGAAGCGGTGGGGCAAAACCCAAGTCTGCTCAGCAGTGGTCGCCACGACGCTGTTTTTTACGCCGCCATGTGGGACGCCATCGCACGCGCAGGCAAGTGGCAGGGCGAAATCTGGAACCGGCACAAAAGTGGCGACGTGTTTCCGGAGTGGCTCACCATCACGGCGGTCAAGAACGGCGAGGGGCCGGTCACGCACTATGTGGCCACCTTCAGCGACATCACGGACCGCAAGGCCGATGAAGAGAAGATCAAAACACTGGCCTTTTACGATCCGCTGACCTCTTTGCCCAACCGCCGCCTCCTCATGGACCGGCTGGAGCAGGCACTGGCCGCCTGCAACCGCCATAACCGCAATGGCGCCTTGCTGTTTGTGGATCTGGACAACTTCAAGACCATCAATGACACCTTAGGCCATGACAAGGGTGACCTGCTGCTGCAGCAAGTGGCCAAGCGGCTGACCCTGTGCATTCGGGAAGGTGACACCGTGGCGCGGCTCGGCGGCGACGAATTCGTGGTGATGCTGGAAGAGCTGAGTGAATACGAGTTGGAGGCTGCGACCCAGGCCGAAGTGGTGAGCGAAAAAATCCTCGCCACGCTCAACCAGACCTATCAATTGGCCAGTTATGAGCACCACAGCACGCCGAGCATTGGCATCACCCTGTTTGGGTCGTTTCAGGAAGGTATTGAAGAACCCCTGAAGCGGGCTGATCTGGCGATGTACCAGGCCAAGGCCGCAGGCCGCAACACGGCGCGTTTCTTTGACCCGCAGATGCAAGCCGTGGTCACGGCACGGGCGGTTTTGGAGACCGGTTTGCGCGAGGCGGTGGCCAAAAAGCAGTTCCTGCTGCATTACCAGCCGCAAGTCATCGGCGCGGGCCAGATCACCGGTGCCGAGGCGCTGGTGCGCTGGCTGCACCCGCAGCGCGGCATGGTGTCGCCGGCTGAGTTCATCCCGCTGGCCGAAGATACCGGGCTGATCTTCTCGCTGGGCAACTGGGTACTGGAAACCGCCTGCACTCAATTGGCGCGCTGGGCCACCGTACCCGCGATGGCCGAGTTGACGCTGGCGGTGAACGTCAGTGCCCGGCAGTTTCACCAAAGCGATTTTGTGGCGCAGGTGCTGGCCGTGCTGGCACGCACCAGCGCCAACCCGCACCGGCTCAAACTGGAGCTGACCGAGAGTTTGCTGGTCACCAATGTAGAAGACGTGATTGCCAAGATGACGTCTCTGAAGCAAGTGGGTGTGGGCTTCTCGCTGGATGACTTTGGCACCGGTTTCTCGTCGCTGTCGTACTTGAAGCGACTGCCGCTGGACCAGTTGAAGATCGACCAGGGCTTTGTGCGCGATATTTTGGTGGACCCCAACGACGCCGCCATTTCCAAAATGGTGGTGGCTCTGGCCGAGACCCTGGGCTTGGCGGTGATTGCCGAGGGGGTGGAGACCAATGCGCAGCGGAACTTTTTGGCGGGGCAGGGTTGTCATGCCTACCAGGGTTATTTGTTCAGCCGACCACTGCCGCTTGATCAGTTTGAGGCATTTGTGGTGAATTATCGGCGCCAAACTTAACATGTCGTATGTTAAATAAGCTGTAACCCTCGTAATATAAGCAAGTATAGCTATTATTTGTATAGCAACAAAAGGTAAAGCGAGAGTATGTCAAGTGCAGACCGCGAACAAATAAACGCCAGGGTCCCGGCTAAATCGCAAAAAAGGGACTCTGAAACGGGCCGGTTGCGTGTGCTGCTGCTGCTATTTGTCGCCCTGATTCTGGTGGTGCCCCTGGCCAGCCTGACCGTCGTCAAGATTTACTCGCCTCAGGTTGAACGCGAAACCTATGCCAACCTGGTAGCCATCGCCAACCTCAAAGCCGGTCAGATTGAAAGTTGGTTGCTTGAGCGGCAAAAAAATGGTCTGGCCATCATGGCCGACGAAACACTGGCCCTGGACATCAGTGACATGGTCTCGGGCAAGTTTGATGAGGCGCGTTGGGCGCGCGTCCAGCGGTATTTCAAAAGTTTGCGCCTGACCTACGGGTATGCCGGCATTGTGTTGACCACGCCAGAAGGCCGCTTGCTGTTGTCCACTGGTGACTACATGGACAGTGGCGATGAAACGGAGTGGCAAGCGCAAAAAATATCCCGCGGGCAACCGTGGCGCAGTGCCATTTACCTGGATGCCCGAGGCCATGCCCACATAGACTGGCTGGTGCCCATCAGCGCTTCAGGACGGTCGAATGATCCGCCTGTGGCGGTCCTCATCTTGCGTATCGATGCCAACCAGTTTCTTTATCCTGTGATCAAAACCTGGCCCACCGCCAGCCCCAGTGGAGAGACGCTGCTGGTGCGCCGCGAAGGCGACAAGGCCGTGTTTCTAAACGACCTGCGGCATAAAAAGGGCACGGCCTTGGTGCTGGCGCCCGCCATGAGCACGGTTGATTTGCCTGCCGCCAACGCTATTCGCGCCAATGCGCCGGGCACCACCGAGGGCGTTGATTACCGCAACATGGCGGTGCTGGCCGCTTACCGCCCGGTGGCGGGCACCGATTGGCATCTCATTGCCAAGCTCGACCGGGAAGAGGTGTTTGCGCCGCTTCATGCGTTGGTGCTCTGGGTTGCCTGGATCTCTTTTGCGGCGGTACTGGTGTTGTGTGCGGGCATGCTGTTGTTGTGGCGCCAGCAAAGTCGAGTGCAAAGCCTGGCCGGGTTGGCGCAACGCTCGCAAGCCGCGCTGGAGCACAGTCGCCTCGACGAGTCGGTCAAGGAAAGTCAGGCTCGGGCCCAGATGTTGATTGACTCGGCACTGGACGCCGTGATCAGCGTGGACCAGGTGGGACACGTCATCGGCTGGAACAACCAAGCCGAGCAAATTTTTGGCCACACTGCTGCGCACGCCATGGGTTGCGATATGGCCGACTTGATTGTCCCGCCCGCTGTGCGAGGGGCGCATCGCAAGGGCATGGCGCGTTTTGTCAGCACCGGCCAGTCAACCATCATGGGCAAACGTATCGAAGTACAGGGGCTGCGTGCCAATGGCACTGAATTTCCGATGGAGCTGACGATCTCGACCTTGTTCCAAAACGACAAGCACTTTTTCAGCGCCTACGTCCGGGACCTGTCGGAGCACAAGGCCAGCGAAGACCAGAAAGCGCGCTTGAACCAGGAGCTGGCGCAGCACCGCGATCACCTGGAAGAACTGGTCATCAACCGCACGGCACAGTTGGTCGAGGCCGGTGAAATTGCCGCTGCAGCCAACCGAGCCAAGAGTGCCTTCCTGGCCAACATGAGCCATGAAATTCGCACGCCCATGAATGCCATCGTCGGCTTCACCCATTTGCTGCGCCGCGCCGGGACCACACCGGATCAGTCAGAGCGACTGGGCAAGATTGAAGGGGCGGCCAACCACCTGCTGTCCATCATCAACGACATTCTTGACATCTCCAAGATTGAGGCCGGTCACCTGAAACTGGAGCAGACCGACTTTCATCTGGGCAGCCTGCTGGACAACGTGTATTCGCTGATCTCCGACCAGGCCACGGCCAAGGGTCTGGTGGTTGAGGTCGACCCCAGCAGCGTGCCACTCTGGCTGCGTGGCGACCCTACCCGACTGCGCCAAGCCTTGCTTAACTACGCCGGGAACGCCATCAAATTCACCGCCACGGGGTTCATTGCCCTGCGTGCCCAACTGCTGCAGGAAGAAGCGGGTGAAATTCTGGTGCGCTTTGAAGTGGAGGACACCGGGATAGGTATTGCTGCGGAAAAACAAGGAAGCTTGTTTCAGGCGTTTGAGCAGGCCGATGTCTCCACCACCCGCAAATACGGCGGCACCGGGCTGGGCCTGGCCATCACCCGGCGACTGGCTCATCTAATGGGTGGCATGGCGGGCGTAGACAGTGTGGCCGGGCAAGGCGCCACCTTCTGGTTTACCGCACGCCTGCAGCGCGGCCAGGGGCGCATGGAGGCGCAAGAGGCGAGGCAGGCCGATGGCGCCGAGCTTGAATTGCGCCGCTACGCCGGCAAGCGCATCCTGCTGGTGGACGACGTGGATATCAACCGGGAAATTGCCCAGCAATTGCTGGAGGGCACCGGCTTGCTCATCGACCACGCCTGCGACGGCCAGCAGGCGGTGGACAAAGCCAGTGCCACGGCCTATGACCTGATCTTGATGGATTTGCAGATGCCGGTGATGGACGGTCTGGAAGCCACCGGCGCCATCCATGCGCTACCGGGTCAGTCGGCAACGCCCATTTTGGCCATGACCGCCAATGCCTTTGATGAAGACCGGCGCGCTTGCCTGGCGGCTGGCATGGTGGACTTCATCTACAAACCGGTGGACCCGGGGGTGCTGTACCGGACGCTGCTGAAGTGGCTACCCCCGTTGACGCTTGATGCGTCCAAAACGCACGAAGCCCTGGCTGCTATGCCGCTGCCTCTTGCATCAAAACTGCCGCCCGTCTCCGACTATTTACCAGGGATGGACGTTCGCCGGGGCTTGAGCACCTGGCGCCAACCCGAGGTGTATGCCAAGTTTTTGCGCAAGTTTGCGTCTGATTACGAAGACAGTGTGCGCGTCATGGCGCAAGCCCTGATCAACCCGCAAGACGGGGCGGCAGGGGCGCTGGCCCACAAGCTCAAAGGGGCGGCCGCCAATCTCGCGCTGACCGATGTGGCCCGGCTGGCGGGCGCGGTTGACCAAAAGCTGAAAGCCGGTGTGCAGGTCACGGCCCTGTTGCCTCATTTGCAAAAGGCGCTGGAGGTGGCGTTGGCTTCGATTGACCGGTATGCGCCGCCCATGCCCGCTGCTGCCAGCACTGACCTCTACCTTGACGCCGCGCAAACCAAACAGGTCGAGCCCCTTTTGCACGCCTTGCTGCTGGCGCTGGATGCGGACAACCCGGACCTGGCCGAACCGCTGATTCAACGATTGGCCGCACTGCTGGCGCCAGAACACCTGCAACTGGTGCGCGACACGCTCAGCGATTTTGACTTCAGGGGCGCCCAGGCGGCCACCCGACAACTGGGCGAGCGCCTGGGTATTTCCTTGGAGGGCTAATAGATGCTGGCTACCCTTCTGATCGTTGATGACGAGCCTGCCAATCTGGCCCTGCTGCGCCAAATTTTGTCACCCAAGTATTCGCTGGTGTTTGCGCGCAGCGGCAGAGAAGCCTTGGCCGCCGCCCTGAAACATCGACCGGCGCTGATCCTGCTCGACATCGAAATGCCCGACATGGACGGCTACACCGCGTGCCGCCTGCTCAAGGCCGACCCGCTGACCGAGCGCATTCCGGTCATCTTCGTGACCAGCCTGTCTGACATTGGCGACGAGACCGCCGGGTTTGAAGCCGGTGCGGTGGACTACATCATCAAGCCCGTGTCGCCCGCCATCGTGCACGCCCGGGTTCGCACGCACCTCTCGCTGGTGAGTGCCAAACAACTGGCCGACAGCTACCACGACGCCATTTACATGCTGGGCGAGGCCAGCGAGTTCAAGGACGCCGAGACCGGCACGCACATCTGGCGCATGGCGGCCTACAGCAGTGCGTTGGCGCAAGCGGCCGGTTGGGAGGCATCCGCCTGCCAACAACTGGCGCTGGCAGCACCAATGCACGACATCGGAAAACTCGGCATACCAGATGCCATCCTGCACAAGCCCGGCAAGCTCGACGCTGACGAGTGGGGGGTGATGAAGACCCACTCGCGGGTGGGTTACAAAATCTTGTCCAAGAGCACCTCGCCGCTCCTCCAGATGGCGGCCACCATTGCCCATTACCACCACGAAAAGTGGGATGGCAGCGGCTACCCGGATGGACTGATCGGCGAAGCCATACCCGAGATGGCGCGCATCGTGGCGGTGGCGGATGTGTTTGACGCCCTGAGCACCGTGCGGCCCTACAAACAAATCTGGCCGCTGGACCGCGTGATGGAGACCCTGCAAAGCAGCGCGGGCAGTCATTTCGAGCCCCGTTTGATCGATCACTTCGTGCGCATCCTGCCGCAAATTCTGGCCATCAAGGAAGCCTGGCAAATGCGTGTTGCGGAGCGAAAAACCCCGATTTAAGTTCAAAAAAACTGAATTGAAACTTCAATCTGGTTGAACACGTTTAAATGTGTTGACCTCTAAACTTTGTGTACTTCGCAGGTTTTCCCTGTGAAACCCATTTTTAGAAGGTCTCTCGTGGTCACCATTTCAACTTCAGGTTCAACAACGGCCCCATCGCGTTACTCGCCCTTGGCGATGGCCTTGCACTGGTTGCTGGCGCTGGTGATCATCGGCCTGTTTGCGGTCGGTGTTTACATGGCCGATCTGCCGTTTTCGCCGATGCGCCTGAAACTGTTCAACTGGCACAAATGGGCTGGGGTCACCCTTTTGGCGCTGTCGGTCTTGCGCTTGCTGTGGCGCCTGACGCACCGCCCACCGGCTTTGCCCAAAACCATCGAGCTAGCGATGCCAAGCTGGCAACTGCAGGCCTACCACGCCACACACTACCTGATGTACGCACTGTTTTTTGCCGTGCCCCTGATCGGCTGGGCCTACAGCTCGGCGGCCGGTTTCCCCATTGTCTGGTTCGGCCAGATTGCTTTGCCGGATTTTGTGTCGCCCGATAAAGAACTGGCGGCCCTGATCAAACCGCTACACGCCCTTTCGGCTTTTGCGCTGATGGGTTTGGCGGGTCTGCACGTCGCTGCCGCCCTCAAGCACCACTGGGTTGACCGTGACGGTTTGCTGAACCGCATGTTGCCCGGTCGGGCTTGAACTTTTGACCCGTATTTTTGAAAGCATTTTTATGAAATTCAATTCACTCACTTGGCCTCTGGCCGCAGCCTTGCTCAGCGCCGCCGCGCTGCCCGCCCTAGCAGAGCAAAAACTGCTGCCGGCGCAAAGCGACATCAGTTTTGTCTTCAAACAAATGGGGGTGCCGGTAGAAGGGCACTTCAAGAAGTTTGACGCGCAGATCGCCTTCGATGCGGCCAAACTTGCCACCAACAAAGTCGCCTTCACGGTCAACATTGCCAGCGCCACCCTGGGTTCACCCGAGACCGACGCCGAGTTGCCCAAGTCGGAGTGGTTCAACACCGCCAAATTCCCGCAAGCCACCTTTGCCTCCTCCGGTTTCAAAGCACTGGGGGCTGGCAAGTACGAAGTGGCGGGCAAGCTCAGCATCAAGGGCCAGAGCCGCGATGTGGTGGTGCCGGTCAGCATGACCCAAACCGGTGCTGTGACGATGGCCACCGGCGTCTTCCCGATCAAGCGGTTGGGCTTCAAGATCGGTGAGGGCGATTGGGCCGACACCTCGATGGTGGCCGACGATGTGCAAGTCAAGTTCAAGCTGGCCCTGAGCGGGGTTGGCAAGCTTTAAGTTTTTTCGTGAGTGCGAGATCATCGCCGTTTTCTTTGTTTTGTATTTAACTTTCTACTGGAGTTTTCTCATGCGTTTATCTCTCATTACCCTCGCAGCCGCCACCTTGCTGGCTGGCGTTTCCCAAGTTCAAGCGGCGACCTACGCCGTGGAACCCACCCACACCTTTGCCACTTTTGAGATCAGCCACTTTGGCACCACCACCAACCGTGGTCGTTTTGATAAAAAAGAAGGTACGGTTCAATTTGACCGCGCCGCCAAGACCGGCAGCGTCGAGATCGTGATCGACACCACCTCCATCAACACCGGCACCGCCGCTTTCAACAAGCACCTGCAAAGCGCTGACTTGTTTGACGCAGCCAAGTTCCCCACCGCCACCTTCAAGTCTGACAAGTTCAGCTTCAATGGCGACAAGGTGTCTGAAGTGACCGGCACCCTGACCCTGCTCGGCAAGACCCAGCCCGTCACGCTCAAGGCCACCAACTTCAACTGCTATGACAGCCCGATGATCAAGCGCGAAGTGTGCGGCGGCGACTTCGAGACCACCATCGACCGCACCCAGTTCGGCATGAACTACGGCATCGATTGGGGCTTCCCGAAAAACGTGCGTTTGATCGTTCAGGTCGAAGCCGTCAAGCAGTAATCTTTCCGTAAAACCATCCCGTTCGGGGTGGTTTTAATGTCAAGGGGTCAATTGCGGTCATAATTTCCCGAACAGGAAACAACATGACTACTCTCATTGACACCCCAAAAACACTGGGCCAGGCGGTCCGCGCGGCCCGCCACCAACTGGGCCTGACCCAGCCCCAGCTAGCCTTGGCCGCCGGAGTTGGCATTCGCTTCGTCGTCGAGCTGGAAGCCGGTAAACCCACCGTGCGGCTTGAGAAAGTGCTTTGCGTGTTGCACGCGCTGGGTGGGCAAGTGGCCGTCAACGGTCTGCCCACAGGCAGCGAAGGCGCCTGACATGCCCAGGCAACTTGCCGTCTGGCTGTCGGGTCACCCTATTGGCACCCTGGCCCAGGTTGATGGCCGCTTGAGCTTCAGCTATGCGCCGCAGTGGTTGACCCATGCTGAGGCCCGACCCTTGTCGCAATCGTTACCGCTACAGACAGAGCCGTTTGATGACCGCGCCACGCGCCCCTTCTTTGCGGGCCTGCTACCCGAAGGCGACAAACGCAAACTCGTCGCAATGGCCCTGCATGTCTCCCGCCAGAACGACTTTGCCCTGTTGGACGGCATTGGTGGCGAGTGCGCCGGTGCCGTGACCCTGCTCGAACCTGGGCAAACCCCGCAGGCCACCGAAGCGACCAACGCGGTGCGCTGGCTGCCCAACCCCGACCTGCTACGCGTGCTGGAAGACATGCCCCGGCGCCCCATGCTGGCCGGTGAGCAAGACATGCGTTTGTCGCTGGCCGGAGCGCAAGACAAACTCCCCGTGGTGGCGCAGTTGGAGGCCGGTCAGGTCCGCATCGGCCTGCCCCGGTTTGGCTCCCCCAGCACCCACATTCTCAAACCGGCCATTCCTGGCATTGAGGGCAGCGTCTTTAACGAAGGGTTTTGTCTGGCGTTGGCGCACGCGATCAAACTGGACGTGGCCCGTGCCGCTATCCATAGCGTTGAAGACCGTGCCTATCTGCTGGTTGAGCGTTACGACCGCCAGCGCACGCCCGAAGGCCAATGGACGCGCCTGCATCAAGAGGACTTTTGCCAAGCCTTGGGCTTGCCGCCCGAAACCAAATACCAAAACGAAGGCGGCCCTGATCTGGCACAGGCCTTTGCCCTGCTGCGCCACGCCACCCGGCCCAGTGCGCCACACATTTTGAAACTGCTGGACTTTGTCATATTCAACGCCTTGGTTGGCAACCACGACGCGCACTCCAAGAACTTCTCGTTGCTCTACACCCCACAGGGTGCCGTGCTGGCCCCGCTGTATGACGTGTTGTCCACAGCGGTTTACCCCCGACTCACCGACAAAATGGCCATGAAGATCGGCAGCAAATACAAGTTTTCTGAAGTCGAGGTGCGACACTGGGCGCAGTTGGCGGTAGCCGCCGGGCTGTCGCCCGCGCTGGTCAAAAAACGCATTCTTGAGATTGCCAAGCGCCTGCCAGACTTGGCCCATAAAACCCAGGCCACGTTTACGACCCACCCCGTCATTGGGCAGATCGTGACGCTGATCGACCAGCGCTGCGCCCTGACCACCCGCCGCCTCGCCACCGATAGCCCAGCCGCGTGAGAGTAGTCCCGCTACACCCCACCATGCAAACCCTGCGCACTGCCGTCCTCGGCCCGCTGCTCATGCAAGACGCGGTGGCCAAAGCACAAGCCACACTCGCCTTGAGCCTTGACCTGCCCATCGACGCGGACGCTCTTCTAGCGCCGCCGCCGGGCATACCGGGTCGCCCGGCCAAGCCGACGCTGGTGCACGCGAAGGCGATCCGAAAAATATCGCTGCTCACGCTCGAAGGCCGTGCGGCGCTGCTGCACGCGTTGGCGCACATCGAGTTCAACGCCATCGATTTGGCGCTCGACATTGTTTGGCGCTTTGCCGGTATGCCGGACCCCTTTTACCGCGACTGGCTGCGCATCGCCCAAGAGGAGGCGCTGCACTTCACCCTGCTGCGCGACCACATGGTGAGCCTCGGGTTTGACTATGGCGACTTCGACGCGCACAACACCTTGTGGGACATGGCCGAGAAGACCCAGGGCGATGTGCTGGCGCGTGTGGCGTTGGTGCCGCGCACGCTGGAGGCGCGTGGTCTGGATGCCTCACCGGCGGTCAGAAACAAGCTGATCAGCGTGGGCGACCACAAGGCAGGCGCCATTCTGACCACCATCCTGAACGATGAAATTGGCCATGTGGCCGCTGGCAACCATTGGTACCGCTGGCTGTGTACCCAGCGGCAACTGGACCCGATCACCACCTATACCGATCTGGTCAAGCAATACGACGCACCCAAGTTGCTGCCGCCCTTTAATCTGGAAGCCCGCCGTCTGGCGGGTTTTGACGAGGAAGAACTCCGTCAGCTGGCTCAACCCAGCAAGCTGTCCGCCGTCACATACGGGTAGCCCAGCGCCAGCGCGACGGCTTCGTAGGTGACTTGTCCGTTGGCCACATTCAAGCCGTTCTTCAGGTGCGGGTTATCGCGCAGGGCCTGTTTCCAGCCCTTGTCAGCCAGTGCCACGGCGTGGCCGATGGTGGCGTTGTTGAGCGCAAAAGTCGAGGTTCGCGCCACGGCGCCGGGCATGTTGGCCACGCAGTAATGCACCACGCCGTCCACCATGAACGTGGGTTCAGCGTGCGTGGTGGCGTGCGAGGTCTCGAAGCAACCGCCTTGGTCAATCGCCACGTCCACCACCACAGCGCCTTTTTTCATGCGGGAGATCATGCTGCGAGTCACCAGCTTGGGTGCGGCGGCACCGGGGATCAGCACCCCGCCAATCACCAGTTCGGCATCCAGCACGGCGTCTTCGACGCTCTGCGCGGTGGAGTACACGGTGCTGATGCGGTTGCCAAACACCAGGTCAAGCTGGCGCAGGCGGTCCACGCTCTTGTCGAGCACCGTCACGCGGGCACCCAGACCCACCGCCATTTGCAGCGCGTGCGTGCCAACCACACCGGCCCCCAAAATCACCACATGCGCAGCAGGCACACCGGGCACGCCGCCCAGCAAAACGCCCATACCGCCCTTGGATTTTTCAAGGTGCGCGGCACCCGCTTGCACCGCCATGCGGCCCGCCACTTCGCTCATCGGGGCCAGCAGTGGCAAGCCGCCACCGGGGCCGGTGATGGTTTCGTAGGCAATGCAAACCGCGCCGGATTTAACCAGCGCCGCAGCTTGTTCCGGGTCGGGTGCGAGGTGCAGGTAGGTGTACAAAATCTGGCCCGGGCGCAGCATGGCGCACTCTTGCGGTTGAGGCTCCTTGACCTTGACGATCATGTCAGCCTGCGCGAACACGTCGCTGGCCAGCGCCACCAGTTTCGCGCCGGCGGCGGCATAGAGATCGTCGGTCATGCCGATGCCTTCACCGGCACCGTTTTGCACCAGTACCTCGTGGCCATGCAGCGTGAGTTCACGCACGCTGGCGGGGGTCAGGCCGACGCGGTATTCGTGGTTCTTGATTTCTTTGGGTAGTCCGATGCGCATGATGAAGTCTCCGGTTTTGTAGTAAGAGGCGAAGTGTGTTTCAAGTCGCCGTGCGTGGCTACCAACATCAGACTAATCGAAGAGTCATTCTTGTGGCTAATAACAAAGTCAGGCAGCGGTCGCGGCCCCAATCGCTGTCAGTAAGGCATCGATCTGCATCGGCTTGAAAAGCACGGTGATGCCCTGCTCGCTCATGCGGCGGATCACGTCCGGATCGGTGTCACCCGTGATGAGCAAGGCAGGCAGCGCCTCACCGAAGTTGACTCGGGCTTGCGCGATGACGCCGAAACCGGTCAGGCCGTCGCCAAGCCGGAAATCCGAGATGACGATATCGGGCGCGAGGGAGCCCAGCAAGTTCATCAGCGACTGACTGTTGGTGGCGGCCACCACCGTATGGCCCGCGCTTTCAAGGGCGAGTTGCAAGGCCCGTAAAACATCTGGATGGTCTTCCACCAGCGCGATGCGCACAGGCTTGAAGAGTGGCTGTGCTGATGGGGCGATGGTGGGCGTGCTCACGACGGCCAGCGGCAAGGCCACGGCAAACATGGAACCCCGACCCGGGCGAGAGCGGAGTCGAATTTCCAGCCCCAGCAGCGCGGCGGCCTTGGCCGCGATGGCCAGCCCCAGACCGCTGCCCCGGTTGCGGGCGTCGTCCCCGAGTTGGCGGAATTCTTCAAAAATGAGACCGGTCTGATCGGCGGCAATGCCGATGCCGGTGTCCCACACCTCTACCCACCACCGACCCTGATGGCGTCGGCACGCGATCAAAACGCCACCCTGGTGGGTGAACCGAATTGCGTTCGAAATGAGGTTGCCCAGGATGCGGCTCAACAACTGTTGGTCGCAGCGCACTGTCAGTCCGGCGTGACGCCAGCGCAAATGCAGTTCTTTTTCTTGCGCCGCCACCTGGTGCACGGTAAAGAGCGCGCCCAGCAAGTCGTCGATGGCGAATTCCGACAACTTGGGGGTGACCACGCCAGCGTCAAACTTGCTGACGTCGAGTAAGTCGGTGAGCAACTCCGAGAGGCTGTTGCTGCAATCTTCAATTCGCGCCACCAAGTCGGAGTTCGCGGGGGCGGCCTGGCGTTTGAGGATGCCCACGTACAGCGACATGGCGGCCAGTGGCTGGCGCAGGTCGTGGCTGGCCGCGGCCAGAAAGCGCGACTTGGCATGGTTGGCCGCCTCGGCATCGGCCTTGGCAGACAACAGTCTGGCTTTCAATCGCTTCCGATCGGAGATGTCGATGCAAGCCCAGATCGAGCCCTCGACACCCTGAGCAAGCAAACCACCGCTGAGTTCAAACCAGACCAGCGACCTGTCTTTGCGCAGGTACTCTATTTCAGTGCGGTAGATTTCGCCCCGTTGCAAGACCGGGTAGGCGACTTGGGAAAGCGCGTCAAAGGCCTGATCGCTGGGGTACAGGATGCGGGTGGATTGGCCCACCAACTCGCCGGGGACATAGCCCATCATTTCTTCAAAAGCCGCATTGCACCAGGTGAATTTGCGGTCTTTGATTTTGACGATGCCGATGATGCGGCTGTTCAGAATAGCCTGCTGTTCATGCATGAGATGGACAATGCGCTGATCAGCCAATTGGCGTTGTGTGATGTCGTGAATGATCGACACCAGAACAGTTTTGGGGCCTGAGGTAATGGACGTGCTATGCACCTCGACCGCCCTGGATTCGCCATTGGCAAGGCGGTGGCTGAAGATGAAGTAGTTGCGCTTGCCGCTAGTGGCAGCCGCCATCTGAACTTTAATCTCACTCGGCCCCAGGGTGTTGATGTCCTTGATGTTCATGGCACATAACTGGGCCTTGTTCCAGCCATAAAAAACGCTCGCTGAGTCGTTGGCATCCAGAATCTGACCAGTGACGGGTTCGACCTGGAGAATGACCGCGTTGTTGTGGTCGATCAGATTGCGAAAACGCTGCTCACTCATCTGCAGGGCGGTTTCCCTCAGATTCGCAATGGCCAGCTGTCGGTTAAAGCCCAGAATCAGCTCGCCAATTTCGTCATGGGTCTGAATCGGCAAGGGCTGCAAGGGCTGGTCGGTGTGCGACAGCAGGGCGATGGTTTTGGCAGCCTGCTGCATTGGCGCCAGTTGGCGCTTGAGCACCCACCAGGTCAGCACCCCCGACAGCAAGGTGGCGAGTAGCGTGACGAACAGCATGTGCGTTTGCATCTTTTGAACAGGGGCAAAGGCTTCTTGGGTCGGCATCGAGACAATCACGCGCCAACCGTTCAAGTGAATATTTGTGCCGGAATTCAAGACTTCCCGGCCTTGGCTGTTGGTAAAAATGGCGGTGCCTTCGTGCCCGTCCAGCAGGCGGTCCAAGAACGGCATGAGGCCTGGAGCAGGGGTTTTCTCCATGATGCGGCTCTTATCGGTGGCGGTAATAATGAGTCGATGCTGTGAATCAATCAGAAGTAAACCACCGGATTCGCCATATTTGCCTTCTGCGAAGCTGTCTAAAAAATTCACCTTGGACAGATCAGTGGCCCCCGCAATGGCCCCGATCACCTTGCCCTGCGCATCACGAATGGGCACGGTCATGGCAAAGCTTGCCGCCTTGACCCGCTTGCCAACCACCGGTTTGCCGATCGTTGCTTTGCCGTCTCTGAGCGCAGCCATGATGTGGTCTTTGTCCATGTAGTTGAGCCCAACCCGACCCATCACAGGAAACTCGGCAACGGCGAGACCGTCTAGCCGGGTGATGAAGATACCCGCGTTGAAATACAGCTGAGTGAGTGGACGATTTGCAACATTTTTTTGCAAAGACGCTGGCTGATCGAGCAAGTGAGCGTCAATTTCGCTGGCCAAAATTTCCAGCGCTTTCATTCGGAGGTTCAACGCGTCATTCACGTCCTTGGCAATGAATGACGCTAACGAAAACTGCTGTGCGCCTGACACGCGTTGCATGTCGTCACGCAAGATGTTGCTGGCATAGAACGAAAGCGACCAGAGGCTGAGCAGGAAAATGCCAAGGGTTAGCGCAAGCACCCTGGTTTTGAGCGAGCGCCATGGAAAGAAATTCGGGATCATGGAATTCTTTGTGGTTAAAGACCTGGCGCTGCGGGTCGCACCAGTGTCTTGTAGATGACTCGCCCAGCGAGACCGTTGGCCCGGGGCGAAATGGTTAACCTCGGCCTGGGGTGGCGGCCATTTTGCACTTTGTCCAGAGGTGTATGGGTTTTTATTGCAGCGCGTCAAACCATGAAGCAGGGGCAGGAATACAGGTCAAACAAGCCTCTAGCCCCCGTGCTACCTGCGCAAGCAGCTATTAAATATATAGCAAATTTATATTCCGGTTGAATTCAGGCTTGCGAGGTAGGGTCCCGCGCTCGGGTCGGAGACTGTTCGCAGTATTGACGATGGTCAAGTTAACTCAATCCAGCAGCTTCACACTGCTTCACCTGATGAATGGCTTTACTGCCATTGAGCCTGTTTTTTAACTGGAGATCCTGATGAAAAAGACTGTAATTGCCCTGAGTCTCGGACTCGCCGTGGTGAGCCTGGGCACCGCCCACGCCGCCGACCCGGCCAAGATCGACTGGGGCAAAATAAAAGTGACCCCGGTTCAGTTGTTCTACCCCGGGCAATCGACCTACGAGTGGCTACGCAGCGATGCGCACAAGGGCGCCAGCAAAGAGGTGATTCGCGGTGATTCCTGCGTGTCATGCCACGACGAAAAAGACGCCGAAAAAGACCTGGGCAACAAACTCGTCAAGGCCAACCGCCTGGAGCCCGTGCCCGTCAAAGGCAAAGTGGGCTATGTCGACCTGAGCGTGCAAGCCGCCTACGACGCCAAAAATGCCTACCTTCGTTTCCAGTGGAAAACCCAAAACCCGTACCCCGGCACCGAGCACCAGTACCTGCGTTTTGACGGCAAGGAGTGGAAGGTCTGGGGCTTCCCCAAGCTGGACAAAGTGGTGCAGGACGGCACGCAACCCGGCATTTACGAAGACCGCATGTCGATCATGATTGACGATGGCAAGGTGGCCGGTTTCGCCAAGCAGGGTTGCTGGCAGAGTTGTCACGACGGCCAGCGCGACATGCCCAAGCAGTTCACCAAAGAAGAGGTGGCCGCCAACCCGCTGCTGCAGGCCATCAAAAAGAGCGATGTCCGCAAGTACCTGCCCGACACCCGCACCGATCCGTCTGACTGGAAGACCGGCAAGTCTGTGGAAGAAATAGCCAAGCTCAAGGCCGATGGCAAGTTTGTCGACCTGATCCAGTGGCGCGCCCACCGCAGCAACGCGGTCGGCATGGCCGATGACGGCTATGTGCTGGAGTGGCGCCTGGGCGATGCCGGTACCGATGTGTTCGGTGGCAACGCCGATGCCAAAACCCATGCGCCCAAGTTCATGTGGGATGAAAAGAAGATGGGCTTCAAGTCGATCACCGCCGACAGCCAAGCCCGCAAAGGCGAGCTCTACCTGGTGCGCGAAAGCAATGCTGTGCCGTTTGACCCGAACGCTGGCTGGAAAGAGGGCGACATGGTGCCCGACTACATCATGAGCCGTGAGGACGCCAAGGGCTCGGCTGCCGACAACAACGCCATCGCTTCATGGCGTGACGGCATGTGGACGGTGGTGATGGTGCGTCCGCTGGGGCTGACCAACGCAGACGACAAGACGCTCAAAGCGGGTGGTGTTTACAACGTCGGCTTTGCCGTGCACGACGACAACATCACCACCCGGGGCCACCACGTGTCGTTCGTGAAGACCCTCGGGCTGGGGGCCAAGGCGGACATCCAGGCTGTGAAGCTGCCCTGAGGGGGAAACGAACTGGGCTGCATGCGGACGATTGAGTGAACGGGCCAATTTAAGCGCGTATGAAATTAAATGAAGTCAACGAGGTTTCTTGTGCGGGAGTAAACTTATCGTGCGTACACATAATACGTGCTAAAAATTTACAGGAGCGTTTCATGAACATCACACTTTCGGTTGACGAGCAAGTTGCGGCCCGCGCGCGTGAGGCTGCGCAAAAGCTGGGCAAGAGTCTTAATCAGGTGGTGCGTGACTACCTGGAGCAATTGGCCGGCAGTGCCCGGCGCGGCCAGCAGTGGGAGCAGTTTGAGCAGCGCTGCCTGCAGTCGCAAGCACGGTTGGAGGGTTGGCGTTTTGACCGTGACGAAGCCAACGAGCGTTGATCTGATGGCCACCAGAAGCTTTATTGATACCAATGTCCTGATTTATGCAGAGGCTGGCGATGCACCTGCCAAGCAGCATGCTGCACTGGCGCTTCTAAAACAGCTGTACGAGGGTATGGATGGTGTTTTGTCAACACAAGTGCTTCAGGAGTATTGCAATGTTGCGCTTAAAAAGTTGAAGCTGCCGCCCCAACACATTCGTGCCCAGCTTGACTTGTATGAACAGTTTGAAGTGGTCCAGGTCACCCCCGCTGTCATTCGTGCCGGGCTGGACTTGCATCAAACACGCAGTGTCGCTTTTTACGATGCACTCATCATGGCCAGCGCCCAGCTTGCGGGGTGCAGCGTTTTGCTCAGCGAAGACATGAATGTTGGTGAAACCATGGCGGGTGTGCGTATCGTTAATCCGTTTGCCTGAAGCTGGCATGGATTAATTTGAGCCTGGCCCTTTAATTCGCTGCACCCTCCACCCCGGTGTCATCGTCTGTGAGCGATGTTGGCCGACTCAGGACGGCGTGGTATTCAGCGCAGTGAGGTCAAGGCGGAGGCCAAAGGCCGGGGGACACGAACGGCGCTGAGTGCCGCGCCGTCCTGAGTCCCGCACACCCTCTACCGCGCACTAGGAAAGCTGAACGTCGCGCCTTCGCGCACGCCAGCCGACGGCCAGCGTTGGGTGATGGTTTTGCGCTTGGTGTAGAAGCGCACGGCGTCCGGGCCGTAGGCGCACAGGTCGCCAAACAGCGAGCGCTTCCAGCCGCCAAACGAGTGGTAGGCCACCGGCACTGGCAGCGGCACATTGACGCCGACCATGCCGACCAGAATGTTGTCGGTGAAGTAGCGGGCGGCTTCGCCATCTCGGGTGAAGATGCAGGTGCCGTTGCCGTACTCGTGGGCGTCGATCAGGTCCATGGCTTCTTGCATGGTGTTCACGCGCATCACGCCCAGCACCGGGCCAAAAATCTCTTCCTGGTAAATCGTCATGCCGGGCTTGACGTGGTCAAACAGGCAAGGGCCTAAGAAGTAACCTTCGGCATGGCCGGGCACCTTGATATTGCGGCCATCGACGACCAGCGTGGCGCCCTCGGCCACGCCCTGATTCACATAACCCAGCACTTTCTCAAAATGCATTTTGGTGACCAGCGGTCCCATGTCGTTGGCGGCATCTGTGCCGGGGCCGACTTTCATTTTGGCGATCTCGACCTTCAGGCCCGCCACCACGGCGTCGGCGGTGGCGTCTCCCACGGCAACCACCAGCGGAATCGCCATGCAGCGCTCGCCGCACGAACCATAGGCCGCGCCCATCAAGGCGCTGACCGCATTGGCCACATCCGCATCAGGCATCACCACAGCGTGGTTTTTGGCCCCGCCCAAGGCTTGCACGCGTTTGCCGTTGGCACAACCGGTGGCGTAAATGTATTCAGCAATCGGCGTCGAGCCGACGAAGCTGATGGCCGTCACGCGCTTGTCAGCCAGCAGGGTGTCGACCGCTTCTTTGTCGCCGTTGACCACGTTCAGCACGCCCGGTGGCAAGCCCGCTTGCAGCGCCAGTTGCGCCACCAGCATCGCGCTGCTAGGGTCGCGCTCGGACGGTTTGAGCACAAAGGTGTTGCCGCAGGCAATCGCCATCGGCCACATCCACAGCGGCACCATGACGGGGAAGTTGAACGGCGTGATGCCGGCGGTGACGCCCAGCGCCTGAAACTCGCTCCACGAGTCGACACCGGTACCGACGTTTTTGCTGTGCTCGCCTTTGAGCAACTCGGGCGCGTAACTGGCGTACTCGACGTTTTCAATGCCGCGCTGCAGTTCGCCCATGGCGTCACTCAGCACCTTGCCGTGCTCGGCGGTGACCAAAGCGCAAATCTGGTCGGCATTTTCTTCCAGCAAAACCTTGAGCTTGCTCATGACCCGCGCCCGCTTCAGCGGCGGCGTGGCACGCCAGGCCGGGTAGGCGGCGTGGGCCGACGCAATCGCTTGCTCGACCGTGAGTTTGTCGGCCAGTTGCAGTGTGGCAATGACCTGGCCCGTGGCCGGGTTGTAAACCGGCTGGGTGCGCGTGCCGCCGGAAGTGGTTTGACCATCAATCAGGTGCTGGATCAGTGTGGGCGTGTTCATTCGGTAACCTTCAGGATATTGTTACTATTAAATAAGTAGCTGCTTGCGCAGATGATGCGGGGGCTACAGCTCTATTTGTTATAAAAGTGGAGTCAGGCGGTTTGGTTGATGGTCTCGCCCAGCGCGTTGATCAGGCTGTCGATCTGCGCTGGCGTGGTGATGAATGGTGGGGCCAACTGGATGGTGTCACCGCCGTAGCGCACATAAAACCCCTTGTCGAGCATGGCCATGGCGATCTCAAAGGGGCGTCGCGCGGGCTCGCCCGGCACCGCGTCGATCGTGAAACCGGCGGCCAGACCATAGTTGCGAATGTCGGTGATGTGTTTGACGCCTTTGAGGTTGTGCACCGCATTCTCGAAATACGGCGCCACCGCCTTGACCTGCTCGATCATGTTTTCTTTTTCCAGCAAGTCCAGTGTGGCCAGTCCGACCGCACAGGTCACCGGGTGAGCCGAGTAGGTGTAGCCGTGGATGAATTCCAGCATGTAATCCGGCCCACCCTGCGCCATGAAAGTGTCGTAGATGTCTTTTTTGGCCAGCACCGCGCCCAGCGGCTGCGAGCCGTTGGTGATCTGCTTGGCCACGTTCATGATGTCGGGCGTGACGCCAAACGATTCGGCCCCGGTCCAGGCACCGCAGCGGCCAAAGCCGGTAATGACTTCGTCAAAAATCAGCAAAATATTGTTGGCGGTGCAAATCTCGCGCAGGCGTTGCAGGTAGCCTTTGGGCGGAATAACCACGCCCGCCGAACCAGAGAACGGCTCGACGATGACCGCCGCAATATTGCTGGCGTCGTGCAGCGTGATCAGGCGCAACAGGTCGTCGGCCAACTCCATGCCTTTGTCAGGCATGCCGCGTGAAAAGGCGTTGCTGGGCAACTGGGTGTGCGGCAGGTGGTCGGCGGCAATACCCTGACCAAACATCTTGCGGTTGGCGCCAATGCCGCCGACCGAAATGCCGCCAAAGTTGACGCCGTGGTAGCCCTTTTCGCGCCCGATCATGATGGTTTTGCTGGCCTGGCCCTTGATGCGCCAGTAAGCCCGGGCCATTTTGAGCGAGGTGTCGGCCGACTCGGAGCCGGAGCCGGTGAAGAACACGTAATCCAGCCCGGCGGGGGTGAGTTCTTTGAGCTTGTTGGCCAATTCGAACGAGAGCGCGTGGCCGTACTGAAACGCCGGTGAGTAGTCCAGCGTCGCCATCTGCTTGGTGACCGCTGCGGTGATTTCTTCGCGCCCGTGGCCCAGGCCGCTGCACCACAAGCCCGAGAGACCATCAAAAATCTGCTTGCCGTGCTGGTCGGTGTAGTAGCAGCCTTTGGCGCTCACCATCATGCGCGGATGCGCCTTGAAATTGCGGTTGCCGGTGTAAGGCATCCAGTGCGCATCGAGCCAGGCGGCATCGGTGCGGGGCTGCGTCAGGTGTTGGGTGTCGTTCATTTTCATGGTGTCTCCAATTCAGGAAATAAGTCGACGATTCTGATGGGCTCTGTTACTCTTATAAATGACTATGTATCACTATTCAGTTAGCAATCTATGAAACTAAAAAGCCGTTCCTCGCTGGGGCAGTTGAGCGACATGGACATTCGCCTGTTGCGGGTGTTCAAAAGCGTGGTCGATTGCGGCGGCATGGCGGCGGCCGAGTTGGAGCTCAACATTGGCACGTCCACCGTGAGCCGCCATATCAAAGACCTGGAAACGCGGTTGGGGCTCACTTTGTGTCGTCGGGGTCGGGCTGGGTTTTCGCTGACCACCGAGGGTGAGCAAATTTATTCGGAGACCCTGCGCCTGCTGGCCGGCACCGACGCCTTTCGCGCCAGCGTGGACGAGATTCACCGGCGCATGGGCGGGCAGCTCAACATCGCGGTGTTTGACAAGACCGCCAGCAACCCGCAAGCGCATCTGGGGCAGGCGATTGCCTTGTTTTCAGAGCTGGCCCCTGAAGTCAACCTTCACCTGTACGTGGCGCCGCTGAACGCGATTGAGCGCGGTGTGATCGACGGGCAGTTTCAGGTCGGCGTGATTCCGGGCCACCGCAGTTCGGACTCTTTGGTCTATGAGGAGTTGTTCACCGAGACCATGTTTTTGTACTGCGGCGCGCAACACGCCTTGTTCAAGAACGAACCCACTGAGATGGGGTGGGACGAGATGCGCAGCTACCCTTTTGCCGGCTTGGGCTACCACTCGCCGAACATGGAAATCACGCAGCAGGTGCGCCTCACGCGCCAAGCCACGGGCTATGACCAGGAATCCATCGCAACGCTGATTCTGTCGGGCAAATTTCTGGGATTCCTGCCGGACCACTACGCCGAAGGTTTTGTGCGCAGTGGCCAGATGCGCGCCGTCAAGCCTGAGTTGTTTCGCTACAGTTGCAGTTTTTTCAGCATCCTGCGCCGGTCACCGCAGCCATCGCGGGTGACCCGGGCGTTTCAGGATTGTTTGCTGAAGGCGCATGGGCAAGGCGCTTAAGTTAATACTGATTAAATAGTGCTCTAGCCCCCGTTGAATATGCGTGAGCAGCTATATAAATAATAGCGTTCGAAAGTCGGATAATACAGAGCTTAAGCGGCGCACTCCCTTGGGGTTGAGTCCAGAAACACACTGACAGGTCTTTAAATGAACACTTTGCCCGATATTGAATTCTCTGAAGCACTGATCCGCCGCTTTGACAAACTCGGCCCCCGTTACACCTCGTACCCAACGGCAGACCGTTTTAACGCTGAATTTACTGAGGCCACTTACTTCACGTACCTGGAGCAGCGCGCCACGCCGGGACGCGACAACCCGCCCCTGTCGATTTACATCCATGTGCCGTTTTGCGAGTCGCTCTGCTACTTTTGTGGCTGCAACAAAATTGTCACCAAGGACCACAGCCGCACCACCGAGTACCTGAGTTATCTGGCCAAAGAAATGGCGCTGGTGGCGGCTCACCTCGGCCCCGACCGGCGCGCGTCCCAGTTGCATTTTGGCGGCGGCACCCCGACCTTTTTGACGCCCGATGAACTGCGCGAATTGATGACCATGTTGCGCAGCCATTTCGAGTTTCTGCCAGACGCAGAAATGAGCATTGAGATCGACCCCCGCACCGTCAACGACGACACCATGGCGATGCTGGCGGAGTTGGGCTTTAACCGCACCAGCTTTGGCGTGCAGGATTTCGATGTGGCCGTGCAGCAAGCGGTGAACCGCGTGCAGCCCTACGAGATGGTCGAAAAAGCGGTCACTGCAAGTCGCAAATCGGGCTTCGAGTCGATCAATGCCGACCTGATTTATGGCCTGCCCAAACAGTCGCAAGCCAGCTTTAACCGCACGCTGGATTTGGTGATTGAACTCGCCCCCGAGCGCATTGCGCTCTACAACTACGCCCACTTGCCGAGCCGCTTCAAAGCGCAACGTCTGATTGTGGAAGCCGATTTGCCATCGGCTGAAGAGCGTTTGCAGATCTTTTTGATGTCGGTGCGCCGCTTGCTGGACGCCGGTTACATCTACATTGGCCTCGACCATTTCTCCAAGCCGGATGACGAGCTGAACAAGGCCCGTCTGGATAAAACCCTGCACCGCAACTTCCAGGGTTACACCACCCGCGCCGATTGCGACCTGATTGGTTTTGGCGTGTCTGCCATCGGCAAGGTGGGGCATTCCTACAGCCAGTCAGTGCGCACAGTGAAGGCCTATTACGAACACCTCGATGCCAATCAGCTGCCGGTTGAAAAAGGTTTTTCATTGACCGACGACGACGTGCTTCGCCGCCAAGTCATCATGGAACTGATGTGCAGCGGGCCGGTCACGTTTGCCGCCATCAACGCCGCGCACCACATCGACTTCGTCAGCTACTTTGCCGACGAGTTGTTGCAGCTCAAGCAGTACGAAGAGGCCGAGTTGATTGTGGTCGATGCGAACAGCATCTCCGTCACGGCCAAGGGACGCATGTTTGTGCGCGCCGTGGGCATGGTGTTCGACAAGCATCTGGCGCAATCGACCGCCAAGTTCTCCAAGCTGATTTAAGGCGCATCACTCGACGAGGCACCAGCCACCCAACGACTTGTTTCGCGGTGGCTGCGTGCTAGACTTTCTTGGCTTTGTTCCACTTTTTCCGGATATAAAAATGCTCAAAAAACTGTCTCTGGCCCTCCTCGCTACATTCGCTAGCGCCGCTTACGCCGACATCAATGTCGGCGTTTCTGTTTCAGCCACCGGCCCGGCTGCTTCGCTCGGCATCCCGGAAAAAAACACGATCGCCTTGCTGCCCACCAGCATCGGCGGCCAAAAGGTGAACTACATCATCCTTGACGATGCCACCGACCCAACGGCCGCCACCAAGAACATCAAGAAACTGATCAGCGAAAACAAGGTTGATGTCGTCATCGGTTCGAGCACGACGCCGAACTCGCTGGCCATGATGGACGTCGCGGTCGACAACGAAACACCGATGATTTCCATGGCGGGCTCGGCCATCGTCGTCGAGCCGATGGACGCCAAGCGGCACTGGATCTTCAAGTCGGCCCAGAATGATGCCCACATGGCAACCGCCATCGTTGGGCACATGACGGACAAGAAGCTGCAAACGGTCGCCTTCATCGGCTTCGCCGATGCGTACGGCGAAGGTTGGTACAAGGAATTCGCCAAGATTGCCGAAGCCCGCAAGCTCAAGCTCGTCGGCAGTGAACGCTACCAGCGCAACGACACCTCAGTGACTGGTCAGATTCTCAAGATCATGGCTGCCAAGCCCGATGCCGTGCTGGTCGCAGGTGCTGGCACACCGGCCGCGTTGCCACAAAAGGCGCTCCGGGAAAAGGGCTACAAGGGCTTGATTTACCAAACCCACGGCGTGGCCAACAATGACTTCCTGCGCGTTGGTGGCAAGGATGTCGAGGGCGCCTTCCTGCCGCTCGGCCCCATGGTCATCGCCAATCAGTTGCCCAATGACAATCCGGTCAAGAAATCAGCGCTGGAGTACGTGACCAAATATGAAGCCGCCTATGGCAAGGGCAGCGTCAGCTCCTTCGGTGGCCACGCCTGGGATGCCGGTGTGCTGCTCGGCAACGCCCTTCCATTGGCCCTGAAAAAAGCCAAGCCCGGTACGGTTGAATTCCGCCGCGCCCTGCGCGACGCCCTGGAGGGCTCGACGAACCTGCCGGGCGCTCACGGCATCTTCAACATGACGCCCAACGACCATCAGGGTTTCGACCAGCGCGCCCGCGTCATGGCCACCATCGAGAACAACACCTGGAAACTGGTCAAGTAATCTAGCCGTCTCTTGCGCTGGCGTCACACCGACGCCAGCCGCACTCCCTAGTCCGGCGGCGTGTTTTAGCCGACGCCCGGGCCGCAGCCATTGGTAAGCCATGGACTTTCAAATTCTTCTTCTGCTCGGCCAGGACGGCATCACCAACGGGGCAATCTACGCCTTGCTGGCGCTGGCTCTGGTGCTGGTTTTTGCGGTCACCCGCGTCATCTTCATTCCGCAGGGCGAGTTCGTCGCCTATGGTGCGCTGACACTGGCCAGCCTGCAGGCGGGCAAGGTGCCGGGCACCCTCTGGCTGCTGGTCGGTCTGGGCACGACCATTGCCTTGCTCGATGGCATCAAATTACTGCGCGAAAAACGATTTTCCAAATTGCCGCCGCTGGTTATTTTCAACATCGGCCTGCCGCTGCTCGCTGCCGCCGGGCTGTTTGCCGTGCCGCCAGCTAATTTGCCGCTTTGGCTGCAGGTGGTGATCTCCCTGCTGCTCGTCGTGCCGCTCGGGCCCATGATCTACCGCGTCGCCTTTCAGCCGCTGGCCAGTGCGCCGGTGCTGGTTTTGCTGATCGTGGCGGTCGCCGTGCATTTGGCACTGATCGGCCTGGGCCTGCTCTTTTTCGGCGCCGAAGGCTGGCGCACGCCAACCTTTACCGACCTCAGCTTCGAGCTGGGCGGTGCGCCGCTGCAAGGCCAGACCATCCTCGTGGTCGTGGCCTCGGCGCTACTTATCATCGGCCTGTATTTCTTCTTTGAGCGCACCATCTACGGCAAAGCGCTGCGCGCCACCGCGATGAACCGCACCGGTGCCCGGCTGATGGGCATTCCGCCGGTGCTGGCCGGCAAGCTGTGCTTCACGCTGGCTGCGGCCATTGGGGCGTTTTCCGGCATCCTGATCGCGCCGATCACCACCATTTACTATGATTCCGGCTTTCTGATCGGCCTGAAAGGTTTCGTGGGCGCCATCATCGGTGGTCTGGTTTCTTACCCACTGGCTGCGCTGGGTGCCATTTTGGTCGGCCTGCTCGAATCGTATTCGTCCTTTTACGCCAGTTCCTTCAAGGAAGTGATTGTCTTCTCGCTGATCATCCCGGTGCTGCTCTGGCGTTCGCTCACCACGCGCCATGTCGAGGACGATGACGAGCACACCGACGAGGTCAACCCCGACTCAGTGTCCACGCGCGCCAACCGGCGCTGGTTGCGCTACGCGCCCTTCGTCGCTTTCGTCGCGCTGCTGCTGGTGGCGCCGCGTCTGCTGCCCGAGTTCTCGATCACGCTGCTCAACTACATCGGCCTCTACGCCATCGTTGCCATCGGTCTCGTCCTGCTGACCGGTGTTGCCGGCCTGACCTCGTTCGGCCAAGCCGCCTTCGTGGGCCTGGGCGCCTACACCACCGCTTATCTAACGACCACATATGGCATGTCGCCGTGGCTGACGCTGTTGATCGGCCTCGCCATCACCGCCGCAGTCGCCCTCTTTCTGGGCTTCATCACGCTACGCATGGGCGGGCACTACCTGCCGCTGGGCACCATTGCCTGGGGCATCAGCCTGTATTTTCTGTTTGGCAATGTCGAGTTTCTGGGCGGTCACACCGGCATCACCAGCATTCCGGCGGTGTCACTGTTTGGCTGGGAGCTGAAGTCCGGCGATCAGTTTTATTACCTGATCTGGTTTGTCGTGTTGCTCGCCATCGTCGCCATTCGCAACCTGCTCGACTCGCGCGAGGGCCGGGCGATTCGCGCGCTGCGCGGCGGTGTCGTGATGGCCGAGGCGATGGGCGTCAATACCCAGCGCACCAAGATCGTCATCTTCCTGATTGCTGCACTGCTGGCCAGTGCCTCAGGCTGGCTGTATGCGCACCTGCAACGCTTCGTCAATCCGACCCCGTTCGCCTTGACGCAGGGCATTGAATACCTGTTCATGGTCGTTGTGGGGGGCATGGGCCACGTCTGGGGCGCCGTGCTGGGCGCCGGGCTGATCACCGTCCTGAAACAGTGGCTGCAGGACTGGTTGCCGCAAATTCTTGGCCAGAGTGGCAATTTCGAAATCATTGTCTTTGGTATCGCCATGGTGATCGTGCTGCAAAAAGCCCGTGCTGGCCTGTGGCCGGCCATCGTCAAATTGCTGCCCGGTGGCGCCCGCCAACGCACCGTCCCCAAGGCTGAAATGCTGCCAAAACGCACGGTGAGTGCAGCCGGCCAGGTGTTGCTGGAAGCCAGCGAGGTCACCAAGCGGTTCGGCGGCCTGGTCGCCAACAACAACATGGACCTGAGCGTGCGCGCGGGCGAAGTGATGGCGCTGATCGGCCCCAACGGCGCCGGCAAGAGCACGATGTTCAACTGCATTTCAGCGGTCGACCCGGCCAGCGAAGGAAAAATCGCCTTCCTGGGCGAGTCGACCGTGGCCATGGGTTCACGCGATATCGCCAAGCGCGGCATGAGTCGCACCTTCCAGCATGTGCGTCTGCTCGGGCAAATGTCCGTGATCGAAAACGTGGCCATCGGCGCCCATCTGCGCGGCAGCAAAGGCGTGATCGCCGCCGCGCTGCGCCTGGACCGCGTTGAGGACCATCGCCTGCTCGCCGAAGCGGCCCACCAGATCGAGCGGGTCGGCCTGGCCGCGCACATGTTCGACCCGGCCGGTAGCTTGGCGCTGGGCCAGCAGCGCATCGTCGAAATTGCCCGTGCCTTGGCGTCAGACCCTTGCTTGCTGCTGCTTGATGAGCCTGCTGCGGGCCTGCGCTACCAGGAAAAACAGGCGCTCGCCGTGCTGCTGCGCAAGCTGCGCGCCGAAGGCATGGGCATCCTGCTGGTCGAGCACGACATGGATTTCGTCATGGGTCTGGCCGATCGCGTGGTGGTCATGGAATTTGGCGAGAAGATTGCCGAGGGCAAGCCGGAGGAAGTCCAGCGTGACCCGAAGGTGCTCGAAGCCTATCTCGGAGGCGTTGAATGAGCATGAACAAGCATCCGCACCTGCACGACCACGAGGTCATCCTTGAGGTGAAGAACTTGCGCGTCACCTACGGCAAGGTCGAGGCGCTGCACGACGTGAGCCTGACCATTCGGCGTGGCGAGATCGTCACCGTGATCGGTCCCAACGGTGCGGGCAAGACGACACTGCTGGCCTCGCTGATGGGCCTGCTGCCTGCCAGGGGCGAGATTGTGTACATGGGCCACCTTCAGGGCCGCGAGCGCGAGGTCGAAACACTGGTCCGCCAAGGCATGACGCTGGTGCCGGAAAAGCGTGAATTGTTCGCCGAAATGAGCGTCGAAGACAACCTGCTGCTCGGCGCCTTCGACCGCTACCGCAGCGGCCACCGGGACCAGATGGAAACCATGGACGAGGTTTTCGAGCTGTTCCCGCGCTTAGATGAGCGCCGCGTCCAGCTGGCTGGCACGCTGTCTGGCGGTGAGCGCCAGATGCTGGCCATGGGCCGCGCCCTGATGGCCAAGCCAAAGTTGTTGATGCTTGATGAGCCCAGCCTTGGCCTGGCACCGCTGATCATCAAGGAAATTTTCCGCATCATCACCGAACTGAAACAGACCGGTGTCGCCATCCTGCTGGTCGAGCAGAACGCACGCGCCGCGCTGCAAATTGCCGATTACGGCTACGTGCTGGAAACCGGCGAGGTGTCGCTGTCCGGCCCAAGTGCCGAACTGGCAGCCGACCCGCGTGTTATTGAGGCTTACCTCGGGCTGGGGCACGCCCGATGAGTTTGCCGTGGGGCAGCGTGGCGAGGCGGTTGAACATCCGGCGGCAGTAGCCGTTGATCTGCAGGCATTTGTTGATCTCGTCTACGGGCAAGGGGCCTGAGACCACCACGATGTCGTTGGCGCTGTCCAGCGAACCGGCCGCCCACAACCGTCTGCGTGCGGTGCTGGCCCAGGAGTGAATGCGCAGGGGGCTGCCATGCTCATGCAGCACGCCGGTGCTGGCGTCAAAGGCAATCGCCACGTTGTCGGTCTTGAGCCTCAAACGGTGTTCGCCCGTGATGGTGCTGGCCGGGGTGCTCAGGTCGTATAAATGGTAGTGGCCTTCTTTGAGCTGGTATTGCATCGCCATGGAATCTCCTCGTTGATGAGCATTGTGTTTGGCAGATCAGATAACTAAAGCCACAAAAGGGAAGGAAATCTTGCCTTTTTGTGAAATGTCAACGCACAGATTGCGTCAATTTTCTAAAGTGAAGCCGTGAGTGGGTCACTGCTTGAGCCAGCGACCTGACCACAAAGGTAAGGTTTCCCCTTCGGGGGAGTTCTCTGGTGTTTCTACACCAGGGCGGATGGAGGCATCCTTAGACTAGCCGGATGGTCAAGCATCGGGTTAGGGGCCTCCGCCAAAGCCCGTCAGTTCGAAAGCGCTGACGGGCTTCTTATTGGCGAAAAAAACAGTAAACACACCATGAAAACCACCCGCCTCCTTGCCGCGCTACTTGTGTCAATAGGCGTTATATCTGCCTGCACCACCACAGGTACCGGTGGCGGCCAAATGAGTGGGCCCGGTGCCGGAGAAGCGCCGGTTGCGTTCCAATGGGTGAGCAAGGACGGCGGTATCACTGGCAACATGACCGCAACGCTGCCCGGCGCGATCTACACAGGTCGATTTTTTCAAATTACACAGCAAACGCGCAGTGAATCGCTGGAACCCTTGTGGGCGCACTGGCACAACGGTTGGTACGACTGGCCGTACTGGGGCGGACCCATGACAACGCCTTATCCGATCACCCGGTTTGTGACCCATTACTCCGGCAAAGTGGTAGCCACACTGGATACAGAAGGCAAGCCGCGCATGCGTTGCCGCTTTCATTTGGCAGACCCTGCCCGTGGCATGGCCGGCGGTGGCGAAGGCGAATGCCAGCTCACCGATGGGCGCGTGGTGCAGGCAGTCTTTGCCCATCAATAACGAAAAAAACCCAAAAGGAAAGAACATGAACACTCTGACAAAAATGGCGTTGGGCCTGATCGGCCAACTCAAACCAGAACCGGCATTGGGCGACGCGCTCAACACGACTTACTTGCCGGCGGCCAATACCACGGGCGGCATTCCACTGATGAAAGCCCTGGCGCAACGCCAGTCGCAGCGCGAGTTTGACCCTGAACCCTTGCCTTTACAAATGCTCTCTGACTTGCTGTGGGCCACCGCCGGGGTGAACCGGCCCGAGTTGGGCGGGCGCACCGTGCCCAGCGCCATGAACGCGCAAGAAGTGGATGTGTTCGTGGCCTTGCCCAGCGGCTTGTTCCGCTATGCAGCATCCACGCAAACGCTGCATCTGGTGAGCCCCATGGATGTGCGCCGAGTCACCGGCTACCAGGACTTTGTCGACACCGCGCCACTGGACCTGGTGTTTGTGGCGGACTATTCCCGTATGAAGTTGGTGCCCGTGGCGCACCGCGAGGCCTATGCCAGTGCGGCGGCCGGTGCCATGGCGCAAAACGTCTACCTGTATTGCGCGTCGGCCGGGTTGGCGACCGTGATTCGCGCCTGGCTGGATCGTGATGTACTGGCGCAGGCCATGGGGTTGAATAACGACCAGCAAGTGCTGCTGTCGCAGACTGTGGGTCATCCGTTAAAACCCAAAGCGGCGGAGCAGTTGAGCTTGGTCGATTGAGGACGGCTTAAGGGGTTTTGGGTGGAGTTGCCTTGCCCAGGCCCACCCGAAATTTCTCCAGCTTGGCAGCGTAGTCGGTCGCTTCGCCGTAGCCCAGAAAACGGGCATAGCGGGAGTGGTTGCCCAGCACCTTGCGTGCGTGTTTGATCGGGCAAAAATACTCTTCGGTGCGCCCCACAATCTCACTCACATAGGCCATCAAGCCGTTGCCGTAGGCGCAGTAGGTACAGTGAAACTTCTCGATGAAGTTGAGGTACTCCAGTTGCTGGCGGTCAAACACGATGTAGTCACTGCGGCGCACCTTGACGATGCCGTAAATCGGAAAACAGGTGGCCTGGAAGAAACTCACACACAGGTCCAGAATCAGCATCGGAAAGATCATGCTGTAGATGATGGGGCCGGTGATGAGATTCTGTGGCCGGTTGGTGACCAGCCACCTGAAAAAACTGTTTTTGAGCTGGCGGTGAGCCTGACGAACTGAGGCCTCAAACTCCACCCGCTTGCCCTTGATGTGGAACAGGGCGCTGGCCTCCTGTTCTTGCACTGCCTTGAGTAAGTCGTCTTCAAGCGCGCTAATCTGATCGAGTAGCTGGTGTATTTTTTCATTCATGGTGACTGCATTGGAACACCGTGCGTCAAATGCGTTTTTTCTGCAGGTAGTTAACCACATCATTCAACGTGACCAGTTTGGCGTAGTTAGATTCCGGAATGATCACACCATAGTGCTCATGCAGGCTGACCAGGAAATTCAGCCAGTCCATGGAGTCCAGATCGACCCAATGGCGCAGGGGCTGGTCAGGCTTCATCGCGTCAGTTTCAAGTTCAGGGGCAATGGCAGACAAGAGTTGGACCACATCTTTTTGCAGGGTTTCACGATCGGTTTTCATGGGCTTGCTCCTTACTGGACGGAGGCTTGTGTGGCGGTGGCGTCAAGGGACTCCGGTCGTTGCAAGACATCGCGCAACTCAGCCAGAAACAAAGCGCCCCGGTGTCCATCAGACGCCCGGTGATCTGCGGCCAGGCTGGCACACAGCAAGGGTTGCGCGCGCACCTTGCCGTCCACCACCCAGGGCCGCGTTGTCAGAGAACCAAAGCCTACCAAGGCGACCTGAGGCGGGTAGATGACGCCGAACACAGACTCCACACCCTGGTCGCCCAGGTTGGTCACGGTGAGAGTGGGGTCGCTCATCTCTGAGCTGCGCAGCGAGCCGGCCCGTGCGCGCTTGACAAGGTCGGCCAGTTCCTGCATGAGGAGTGGCAGGGGCTTGTTGTCAACATCGTGCAGCGCAGGGGCGACCAGTCCGCCACCGCGCAGTGAGATCGCCACACCGGTATGCACGGCCGCGCTGGGCATAAACTGCCCCTCCCGGAAAAACCCGTTGAGTTCCGGTGTGCGTTGCAGCGCGAGTGCTACCGCCTTGAGCAGCAACACGGCGGGCAGCAGGCGCTCGGTGATGGGCCGGTCCTTGTTGTGCTGCTGGAGCCAATCTAATGCGTTGGCCATAGGAATGGTCTCGGCAAGGTAGTAGTGGGGAATCTCGCGCTTGGAGCGGCTCATGGCGGCTGCAATGGCTTTGCGCATCTCCGTCTGACGGTCCGGCGTGGCGGTGGTGGCATGCGCCGCCGCCTCAATATCGGCCAGTGTGACGGCGCCTTGGGCGCCACTTCCTTTGACGGACTCAACATTCACGCCCAGTTCTTTGGCGCGGCGTCGAGCCGAGGGCGACACGGCGCGACGGCTTGCATGCGCGGCGATAGCGGGCGCATCCACGGCAGTGGCTGCCACTTCACCCGGTTCCAGTAGTCGGGCCAGCACGGTGCCCACGGGCACTTTTTCACCCGGATGCACCAGCAGCTCATGCAGCACACCCTCATGCCAGATATCAACATCAACCGCTGCTTTGGAAGTGTCCACCACGGCCACCACCTGTCCCCGTTTAAGCGTGTCGCCTGGCTTGACGTGCCATGTGAGTAGCGTGCCTTCGTCCATGTCCGCGCCAAGTGAGGGGAGCTTGAATTCGATCATGGCGCGCTCCCCAGCAGCGCTTGAACAGCGGCTACTATTTTGCTTGCCTGAGGCAGGGCGGCTTCTTCCATGTGGCGGGCATAAGGGATCGGCACTTCTTCGCTGCAGACCCGTGCCAAGGGGGCATCCAGGTCAAAGAAGGCCTGTTCGCTGATGCGTGCCATCACCTCGGCGGCCAGGCTGCCGGTACGCCATCCTTCGTCAATGACCACGGCACGGCGGCACTTGCGAACCGAGGTCATCACGGTGGCGTCGTCGAGCGGGCGCAGCACCCTCAGGTCAATCACTTCAGCGGAGATACCCAGCATTGCCAGTTGCTCGGCGGCCTGAATGGCTTTGGGCAGGCAGCCGCCAAAAGTGATCAGACTGACGTCGGTGCCAGCAAGCCGCACACGGGCACTGCAAATGTCAACAACGGTGTGGTCTGGCACGTCGCCTTCCAGGTTGTAGAGCTGGGCGTGTTCAAAAATCAGCACCGGGTCCGGGTCGGCCAAGGCCGCAGCCAGCATGCCGCGCGCGTCTTCTGCCGTGGCCGGAGACAGCACCCGCAGGCCTGGCACATGGGCATACCAGCCCTCAAAACTATTGGAATGCTGCGCCGCCACTTGGCGCCCGGCACCGGTGGCCATGCGGATCACGATAGGCACCGAAAACTGACCGCCCGACATGTGGCGCAGCATGGCGGCGGTGTTGACAATCGGGTCAAGCGCCAACAGGCTGAAATTGACGGTCATGATTTCGACAATCGGGCGCATGCCACCCAGCGCAGCACCCACACCGGCCCCCACAAAACCGAGTTCTGAAAGTGGCGTGTCGCGAATTCGCTCGGGGCCAAACTCCTCCAGCAACCCTTTGGAGACGGCGTAGGTTCCGCCATAGCGACCCACATCCTCGCCCATCAAAAACACCCGTGGGTCAGCCAACAAGGCCTCGCGCAGTGCCTCACGCAGGGCCTCGCGGTAAGAGAGGCGGCGTGGCATCAGGGGGCTCCTTGGGGCGTGGTGACGTCGCGCAACAAATCTTCTACGGGTTCCCAGGTGCCGGCTTCGGCAAAGGCCACGGCAGCGTCCACCTCGGCTTGCGCGGCAGCATCAAGCGCCAGAAATTCGGTTTCAGACAGCAAGCCCTGCGACTTCAGGCGCGCCGTGTAGGTGTGAATGGGCCCCCGCGTCTTCCAGGCTTCCACTTCCTGCTTGTCGCGGTACAGCTCGGGGTCAAACATGGAGTGGGCGCGAAAGCGAAAGGTTTGGAGTTCCATGAACACCGGCCTCGCGTCGTGTCGCACTTGATGAGCGGCGCGTTTGACAACCTCATGCACCGCCACGACATCCATGCCGTCGACCCGTTCCGTGGTCATGCCATAGGAGGCTGCTTTTCGGCATAAATCGGTTTGAGACTCCGAGCGCGCCAGCGCCGTGCCCATGGCATAGAGATTGTTTTCGCAGCAAAACAGAACCGGCAATTGCCATAAGGCGGCCAGGTTCATGGACTCGTGAAATGCGCCTTCGGCCATCGCGCCCTCACCGAAAAAGCAAGCCGTCAAAGGCCCGCCCTCGCGCTTCTCGAACGGGTTGCTGACGGCCCCGGGGCGCTTGGACATCTTGTCGGCCAGTGCCAGACCGGTCGCCAGTGGCAGGCCGCCGCCAACAATGCCCTGGCCTCCATAAAAGTGGGTCGCGCGATCAAACAGATGCATCGAGCCGCCACGCCCCCGCGAGCAGCCTTCCTGTTTGCCATACATCTCCGCCATGATGGCGTTCATGGCGACACCGCGCAGCAAAGCGTGGCCGTGTTCGCGGTAGGTGCAAACAACGTTGTCACCCGCGCGCAAGGCGCACAGGGCACCGCTGGCAACGGCTTCTTCGCCAATGTAGAGGTGAAGGAAGCCACGGATTTTTTGTTGGCCATAGAGTTCGGCCGCCTTCTCCTCCATACGGCGGATGCGCAACATATCGGACAAGCGGGCCAGTGCAAAGGCCTTGTCCCACGGAACGGGACCCGTAGGGGGCGCTGGCACCTGAAAGGCATTCATGCGCCACCTTCGAGTGTCGAGGTATCGCCTTCGGGCAGGCCGAGTTCGCGGGCTTTCAGCAACCGGCGCATGATCTTGCCGCTGCGTGTGCGCGGCAGCGAGGGCAAAAAGGCAATCTCTTTGGGGGCCACGGCTGCCCCCAAGCGTTTGCGGGCGTGGGCCGAGATGTCCATGCGCAGGGCGTCACCCGGCGTGAAACCATTTTTGAGGGAAACAAAAGCTTTCACCACCTCGCCAACCACCGCATCAGGCTTGCCGATCACCCCGGCCTCGGCCACGGCCGGGTGTTCCATCAACACGCTTTCAACCTCAAACGGGCCAATCAAATGCCCTGCGGACTTGATCACATCGTCGGTGCGGCCAATAAACCAGTAGTAGCCATCGGCATCGCGCCTGGCCAGGTCGCCGGTCAGGTAAAGGTCGGCATCGAAGCACTTGTTATAGCGTTCCATGTTGTTTAAATAACCGCGAAACATCGACGGCCAGTCCGCACGCAAGGCCAGCTCACCCTCCACATCCGGCTTGTCAACAACACATACGCGGGGCAGCTCACCTTCGGTCTCCAGATGGCGGACGATGAAGGCTTCAACGCCCGGCAGGGGTCGCCCCATCGAGCCGGGTTTGATGTCAAACGCGGGCGTGTTGGCAATCATGATGCCGCCCGTCTCGGTCTGCCACCAGTTGTCATGAATCGGCAGGCCAAACGCATCCAGGCCCCACCAGACCGCCTCCGGGTTGAGGGGTTCCCCCACGCTGGCGATAAAACGAAGTGCCGGATAGGCATGCTGTTGGGCCAGCGCAGCGCCCGACTTCATCAGCATGCGTATCGCCGTGGGTGCGGTGTACCAGACGCTGATGCGCTCCTGCTCAAGAAGCGTGTACCAGCGCTCTGCATCAAATTCCTCGCGGTCAATCAACGAAGTTACACCTTGCAGCAAGGGCGCGATGATGCCGTAGGACGTGCCTGTCACCCAACCCGGGTCGGCGGTGCACCAGTAGCGATCCTGTGGGTGCAAATCAAGTGCGTAACGGCCAGTCGCCCAGTGGGTGACGACAGCGCCATGCACATGCAAAGCACCCTTCGGTGTCCCGGTGGTACCGCTGGTGAAATGCAGTAAAGCCGGGTCATCAGGACCGGTGTTGACGGTGGTAAAGATATTCGAGGCAGCGGCTAGGCATTGACCCAGATCCAGCGTGTCGGGCTCATGGGTGATACCGCCCTCCTCGCTCACCAGCAAGACATGGCGCAGTGAGGGTAGTTGCGCTCTGATCTGTTTGATTTTGCGCTGGTAAAGTAGATCGGTGGTGACCAGTATTTGGCCACTACCGAGTTTGATGCGGGTGGCAATCGGCTCCGGACCAAACGCCGAGAACAAGGGCGTGACCACGGTGCCATTCTTGAGCGCCCCCAGCACGGCGATGTACAACTCGGGAATGCGCCCGGTCAATACAAACAAACGGTCGCCCTTGCCAATACCGAGACTCTTCAGCATGTTGGCAAAGCGATTGGTTTCGCGTGCCAGTTGGCTGTAGCTCAGGTCGACCGCAGGGGCATTGCGTGCCACAAAGCGCAGGGCAACCCGGTCATGCAAGGCGCCAAACGCGTGAAGATCCACCGCCTCGAAGCCCATGTTCAGGCCGCCATCAGGCAGTCCTTGCAGCGCGTTGCGGGCCAGAGCCCAGACGTCCCGTTGGCGTTCGCCCTCATAGTCCGCCCAATAGGGTTGTACGGAAACCGAAGAGGGTGATTTGTGAATAACTGGCGATCGCTCCATAGCCGACTTTCAGGTGCGCTCGACCACTTCCCGGTCCCTGGCGCCGGCCAGGCCTGCGGTCAGGTCGGCCAACTCACGTGTCAACAGTTCCAGCACATCCTCCATCGTGATGATGCCCACCAAGCGGCCTTCACCGTCAATCAGAATCAGTCGCCGCAGCCGGTGTTTCTTCATCAACTGCACCGCCTCCATGGCGTCCATTTCTGGGGTGGCGGTGACCAAATCAACAGTCATGATGTCACCCGCTGTGAATACCGCCGGGTCCAGTCCCTCGGCCATCAGTTCCAGCACCAGGTCGCGGTCGGTGAGGATTCCTACAGGACGAGATTTCTCCTGAGCGTCCACCACCACCAAAGCCCCCACATGATGCTGGCGCATGATTTTGGCGACTACCAGGGCGGCAGTCTCTGGCTCCACCACGGCCACCACCGTCGTGGCAAAGTCTTTGAGTTGAGTAGACATGTGCGCGCTAAGCCTCAATCACCAATTGATTAACCACGCGGCTTACGCCGGGCGCTGACCAGGTAGCACCTTCAGCGGCATTGCGTTCTGCCCAGGAGTGCACATGGCCGCTCAAGGTCACCACGCTGCCGTCCACCGCGATCTCAATTCGGCGTGCTTCGCGCATGGCCTGACGCGTCAGCGCATCTTGAATCCGGGCCGAAAGATTGACCGAGATGGGCAGTGTCTTGAGCCGGATGTTGTCGGTAATCCCCAGTACACCTTTAAGTGGTCGGATCATGCGTTCCACAGCGCGCCGTTGAAAATTCCAGTCCAGTTCGCCACTCAGCGTGACCCAGCCTTTTTCGACAGTCACCTTGATACGGTCTTGCGGCACCGAGGTATTCCAGCCCAGCACATGTTCAACAGCGGTGGCAATTTCGGTGTCGCTACGTTGGTGTATTCCTACCGGAACTACATCAAGTTCAACCGCAATCGCCTTCACACCAGAAACTCGTTCTACGGCGCGCTTGGACGCTACTTTTTCAGAGTAGGTGTCCAGATGACCGGTCAAGGTCACTACCCCGTCATTGACTGAAACACCAACCCTTGCCTCGGGCACCAGTGGGTCCCACGATAACTCTGAAAGCACATCTTTTTTGAGGTCTGAATCGGTTTTCACGGCAGCTCCTGGTTAGGAAAAAAGTGAAGAATCTGTCTGTTCAGAATAGCCACGGCTTGCTTCATTGCATTGCGAATAATCAAATTTTTAACGGCATCACATAGGAAACTCCATCCTGTTCAGGGTAATTTTTAACAGCAAGGAGATGAGTCATGAATAAGGTACATATCGTTATGTTCGGGTCGATACTGGTCCTGGGTTGTTTGAGTCGCCCCGGGTTTGCGCAGTCCAGAGTTGACTTTGGAAAAGTGGAATTTGAGTCAAGTTGCGCCAGTTGTCACGGTGCCTCAGGCAAAGGAGATGGCAGCATGCGCGCCTACCTCACAAAGCCACCTAGCGACCTCACCACGCTGGCCAAACGCAATGCGGGGGTGTTCCCCAGTCAGCGGATCTGGGAAACAATTGATGGCCGGACGTCAGTCATGATTGGCTCGCACGGAGCCCGCGAAATGCCGGTTTGGGGGAATGTATTCCGGTCTGAAGACACGCAACCCCAGGAAATTCATGTGCGCAACCGCATCGGCGCCGTGTTGGACTACCTCGCGCGAATCCAGGAAATGTAGCTCGCCAGGGCTCAGTGGTTGTATGTTTCTTGATCGCACCGATGCAGCGCATCGCCTCGTGACGAGACTGATTGCCTACAAAGGAAGAAACCCGTTGGTGCTGGCCATTCCCAGAGGCGCTGTGCCGATAGCGAAAATCATTGCGGATGCGCTGGCGGGTGAGTTGGATGTGGTGCTGGTGCGCAAGTTGCGAGCGCCGAATCAGCCCGAGCTTGCCATAGGTTCGGTCAATGAAAGTGGCTGGACATTTGCCGCTGATTTCGCCAAGTTCTATGGCGCTGATTCCAAATACATTGATGCAGAGAAGCAGGTGCAGATTGAAACCATTCGGCAGCGCCGCGCCCAGTACACGCCGATTCGACCGCCGATTAACCCGGCTGGGCGAATCGTTATTGTGGTAGATGACGGTCTGGCCACCGGTGCCACCATGATCGCAGCGCTGCACGGACTGCGAACTGCCAAGCCAGCCTGGTTGATTTGTGCCGTTCCGGTGTCGCCGCCCGACACTTTGGTCAAAGTGGCCGAACTGGCAGATGAGGTGGCGTGCATTGAAACACCCCAAATTTTCCAGGCGGTTGGGCAGTTCTACCGAAACTTCCCGCAAGTGTGTGACGAGGAAGTCTATGAGCTGCTGAAAAGCAATTGAAAAATAGAGCTGTCCAAAGGCTTTCAGGAGGTCAGGTACTGGCTGAACCAGTTGGCTGCCTGGCGTGCTACCTCTTGCAGGGCGCCAGGTTCCTCAAACAGATGCGTGGCACCGGGCACGATCATCATTTCCTTGGTGCAGGGCAGAAGGGTATAGGCCCGTTGGTTGAGGTCAATCACTTCTTCATCTCGCCCGCCGACCAGTAACAGTGTGGGGGCGGTGACCTTGGTTAGGTCATGCTGGCCCGCCAAGTCTGGTCGGCCGCCGCGACACACCACCGCCATGATGTCCTCCCTGAGTGCAGCCGCCGCTTGCAGTGCGGCCGCTGCCCCGGTGCTGGCACCAAAGTAACCGATAGATATGCTTTGAGTGGGTGTGTGCTGCTTGATCCAGCGTGTGGCGACCAGCAAGCGGTGCGTCAACAAGGGAATATCAAACCGCGTCTGGTAGTCCAGGTTCTCGGCCAGGGTGAGCAAATCGAGCAAGAGCGTGCCCATGCCTTTTTCATGGAACACACGCGCTACAAAATTGTTGCGTGGACTGTGCCGACTGCTGCCGCTGCCATGGGCAAACAAAACGATGCCGCGCGCGTTGACGGGCAGTTCGAGCATGCCTTCCAAGTGGACGCTGTCCACCGCCAGACTGATGAGTTGTGTGGTGGCGAGTTGCATGGGTTTCCAGATTGAGTCAATCAGGCATGGCGATAGGAATGCGTCTTCGGCCGAAGTGACCGGCCTTTTCATCAAAACGACCGGCCAGGGCGGTGCTGCAGTGCGGGCAGTGGCCTTGCGGTGTCAGTCGGTAGTGGTTGATCTGGTACCAGTCGCGCACGATCAACGGGGCATGGCAGTGGTGGCAAAAGGTGGTGTCGCCTTCGATGTTGTGCACGTTGCCGGTGTAAACGTAATGCAGGCCGGCTTTGAGGGCGATGTCGCGGGCGCGTACCATCGTAGCGGGTGGGGTGGCGGGTACATCCGGCATTTTGTAGTCGGGGTGAAAGGCCGAGAAGTGCAAGGGCACATCGGGGCCAAGCTCTTTCATGATCCACTGGCACATGGCCCCTATTTCCTCAGAGCTGTCGTTGTGGCCGGGAATGAGCAGCGTGGTGATCTCGAACCACACCTTGGTTTCGCGCTTGAGGTAGACCAGTGTGTCGAGCACCGGTTGCAGATGCGAGCCGGTGAGCTTGAAGTAGAAGTCTTCGGTAAACGCCTTCAGGTCGACATTGGCGGCGTCCATCTTGGCGTAGAAGTCCCGCCGGGGCTGGTCGTGCATGTAGCCCGCCGTGACGGCCACCGTCTGCACCCCGCGCGCGTGACAGGCGTCGGCCACGTCCATGGCGTACTCGGCAAAAATGACCGGGTCGTTGTAGGTGAAAGCCACACTCTTGCAGCCATGTTTGACGGCCTCAGTCGCGATGGTTTCAGCCGAGGCCTGGTCCATCAGCTTGTCCATGTCGTGCGATTTGCTGATGTCCCAGTTCTGGCAAAACTTGCAGGCCAGATTGCATCCGGCTGTGCCAAACGAAAGCACGCTACTGCCGGGGTAGAAATGGTTGAGCGGCTTCTTTTCGATCGGGTCGATGCAAAAACCAGACGAGCGCCCATAGGTGGTCAGAATCATCTGTTCCCCGACGCGCTGACGCACAAAGCAGGCGCCGCGTTGGCCTTCATGCAGGCGACAGTCACGCGGGCACAGGTCGCACTGCATACGACCATCGTCCAGCAGGTGCCAGTAGCGTGCGGGGTAGTTTGAGGATGGAGTCATGATGACTCCCGCTCCTTCCATTTGGTGACGGTGTAGCGGTGCAACCTGATACCGGGGGCCCAGAAATCTGGCGCCAGACCGGCTTTGTGTTTGAGGTGCGCCATGAACTCGGGCGCTGTCGGCAACTGCTCCCATACTTGCGGTAAAAAAGTGCTGCGGTGGTGGCCGAATTCAAACACCACACCATCAATGCCGGGGCGTAACTGCTGGAGCGCTTGCACCTCGCTGTCAAAGTGCATGGGTTGCATGGAGGACAGCAGTGACACTTCGATGTCGGTCGTGGACAGTTCGGCCGGTGTCAGCGGCTCGAAGCGGTGATCCTGCAAAGCAGCGGCCACGGCGTTGGCCTTGATATCGGCCAGCAGCGTTCGCCTGGCCTCCAGCGTACCGATGCATCCCCGCAATCTTCCCTGCTGGGTGAGGGTAATAAAACAGGCACCAAATTTCTGCAGGGCCTCTTCAGTTTCGTCGACAGGCGCTGGCGCTTGACCCAGGGCCTCGGCGATGGCGGCGCGGGCAACGGCCAGCAATGTTTGCCCGGCCTGGACTTTGGCTGACAAGTTCGTTGTCGGGTTGGCGTCAATGTGCATCAGGGTCCCCTGGCATGAAGGCAATGGCGGCGTAGCCCACCACCCGTGCCCGGTCACCCGCCGTGTCACCGGAGTTGCAGGCGCCCAACAGGTGAGCCTGTAGACCATGCTGACGCGCAGCCAGCAATAGGCCGTTAATGGGCGTGCTGCCGCAGGCCTGGTGGTGTGAGAGTGTGCTGCTCAAGTGCAGAATACTTTGCAAGGTTTCCTGATCGACTGATTGCGCGTCCTGGTAGGGCAGGAAGTGCGACAGGTCGGAGCTGATCACGATCAGTGTCTCGGGGCCACCCCAAAGTGCGGACAGTACTTGCGCCACTTCTGCGGGTGTGGCATCGCCTACAGCCAAGGGGACCAGCTTGAAGTCATCCAGTGCCAGTTGCAGGAAAGGCAATTGAACTTCCAACGAATGCTCAGGGGCATGGGCGGCGCGGTTCACCACGACCTGCGGCAACGAAGCGACTGCTGCGATGGCGTCCTGGTCGATTTCAACCAGACCCAAAGGCGTGGCAAACGAGTCCACATCGGGCAGGGCCAAACCTTGCACGGCCACGCGGTGCACCGGCCCCAGTAGAACCACACGCCGGATGGATTTGCGTCCGCCGGCCAGGCTGGCATAAGCCAGGGCGGCGGTGCTGCCCGAGTAGATATAGCCGGCATGCGGCACGATCAAGGCTTTGGGCGCTTGCGCTGCGGGGCCAGCGTCTGGTTTGGCTTCGGCGAGCAATAAACGCACATCATTGGATAAAACGGACGCCTGACCCGGGTAAAAGGCGCCCGCCACAGCGGGTTGTCGAACAAGGTGCATGGGAACCTCCTGTGCGAAGCTTAGTTCCCCCAATATCAGGCTGACTTGCTGCTTATCAAGTCTATAGATCAATCAGCTCGGTTCAGCCTGCCACGGCGATCGAATTCAGGGCGCGTTCCTGGGCAGGGGCAAAACCGTGAAAGCCGAACGCCATCGCGGGTTGACGCCCGCAGATCAGTTCTGCGAGTGCTTTGCCAGAGCCCGCACCTTGCGTCCAGCCCAGCGTGCCGTGGCCGGCATTGACCCATAGTTTCCCTACTTTGGTTTTACCAATGTAGGGAATATTGGTGGGTGTGGCCGGGCGCAAACCGGCCCAGTATTGCGGGTTGCCGCCTTGAGCTTCGTTGCGCGTGTCGCAAACGCCCGGCAGCACGGCTTCTATCCGGTCTGACAACATCTGGCAACGGGCACGGGCCACGGTAGAGTTCAGCGTCAGGTCGTAGCCGCCGACCTCGATCGTGCCGGCGACGCGCAGTTGGTTGCCCAGGCGGCTGATGGCGATTTTCTTTTCGTCGTCAATGGTGGAGACTCGCGGGGCGGCCTCGGGTCGCAAAATCGGGAAGGTGGCACTGTAGCCCTTGCCCGGGTAGATCGGCAGGTCAACCCCGACGGTGCGCAGCAGCGGCGCGGTGTAGGAGCCGCAAGCCACGACAAACTGATCGGCTTTCAGGTGGCGTAATACTTTTAGATCATTTGAGCCTGTAGCCCCCGTGTTACGTGCGCTAATAGCTATTGATTCAATAGCGTCGCCGCTTTTGTTCAGGTGCACGACGTCATGTGCGTAGAGAAATTCGGCGCCGCGGGCGATGCAGCGTTGTGCCAGCGCCTGGGTGAACACGCGGGCGTCGCCGCTTTCGTCGCTGGCGGTAAACGTGCCACCCACGATGCGGTGCGCAAATTGTTTAAAAGCCGGCTCGATCCGCAGCAATTCCTCACGGTTCACCACCTTGCGCGAGACGCCGTACTTGCGCATCAGCGCGGCGGCATCGCCCGCCGTGTCGAACGATTTCTGGTCGGTGTAGTAGTGGGCAATGCCGTGCTCCAAGCGTTGGTACTCGATGCCGGTGGCGCGCACCAGGTCTTTCAGCGCGGCGTGGCTGAAGGCGCCCAGGGCGACCAGTTGTTGCACATTGCGCTCAAAGGCGGCGTCATTGCACTGGCTCAAAAACTGCAGGCTCCAGCGCCACTGTTGCCAGTCCAGTTTGGGCCTAAACAGCAAAGGGGCTTCGTTGCTGAACATCCACTTCAGTGCTTTCAGTGGCGCATCGCGGTTGGCCCAGGGCTCGCAGTAGCTGACCGAGATTTGTGCCGCGTTGGCAAAACTGGTTTCCATGGCCGCGTCGGGTTGACGCTCCACAACGGTCACCTCGTGGCCTTGCTCCAAAAGATGCCAGGCGGTGCTCACGCCAATAATTCCGGCGCCAAGAATGGTAATTTTCATGCTTTGCAGTGTCGTGGAAGTCACGCAAGTTGAAAAGTAAGATTAAACTTTCTCAGAAATCATTAGTTATTCTTATTAAGGTGGTTCGCATGAGCACGTTTGATCCCAATGCCCTGGAATGCCTCGCCGCCATCGTTGAAGAAGGCGGTTTTGAGCGCGCAGCTGTGCGGCTCTCGATCACCCAGTCGGCGGTGTCGCAGCGACTGCGTTCGCTCGAAGTGCAAGTCGGGACGGTGCTGATCGTGCGCAGTCGTCCGCTCAAGGCCACCTCGGCCGGGCGCCTGCTGCTCAAGCACGCGATGCAGATGCGCCTGCTGCGGGCCGATCTGGAGCGCGACCTGAAAGACCTCGCACCGGGTGCCGCGGGCAGTGGGCGCGACGAGGAGCGGATCTCGATTGCCATCAACGCCGACAGCATCGCTACTTGGGCCTTACCGGCCTTGAGTACGCTGGCACGTCAGGGCCTGGGGCTGGAGATCATCACCGATGACCAGGATTTCACCCATGACTGGTTGCGTGAAGGGCAAGTTCTTGGTTGTGTCACCACGCTCAAGCAAGCCTTGCGCAGTTGCAAGATGATGCCGCTGGGCGCCATGAACTATGTCGCCGTAGCCGAGGCGGGCTATGCCAGTGAGCATTGTCCGGGTGGTTTGTCGCCGCACAACTTTCGGTCCATGCCGTTCGTGGCGTTTAACCGCAAGGACGATTTGCAGGCCGAGTTCGTGGGGCGCGCCTTCAGCCTCAAGCATGTGGCGCTGAGTCAGTTGTATGTGCCCAGTTCCGAAGGCCAGGTGCGTGCGGTGCTGGCCGGGTGGGGCGTGAGCGTGCTGCCTGAATTGCAGGTGCGCGAGCATTTGCAAAGCGGCCGCTTGGTGGATATTGCCCCCGGTCAGGCCTTGCCGGTGGACCTGTATTGGCATTGCTGGAACCTCGATTCAGCCGTGTTGGACGCCCTGACGACGGCCTTGACCACGGCAGCGGCAACGGCATTGAAATCGCGGGTTATTACACCCTTGGCTAAAATTTGAGGATGAACCTTGCCCCCGTCATCAAAACCTCCTTCAAACAACAAATGCTCAAGGCCCGGGAGGTGGCCATCATTGCGACCGTGAACCGGTTGCTGGCCGAAAAGGGATTTGAGGCCATGACGGTGGACGAGGTGGCAGCCCAGGTTGGTATTGCCAAAGCCAGCCTCTACAAGCACTTTTCAAGCAAGGAAGAACTCGCGGCAGCGGCCATGGTGGGCGTGATGCGCCGGGCGCAGAGCTACATCCGGGCCTTGCCACCCAACGCCAAGCCGCTGGACAATTTGCGGGCTGTGGTGCGCTGGACGCTGGAGGTGAAATTGGCGGGCGACATGCCGTCCTTGCCGAGCCAGAACTCCACGTTGCGGGCGACGCTGATTGCCAACAAGGACTACATGGACGGCCTGATGGACGTGAGTGACCGGTTGGGGGCGTGGATAGAGGCTGCCCAAGCTTCGGGTGATCTCAACCCGGACTTGCCTGCGATTGCTATTTTGTACATCTTCTTTGCCCGAGCCTGCGACCCGGTGCTGGAGTTCTTGCGCATGGGCGGCCTGTACACCGATGAACAAATCGTGTCGATGGTGCTGGGCACTTGCTTTGAAGGTCTAAACGCCCGCTAGCCCCGGCAGCCTCAAAAGTGAAGTGCAACACACCTTTAAATTTCCGATAAG